>NZ_JBVJOT010000005.1:84835-221911 GCF_055583025.1 Streptomyces sp. NPDC104831
CCTCTTTTCCCCCACACAGCTTCCTCCCGGTTTGGTGGGCGAGGGACGACCCAGGGGGGGTGTTTCACGGAAAACACGGCCCCCCCCCCCCCGGGGGGTCCCCCGGCCCGTGGCGTGTTCCCGGACGGGTACGGCTTCCCGGACGGGTACGGCAGGATGTGCCCCATGCCCAGTGCAGAGACGACGCCCGCGAGCCCGCACGAGCCCGAGTTTGTGCGGTCCGTCGTGGCAGAACCGGTGCAGCCGACCAGGGAGGACGAGGTCGCCGCCGCCGGCAGTGAGCTGATCGGCGGCCCCATGGGGCGGCGAGCCCTGCCGGGTACCTCCTGGTGGACCCCGGTGCGGGTCGTGGCACTCGTGGCGATCGGCCTGTTCGCCCTCGGCCTGGTCCAGAAGGCGCCCTGCTACAACAGCGCCTGGTTCTTCGGCGCGAGCAGCCAGTACACGCACGCCTGCTACTCGGACATCCCGCACCTCTACCAGGGCCGCGGCTTCGCCGACGATCTCGTGCCGTACTTCGACAAGCTGCCCGGCGACATGGACTACCTCGAATACCCGGTGCTCACCGGCTTGTTCATGGAGGTGGCCTCCTGGCTGACCCCGCACAGCGGCTCCATCCAGCACCAGGAGCGGTGGTACTGGTTCGTCAACGCCGGGATGCTGATGGTGTGCGCCGCCGTCATCGCCGTGTGCGTGGCCCGCACCCATCGCCGGCGCCCCTGGGACGCCCTGCTGGTCGCCCTGGCGCCCGCCTTCGCCCTGACCGCGACCATCAACTGGGACCTGCTCGCGGTGGCGCTGACGGCCGCCGCGATGCTGATGTGGGCGCGCGGCCGTGCCCTGGCCTTCGGCGTCCTCCTGGGCCTCGCCACGGCCGCCAAGCTGTATCCCTTCCTGCTGCTCGGCCCGCTGCTGGTGCTGTGCTGGCGGGCCGGGAAATGGCGCGCGTTCTTCCAGGCCCTGGCCGGCGCGGTGGGCGCCTGGCTCGTGGTGAACCTGCCCGTGATGCTCACGCACGACGCGACGGGCTTCCACATCCGCGAGGGATGGGCGAAGTTCTACACCTTCAGCAAGGAGCGCGGCGTCGACTTCGGTTCCTTCTGGCTGATCTGGGCGCAGAACTCCAGCGACCCGCCCACCACCGGCTTCGTGAACAACGCGGCCACCGTGCTGGTGGTGCTGTGCTTCCTCGGCATCGCCGCCCTGGCGTTCACCGCACCGCGCCGGCCGCGCTTCGCCCAGCTCGCCTTCCTGATGGTGGCCGCCTTCGTCCTCACCAACAAGGTCTACTCGCCGCAGTACGTCCTGTGGCTGGTGCCATTGGCGGTCCTCGCCCGGCCCAAGTGGCGGGACTTCCTGATCTGGCAGGCGTGCGAGGTGGCCTACTTCCTGGGCATCTGGATGTACCTCGCCTACACGACGAGCGGAGACGCCCACAAGGGACTGCCGACCCAGGGCTACCACTGGGCGATCGTGGTGCACCTGCTGGGCACGCTGTACCTGTGCGCCGTCGTCGTACGGGACATCCTGATGCCGGAGCGGGACGTGGTGCGCCGCTCCGGGGACGACGATCCCTCGGGCGGGGTGCTCGACGGCGCGGCGGACGTGTTCGCACTCGGAGCGCCGGCCGGTCCGCCGGCGCATGCCGACCGGCTCGTGACGCCTCCGGTGGACTGGGGCCGCCCCGGAACCCCGTCCCCCGACGACCGCGCGACCTGAGACCGGCGCGTGCCCCGACGGCGTGGGGCACACGCGCGGAAGGCCGTATCCGGTACCCCGGATACGGCCTTCCGGCTGTCGTGACCCGCCTCAGCGGTCCACGATGCGGTCGAACTGGGTCGTGGTGTGCCGCAGGTGGGCCACCAGCTCGTCGCCGACCTGCGGCTCGGGAGCGTCCGAGGGCACGAACAGGATCGACACCTGCATGTGCGGCGGCTCGGCGAACCAGCGCTGCTTGCCGCCCCAGACGAACGGGGAGAGGTTCCGGTTGACCGTGGCCAGCCCGGCCCGGGCGACGCCCTTGGCGCGCGGCATGACGCCGTGCAGGGCCTTCGGGGCCTCCAGACCCACGCCGTGCGACGTACCGCCCGCCACGACCACCAGATAGCCGTCGGAGGCCGCCTTCTGCTGGCGGTAGCCGAACCGGTCGCCCTTCGCCACGCGCGTGACGTCGAGGACCGCGCCGCGGTACTCGGTGGCGTCGTGGTCCCCGAGCCACAGCCGCGTGCCGATACGGGCGCGGAACCGGGTCTGCGGGAACTGCTGCTGGAGGCGGATCAGGTCCTCCGCCTTGAGGTGGCTGACGAACATCGTGTGCAGCGGCAGCCGCGCCGCGCGCAGCCGGTCCATCCAGCCGATGACCTCCTCGACGGCGTCCGAGCCGTCGGTGCGGTCCAGCGGCAGATGAATGGCGAAGCCCTCCAGCCGGACGTTCTCTATGGCCTGGTGCAGCTGCGGCAGGTCGTGCTCGCTGACACCGTGCCGCTTCATCGAGGACATCACCTCGATGACGACACGGGCGCCCACGAGGCCGTAGACCCCGTCGACGGAGGACACCGAGCGGACGACCCGGTCGGGCAGCGGTACGGGCTCCTCGCCGCGCCGGTACGGCGTCAGCACCAGCAGGTCGCCGCCGAAGAAGTCCTTGATGCGGGCGGCCTCGTACGTCGTGCCGACGGCCAGCAGGTCGGCACCGAGCCGCGTGGCCTCCTCCGACAGCCGTTCGTGTCCGAAGCCGTAGCCGTTGCCCTTGCAGACCGGGACGAGCCCTGGGAACTGCTCCTGCACGTGCTTGTGGTGCGCCCGCCAGCGCGCGGTATCGACGTAGAGCGTGAGCGCCATGGCCGGACCCGGGACCTTTCTCGTGGCTGCGGTGGATCTGAGAGGGAAGAACTGTGAAGGCTATGGAATCAAACGCCCGCGCGGCTCAGCGGCGCGACATGTAGATGTCGAGCGCCTTGTGGAGCAGCTTGTTCAGCGGGAAGTCCCATTCGCCGAGGTACTCGGCGGCCTGGCCGCCGGTGCCCACCTTGAACTGGATCAGGCCGAAGAGGTGGTCGGTCTCGTCCAGCGAGTCGGAGATGCCGCGCAGGTCGTACACGGTGGCGCCCATCGCGTAGGCGTCGCGCAGCATCCGCCACTGCATCGCGTTCGACGGCCGCACCTCGCGTCCGATGTTGTCGGAGGCGCCGTAGGAGTACCAGACGTGCCCACCGACGATCAGCATCGTCGCCGCGGAGAGGTTCACGCCGTTGTGGCGCGCGAAGTACAGCCGCATGCGGTTGGGGTCCTCGGTGTTGAGAGCGGTCCACATGCGCTGGAAGTACGACAGCGGGCGCGGCCGGAACTGGTCGCGCACGGCCGTGATCTCGTACAGCCGCTGCCACTCGGGCAGGTCCTGGTAGCCGCCCTGGACGACCTCGACACCGGCCTTCTCGGCCTTCTTGATGTTGCGGCGCCACAGCTGGTTGAAGTTCTTGTGGACCTCTTCCAGGGAGCGGTTGGCCAGCGGCACCTGGTAGACGTAGCGGGGCTGCACGTCGCCGAAGCCGGCGCCGCCGTCCTCGCCCTGCTGCCAGCCCATGCGGCGCAGCTTGTCGGCCACCTCGAAGGCGCGCGGCTCGATGAAGTCGGCCTGCAGGTCGCGCAGCCGCTTGACGTCCGGGTCCTGGATGCCCCGCTTGATCGTGTCCGCGTTCCAGCGGCGGATGATCACGGGCGGGCCCATCTTCACGGAGAAGGCGCCCTGCTGCTTCAGGTGCGCCAGCATCGGCTGGATCCACTCGTCCAGGTTCGGCGCGTACCAGTTGATGACCGGGCCCTCGGGGAGGTAGGCGAGGTAGCGCTTGATCTTGGGCAGCTGGCGGTACAGGACCAGCCCCACGCCGACCATGTGGCCGCTCTTGTCGAACCAGCCGAGGTTCTCCGAGCGCCACTCCGCCTTGACATCGGCCCAGGCCGGGACCTGCATGTGGCTCGCCGCCGGCAGGCTCTGGATGAAGGCCAGATGCTGCTCGCGACTGATGGTCCTCAGGGTCAGGGTCATTCGGGGCGCTCCTCGGGCTGGTGTGTCCCCATGGGTTCAGGGGCTCCGGCTCTCGCGCCGAAGCCTACTGCGCCTCGCGAGCGCCCCGACTGGGGCATACGGGCCTTCAGCCCGGGGAGTCAGCCGACGACACCACCGAACAGACCACCGTGCGCCATGCCGATGAGGAAGCCGACCCCCGCGGCACCGAGGCCCAGGATCAGGCCGAACCGCTCCCGCGTGGTCACCGAGATCCACTGTCCGTACACGCCGGTGCACAGCGCCACCAGGCCCGCCCACGACGTCAGCAGGTGGAGGCTGTGGAAGAAGGCCGTGATGAAGGACAGCACGCCCAGGACGAGCGTCACCGC
Source organism: Streptomyces sp. NPDC104831 (assembly GCF_055583025.1). Taxonomy (NCBI): domain Bacteria; kingdom Bacillati; phylum Actinomycetota; class Actinomycetes; order Kitasatosporales; family Streptomycetaceae; genus Streptomyces; species Streptomyces sp. NPDC104831. The sequence goes on from NZ_JBVJOT010000005.1 coordinate 89,231, forward strand.
CATCAGGGCGTCCTGGAGCGGATGGGGCTTGCCGTCCGAGGCGAAGAGGGAGCCGGCGGTGTTGGGTTGCAATGCCTGTGCCATGGGCACCTCCTGCGGAAGGCGGCGCATCGTAGCGCCGTACACACCCGTTGTGTACAGATTGTCCGTCCCGGCGGCCGGATTTCAACCGGAAGCGGGTGTGCGGGTAGTCTGTACCGTCTGCAGTGGTGTCTGCCCAGACCTGTACGGGTCACACTGACCGGCTCCCCCCGGGGAACCCCGGCTGTCAGTGGCGGCCGATACCGTTGCGTACGCATCACAACCCTCCTGCCACGGAACGACCGTGGCCGCTGAGTCCAAAGGAGGTGGGTTCCACATGCGTCACTACGAGGTGATGGTCATCCTCGACCCCGATGTCGAGGAGCGTGCGGTCTCCCCGCTGATCGAAAACTTCCTGTCCGTCGTCCGTGACGGTGGCGGCAAGGTCGAGAAGGTCGACACCTGGGGCCGTCGTCGTCTCGCCTACGAGATCAAGAAGAAGCCCGAGGGCATCTACTCGGTCATCGACCTGCAGGCCGAGCCTGCGGTCGTCAAGGAGCTCGACCGCCAGATGAACCTGAACGAGTCGGTCCTGCGGACCAAGGTCCTCCGCCCCGAGACCCACTGAGCCCCGCGCTCAGCTGATCCCGGGATTCGAGTAGCAGCAACCAAGCAGCCAGAGCAGCAAACCCGCCGAGAGGTTCCCCCATGGCAGGCGAGACCGTCATCACGGTCATCGGCAATCTTGTCGACGACCCCGAGCTGCGCTTCACCCCGTCCGGTGCGGCGGTCGCGAAGTTCCGCGTCGCGTCCACTCCCCGCACCTTCGACCGTCAGACGAACGAGTGGAAGGACGGCGAAAGCCTCTTCCTGACCTGCTCGGTCTGGCGTCAGGCGGCGGAGAACGTCGCCGAGTCGCTCCAGCGAGGCATGCGCGTCATCGTGCAGGGCCGGCTGAAGCAGAGGTCCTATGAGGACCGCGAGGGCGTCAAGCGCACGGTCTACGAGCTGGACGTCGACGAGGTCGGCCCCAGCCTGCGCAACGCCACGGCCAAGGTCACCAAGACCGCCGGTGGCGGTGGCCGCGGTGGCCAGGGCGGTTACAGCGGCGGCGGTGGCGGCCAGGGCGGCGGCTGGGGCGGTGGCCCCGGCGGCGGTCAGGGCGGCGGCGCTCCGGCCGACGACCCCTGGGCGACCGGCGCTCCCGCCGGTGGCGGCAACCAGGGCGGCGGCGGCTGGGGCGGCGGCTCCGGCGGCGGTGGCGGCTACTCGGACGAACCCCCCTTCTAAGCCTTCGGGCCAGGCCTTCCGGGCCGGTCCGGGCCGAGGGTGGGTCGTACCCCCACTTCTTGATCACACAGGAGAATCACCATGGCGAAGCCGCCTGTGCGCAAGCCGAAGAAGAAGGTCTGCGCTTTCTGCAAGGACAAGGTCACGTACGTGGACTACAAGGACACGAACATGCTGCGGAAGTTCATTTCCGACCGCGGCAAGATCCGTGCCCGCCGCGTGACCGGCAACTGCACGCAGCACCAGCGTGACGTCGCCACGGCCGTCAAGAACAGCCGTGAGATGGCGCTGCTGCCCTACACCTCCACCGCGCGATAAGGGAAGGGTGACCGACTCATGAAGATCATCCTCACCCACGAGGTCTCCGGCCTCGGTGCCGCGGGCGACGTCGTCGACGTCAAGGACGGTTACGCTCGCAACTACCTGATCCCGCGGAAGTTCGCTATCCGCTGGACCAAGGGTGGCGAGAAGGACGTCGAGCAGATCCGCCGCGCCCGCAAGATCCACGAGATCCAGACCATCGAGCAGGCCAACCAGGTCAAGGCCCAGCTCGAGGGCGTCAAGGTCCGCCTGGCCGTCCGCTCCGGCGACGCCGGCCGTCTCTTCGGTTCCGTCACCCCGGCCGACATCGCGTCCGCGATCAAGGCTTCCGGTGGCCCCGAGGTCGACAAGCGCCGCATCGAGCTGGGCGCTCCGATCAAGACCCTGGGCGCCCACGAGACGTCCGTGCGTCTGCACCCCGAGGTTGCCGCCAAGGTCAACATCGAGGTCGTCGCGGCCTGACCGCCGCGTGATCGCAACGCTCGTGTGAGCCGTTGAGAGGGGCCGCATCCGTGCAGGATGCGGCCCCTCTGGCATGACCGGGTTCCCCATGGCCGGGGCGTTCACCGCGGTATGTTTCACGTGAAACGGTCAACGGGACACCTGCACGGCAGTACCTCCGACGTGGTGACGTGACCGGTGGACGCAGTGGTCAGCGGGTCGCGCCCGTCACGATCCAGCGGCCCGATCGCGTCCGCAGCCACAGGGTCAGCATGCGAACCGTCATCATGAGGGCCATCGCCGCCCACACCGCGGTGAGTCCGCCGCCGAGCGTGGGCACCAGCAGGGCCACCGGAGCGAACACCGCCAGGGTGGCGACCATCGCCCACGCCAGATAGGGCCCGTCGCCCGCGCCCATCAGGACCCCGTCCAGGACGAAGACGATCCCGCAGACCGGTTGCGCCAGTGCCACCAGCAGCAGGGCCGGCAGCGCGGCGTCCTTCACCCCGGAGTCACTGGTGAACAGCGGCAGGAAGAGCGGCCGGGCGACGACGACGAGCATGCCCAGCAGGACGCCGGTCGCGATGCCCCACTGGACCATGCGGCGACAGGCCTGACGCGCGCCTTGGGCGTCGTCCGCGCCGAGATAGCGGCCGATGATGGCCTGTCCCGCGATCGCTATCGCGTCGAGCGCGAAGGACAGAAGGTTCCACAGCGAGAGGATGACCTGGTGCGCGGCGATGTCGGCGTCTCCGAGCCGTGCCGCGACCGCCGTGGCGATCATGATCATCGCCCGCAGGGAGAGCGTACGGACCAGCAGGGGGACACCGGCCTGGGCCGAGGCCCGGATACCGGCGGCGTCGGGCCGGAGGGAGGCGCCGTGCCGGCGGGCTCCCCGGACCACCACCGTCAGATAGACGGCGGCCATGCCGCACTGCGCGACGACCGTCCCCCAGGCCGAACCCGCGATGCCGAGCCCGGCGCCGTAGACGAGCCCGACGTTGAGGGCGGCGTTGGCGACGAACCCGGCGATGGCGACGTAGAGCGGGGTCCTGGTGTCCTGCAGGCCGCGCAGCACGCCGGTCGCGGCCAGGACGATGAGCATCGCGGGGATGCCCAACGAGGAGACGCGCAGATAGCTGATGGCGTAAGGCGCCGCGGTGGGCGAGGCCCCGAAGAGATCCACGATGCCGGGGGCCAGCGGAAGGACGACGGCGATGACGGCGAGGCCGAGCAGCAGCGCCAGCCAGATGCCGTCCATGCCCTGCCGGATCGCCGCCGGGAGATCACCGGCGCCGACGCGACGGGACACGGCGGCGGTGGTGGCGTAGGCGAGGAAGACGAAGACGCTCACGGCGGTTGTCAGAAGCGCCGAGGCGACGCCGAGACCGGCGAGCTGGGCGGTCCCGAGGTGGCCGACGATCGCACTGTCGGCCATGACGAAAAGCGGCTCGGCGACCAGGGCACCGAAGGCCGGGACGGCCAGCGCGACGATCTCTCGGTCGTGCCGCCGCCGGACGGCCTGGGGGATCTCTGGGGCCTGTGTCATGCGCATCAATCTAATCGTCCACAGGTAAGTGACGCAACCGCTTGGTGATCCTTACTTCTCCTCTCGGGGTGTGTCCTTTCGGGTACCGTTCGAAGCGATCTTGGCCCGACTGCGGAAGTTTTTCTTCTGCACAGCCGGTGGATCGTAAAAGGGCAGGTCAGAGCAGTGGTGCCGAGAAGATCGAGGGCTTGTTCACAGGGCTGTCCACCGGGTCGTGCACAGGTTTCGGCGAGTTCTCCACAGCATCGGGCCGGTCGTCCACATGGCCTGTGGATAACCAGATTGGCTGACGGTGCCGACGGGCCTACCGTGGTGCGGCGCCCACTCCTTCCCACGGCCCGGCGAGCGACCCTCTCCCGGCCCGGGAACCGCCACGAATCCGACGCGCGAGAACCGGAGCAGGGCTTCTCGATTTGTCAGTGTCGTGCCGTACAAAAGAGGCCACGGCGAGGTCCGCCGTGCGGACGGGAGGAGGTGGCTCGGTGAGCATTTCCGAGCCCTTGGACGATCCGTGGGCCGACAGCGGACCCAGCGATCGTCTGCCGGCCTCCCGCCGGCGGGGTGACGGCGGCCGTGGGCGGGACGAGCAGCACGACCGGGGCCGCGAGAACGGGTCCTGGGACGGCGCCGCCGCCTTCGAGCGCGTTCCGCCGCAGGATCTGGACGCCGAGCAGTCCGTGCTGGGCGGCATGCTGCTGTCCAAGGACGCCATCGCCGACGTCGTGGAGATCCTCAAGGGCCACGACTTCTACAAGCCCGCGCACGAGACGATCTACCAGGCCATCCTGGACGTCTACGCCAAGGGCGAGCCCGCGGACCCGATCACCATCGCCGCCGAGCTGACCAAGCGCGGCGAGATCAACAAGGTCGGCGGCGCCGCGTATCTGCACAGCCTCGTCCAGACCGTCCCGACGGCGGCCAACGCCGAGTACTACGCGGAGATCGTCCACGAGCGCGCCGTCCTGCGCCGCCTGGTCGAGGCCGGTACGCGCATCACACAGATGGGTTACGCGGCCGACGGCGACGTGGACGAGATCGTCAACCGCGCGCAGGCCGAGATCTATGCCGTCACCGAGCAGCGCACCAGTGAGGACTACCTCCCGCTCGGCGACATCATGGAGGGCGCCCTCGACGAGATCGAGGCGATCGGCTCGCGCAGCGGCGAGATGACGGGCGTGCCCACCGGGTTCACCGACTTCGACTCCCTCACGAACGGTCTCCACCCCGGCCAGATGATCGTCATCGCGGCCCGCCCCGCCATGGGTAAGTCGACGCTCGCGCTGGACTTCGCGCGGGCGGCGTCGATCAAGCACAACCTGCCGAGCGTGATCTTCTCGCTCGAAATGGGGCGCAACGAGATCGCGATGCGCCTGCTGTCCGCCGAGGCCCGGGTCGCCCTGCACCACATGCGGTCCGGCACGATGACCGACGAGGACTGGACACGCCTGGCCCGCCGGATGCCGGACGTGTCGGCCGCGCCCCTCTACATCGACGACTCCCCGAACCTGTCGATGATGGAGATCCGGGCCAAGTGCCGTCGCCTGAAGCAGCGCAACGACCTGAAGCTGGTCGTCATCGACTACCTCCAGCTGATGCAGTCCGGCGGCTCCAAGCGCGCCGAGAGCCGTCAGCAGGAGGTCTCGGACATGTCCCGTAACCTCAAGCTGCTCGCCAAGGAGCTGGAGATCCCGGTCATCGCGCTCTCCCAGCTCAACCGTGGTCCCGAACAGCGCACCGACAAGAAGCCGATGGTCTCCGACCTGCGTGAGTCCGGCTCCATCGAGCAGGACGCCGACATGGTCATCCTGCTGCACCGCGAGGACGCGTACGAGAAGGAGTCCCCGCGTGCGGGCGAGGCCGACCTGATCGTCGCCAAGCACCGAAACGGCCCCACGGCCACCATCACGGTCGCCTTCCAGGGCCACTACTCCCGTTTCGTGGACATGGCCCAGACCTGACCGGCCGACGCGTAGGTCCCTGTGCCCCCTTCTCCGTCTGACAGCGGTCGTGCGGTCACACGGCCGCTTTTCCGCATGATGACCGGATGAATGAGGCCACGGCCGTGCCGGCTCCGACGGACGACGGCACAGGGGGACCGGCACGGAGGGGGCCCGGCATACGCGGTCGCCCGGACCGGGGGTGATGGATTCGACGGCCACCGTGGTCACCGGGTGGACTGGGGGCATGACGACACATCAGGAAGCCCTGTTGCCGGCCACGCGGCGCGCGTTGCTGCATCGGATCGCCGTCGCGCAGACCGAAGGGCGGGCTCCCTCGCTGGTGGCGACCGTGGTGCGGGACGGGCAGGCGGTCTGGCACGGGGCGCGGACCTGCGTGGGCGGGCACGCACCGGACGAGACCGTGCAGTACCGGATCGGGTCCATCACCAAGACCTTCACCGCCGTGCTGGTGCTGCGGTTGCGCGACGAGGGTCGGCTCGATCTCGGGGATCCGCTGGAGAAGCACCTGCCGGGCACTGGCGTGGGAGAGGCGACCATCGCGCAACTCCTCGCCCACACCGCGGGGCTGGCGGCCGAGACCCCCGCCCCCTGGTGGGAGCGGACCCCCGGCTCGCTGCGGCCCGAGCTGAGCGATGTGCTGGGCGAACAGCCCCTGCTGCACCCCGTCGGCCGGCGGCACCACTACTCCAATACGGGCTACACCCTGCTCGGTGCCCTGGTGGCGGAGATGCGCGGCGCCGCCTGGGAGGACGTGCTGCGTGACGAGATCCTGGAACCGCTCGGCCTGCACCGGACGAGCACGCGGCCCCAGGCACCGCACGCGGGCGGATGGGCCGTGCATCCGTGGGCCGACGCGCTGCTGCCCGAGCCGGTGGAGGATCTGGGCCGGATGGCACCGGCCGGCCAGCTCTGGTCGACGACCGGGGACCTGGCGCGGTTCGCCGCGTTCCTGGCCCGGGGAGACGACCGGGTGCTCGGCGCGCGGTCGGTGGCGGAGATGCGGACCGCCGCGGCCCCGGCCGAGAGCACGGACGTGGTGGACGGGGCCACATACGGCCTGGGGATGCAGATCCAGCACCGGAACGGCCGGTTGCTCGTCGGGCACTCCGGTTCGCTGCCGGGCTTCCTGGCGAACCTGAGCATCAGCGTGGAGGACGATGTCGCCGCGGTGGTGCTCACCAACTGCACCAGCGGGCCGCTGCCGGGTGCCGTGGCGGCGGACCTGGTCCGGATCGTCGCCGAGGCGGAACCCCGCATCCCCGAACCCTGGCGGCCCCTGCGCGAGGTCGACCCGGCGCTGCTGGAGCTGGTGGGGCAGTGGTACTGGGGCACCCAGGCGTTCGGCCTGCGTGCGACCGCCGACGGCCTGATCTCCCTGGCACCGCTGACCGGTGGAGGCCGCAAGGCCCGGCTCCGCGCCAACGGTGACGGCACCTGGACCGGGCTGGAGGGCTATTACGCCGGTGAGCTGCTGCGGCCCGTACGGCGGCCGGACGGTTCCCTGAGCCATCTCGATCTCGGCTCGTTCGTGTTCACTCGGCAGCCGTACGACCCCGAGGCCCCGGTGCCCGGTGGCGTGGACCCGGAGGGATGGCGGGGCATCCGCTAGTCCTTGACCGGACCGGAGGGGGTGTGTTTCACGTGAAACACACCCCTTGGGCCGTTCTGGCGTGCTGCGGCACGGTCAGAGCCGCAGTTTGAAGCCCTCGTGCGAGGCAGTGAAGCCCAGTCGTTCGTAGAAGCGGTGGGCATCGGTGCGCGCCTTGTCGGACGTGAGCTGCACCAGCCGGCAGTCCAGCCGCCGGGAGGTGTCGATCGCCCACTCGATCAGACGGCTGCCCAGCCCACTGCCCCGCTCGTCGGCGTGGATGCGCACGGCCTCGATGAGCGCGCGGGTGGCGCCCCGGTGCGAAAGCCCCGGGATGACCGTGAGTTGCAGGGTCCCGATCACACGGCCTTCGCGCACGGCGACGACAAGGTGCTGGTTCGGGTCGGCGACGAGCCGTTCCAGCGCCGCGCGGTACGGCGTCAGGTCGTCGGGCGACTCGCGCTGGGCACCGAGCGGATCGTCGGCGAGCATCGCGACGATCGCCGGAAGGTCGTCGGCGGTCGCGGCGCGTATCTCAAGATCTCCCATGCGCGCACCCTATGCGGGGACGCTCAGCGACTCCACCACCCGGACCAGCGGGGCCAGTTCGGGGTTCTTGGCGGCGGCGTCCAGCGCCTCGCGCAGAGCGGCGTCATTGGTGGGCCGCGCCTCCTCCAGCAGGCGCAGGCCTGCCTCGGTGACGTTGGTGTAGATGCCGCGCCGGTCGGTGGGGCAGAGGTAGCGCTCGAGCAGGCCGCGGTTCTCCAGCCGGGTCACCAGGCGGGTGGTGGCGCTCTGGCTGAGGACGACCGCGTCGGCGACCTGCTTCATCTGCAGATGCCCGCCCTCACCGGTGTGCTGCCTGCTGAGCACGTCCAGCAGTGAGTACTCGCGCACGCTGAGGTCGTGCTTGGCCTGCAGGGCGCGCTCGATGTGCGCCTCGATCCTTCCGTGCAGGGCGGAAAGGGCGCACCAGCCCTGGGCGAGGGCGGTGAGCGCGGGGTCCGTCGCTGTCATTGGCGTTTCCTCCGTCCCGGAGCGGCTCCACCACAAGAGTAGAGCACCGGCGCAATAGTCGGCAGTTGCATTTAGCCAGCGCTTGCAATTATTGTGAAGGCAGGCAAAGCGCTCCTGCAATCCTGGAAGGTGTACCCCCACATGCCTCTCGCGCTCCTGGCCCTCGCGATCGGGGCCTTCGGAATCGGAACGACCGAGTTCGTGATCATGGGCTTGCTGCCCGAGGTCGCGGACGACTTCGGGGTCTCCATCCCCACGGCGGGCCTGCTCGTGACCGGCTACGCCCTCGGCGTGGTCATCGGTGCCCCGATCATGACCGTGCTCGGCACCAAGGTCCCGCGCAAGCGCATGCTGATGCTGCTCATGGGCCTCTTCGTCGCCGGAAACCTGCTCTCCGCCGTCGCCCCGGCCTTCGCGGTCATGCTGCTCGGACGCGTGATCGCCTCCCTCGCCCACGGCGCCTTCTTCGGCATCGGCTCGGTCGTCGCGGCGGAACTGGTCGCACCGCACAAGAAGGCCGGCGCCATCGCCATGATGTTCACCGGCCTGACCGTCGCCAATGTCGTCGGCGTCCCGCTGGGCACGCTCATCGGGCAGAGCATCGGCTGGCGCGTCACCTTCGGCATCGTCGCCGGCCTCGGCGTCATCGGGCTCGCCGGTATCGCCAAGCTCGTCCCCGAGCTGCCCAGCCCCGAGGGGGTGCGGCTGCGCCACGAGCTGGCCGCCTTCAAGAACGCCCAGGTCCTGCTCGCCATGGCGATGACCGTCCTCGGCTTCGGCGGAGTCTTCGCGGCCATCACCTACATCGCGCCGATGATGACCCACATCGCCGGGTTCTCCGACGGCTCGGTGACCTGGCTGCTGGTCCTGTTCGGCCTCGGCATGGTCGGCGGCAACCTCGTCGGCGGCAAGTTCGCCGACCGCGCCCTGATGCCGATGCTGTACGTCTCCCTGGGCGCCCTGGCCGTCGTCCTGGCACTGTTCACGCTCACCGCGCACAACAAGATCGCGGCCGCGGTGACCATCGCGCTGATCGGCGCCCTGGGCTTCGCCACCGTACCGCCGCTGCAGAAGCGCGTCCTCGACCAGGCGCACGGCGCCCCGACGCTCGCGTCCGCGGTGAACATCGGCGCCTTCAACCTGGGCAACGCCCTGTCCGCCTGGCTCGGCGGCGTGGTGATCGCGGCCGGCTTCGGCTACACGTCCCCCAACTGGGTCGGTGCCGTCCTCGCCGCCGCCGCCCTGCTCCTCGCCGTCCTCTCCGCCGCCCTGGAGCGCCGCGACGCCGCGCGCGGCAGTGTGGCCGCCTCCGGTACGCCGGCGGACCACCGGGCTCCCGTCCACCACTGAGCCGTCGCCCCACGTGCGCCGGACCCCGTATCCCCCGCAGACGTCCGTACCGGGGCCCCGCCCCGGTACGGCGAGTACTCACCCAGCACCATCCAAGGAGACAGCTCCATGAGCACCACCGCCGTCACGCCGCTCACCACCGAGGACGCCGAGCTGCTCGTCACCACGGCCCGCCGGGCGGCCGAGGGCGCCGGAGTCACCGTCAGCGTCACCGTCCTGGACGCCGGTGGCCACCTGCTCGCCTTCCGCCGGGACGACCGGGCCGTGCTGATCTCCGGCGAGACCAGCACCCGCAAGGCCTACACGGCGCTCCAGCTGAACGCGCCCACCGCCGACCTCGTCGACGCCGTCCAGCCCGGCGGCCCGTTCCACACCCTGCCCACGGCCCTCGACCGGCCCCTGCTGTTCATCGCGGGCGGCCTGCCCGTCCACCGGGACGGCCGGCTGATCGGCGCGATCGGCGTCGGCGGCGGTGCGCCGGAGCAGGACCACGGGTTCGCCGCCGCGGCCGTACAGGCGCTCGCCTGACCCGCGGGTCGGACCCGGTCACGCCGGCCCCGCCGCTCCGAGCGGCGGGGCCGGCGCGCATCACACGGTTCAGCCGGCGGCTACCGTCAGCGGGGCGAACCGCCGGGTCCAGTCCCCCGGCAGCTCGGTGATGCCGTAGGTCATCACCGAGTTGAAGGCCACGGAGGCCAGCCCCCGCTCCTTCGCCCAGTCCAGCAGTTCGCCATGACGCACGTCGATGTCGGTGCGCAGCGGGCGTTCGGTACGGGCCGCCAGCGAGGCGATCAGCGCCTTGGCGGTCTCCGTGTCCCTCGCGATCAGCGGGCCGACCACATGGGTGTCCATGTTGGGCCACGCGGCGGTGTAGCCGATGAGCCGGCCTTCCTCCTCGGCGACCCGCAGCTGGTCTGCGAAGGCGGGCAGCCGGGTGATGAGAGGGGTGCGATCGGTGCCGAACACCTCCTCGTCGAGGCGCACGATCGCCGGGAGGTCCTCCGCGGTGGCGGCGCGCGTGACGACCCCGGACTCCGGTCCGCCGGGAGTGAAGCGGCCCCTCAGCATCTCGGCCCGGCCCGTCACCTTGAAGCCCAGCTCTTCGTAGAGAGGCCGGCCGTTGGGGGTGGCGTGCAGGGTCAGCGGAGTGCTTCCCATGACCGAGACGACGTGCCGCATCAAGCGGCGGCCTACTCCTTGGCGCGCATGGCGTCCGGCCACCAGGACCATGCCGATGGCGCCGAGTTCCGGCCGCCCCCACCCGCCGTACTCGGTGACGACGCACGCGGCGACGAGACCGCCCTCGGGGTCGTCGATGCCGTATCCCTTCCCGGCGGTGAGGAGGAAGCCCCACTTGTGTTCCTCGCGTGGCCACCCCCGGTCTTCGGACAGGTCGGCGCAGGCGGCGAGATCGCGGAGCGTCAGGCGACGGATGGGCAGAGTGGTGAGGGAAGGAGTTGGCACGCAGGTCAGGCTGTCCGAACGGCGCCCCCGCCGTCCACCTGTTTCGATGCAGACGCACGTTCTTTTGGCCATCTCATGGACATCCGTACAGCCATCGGTCAGCTGTGCGGTGTTTCACGTGAAACATTGATCGGCCCACTAGCCTCGGCGCCATGACGAGACTTCACCTCTTCGATCTGGACGGCACGTTGCTGCACGGGACGACCGCTCCCTTGGAGATATCGCGTCAGTTGGGCCTGGTGACCGAGACGATGGAGCTGGAGCGGGCGATCGCGGACGGACGGATCGGTCCACCGGAGTATGCCGCGCAGGTGTACGACCTGTGGGCCGGTCTGACCGAGGCGCATGTGCGGGCCGCGTTCCAGACGGCTCCTTGGCTGGCCCGGATCCGCGAGGTCTGGGCGGAGATCAGGAGTGCGGGCGAGTACTGCGCGGTGGTGTCTCTCTCGCCCTCCTTCTTCGTCGAACGCCTGCTGGAATGGGGAGCCCACGCGGCCCATGGCTCCCGTTTCCCGGCCGTGCCGTTCGCCGAGCCCGTCGACCCGGCCGGGGTCCTCAACGCGGCGGCCAAGGTGACCATCGCGGACCGGCTCTGCGCGGAGTTCGGGGTGACTCGGGCGGACTGTGTGGCGTACGGCGACTCATCGTCCGACAAGGACCTGTTCGCCGCCGTGCCGGTGTCCGTGGCGGTCAATGCCGATGCCCACCTGACGGGTCTCGCCACCCACTCCTACTCGGGACGGGACCTGTGGGGAGCCTATGAACTGGTGGGACTGACACGGTAGTCGACGTACCGACCAGACGACGTTCGAGGCGAGGGCACACCATGGATGCTGCGATCAGCACGCCGGGGGAGAACGGCAAGCCGGACGGGGAGGGCTGGTTCATGCCGCGCACGGCACCCCCGTCTCCGCCGCCGGGCGCTCAGGAGAGCGCCGATGCCCGCCTCATCCGCCGCACGCTGACCGAGATCACTCCCGTCGCCGACCAGGTCACCTCCTATTTCTACGCTCTCCTCTTCGTCCGGCACCCCGAACTGCGCTCCCTGTTCCCGGCCGCGGTGGACGTCCAGCGGGAGCGCCTGCTGAAGGCGCTGCTCACCGCGGCCGAGCACCTGGACGACACTCCGGTCCTCCTCGGCCACCTGCGCGGCCTGGGGCGCGGACACCGCAAGTACGGGGCGCGTGCCGAGCACTATCCGGCCCTGGGAGAGTGCCTCATCGGCGCACTGAGCAGGTATGCCACCGCCGTCTGGGACCCCGGGACCGAAGCCGCCTGGGTCCGGGCCTACACCCTGTTCTCCCAGGTCATGATCGATGCGGCGGCGGAGGACGAACTGCGTGGCCCGGCCTGGTGGCAGGCCGAGATCGTCGGCCACGACCTGCGCGCCCCCGACATCGCGGTCCTGACCGTCCGGCCCGACCAGCCCTACCCCTTCCTCGCCGGCCAGTACACCAGCGTGGAGACCCCGTGGTGGCCGCGGGTGTGGCGGCACTACTCCATCGCCTGCGCGCCCCGCTCGGACGGACTGCTCATGTTCCATGTGAAGGCCGTCCCGGCGGGCTGGGTGTCCAACGCCCTGGTGCACCGGGCCCGGCCCGGCGATGTGATCCGCCTCGGGCCGCCGGCCGGCTCGATGACCGTCGACCACACCACGGACAGCGGACTGCTCTGCCTGGGCGGCGGTACCGGCATAGCCCCCATCAAGGCCCTGGTGGAGGACGTGGCCGAGCACGGCGAGCGCCGGCCGGTCGAGGTCTTCTACGGCGCCCGCACCGATCACGGCCTGTACGACCTCGACACCCTGCTCAGGCTCCGGCGGATCCATCCCTGGCTGTCGGTCCGGACCGTCACGGACGAGCGGATCCGGCTGCCCGACGCCGTACGGGCGCACGGGCCGTGGCCCGGCTACGACGCCTACCTCTCGGGCCCGGCCGCGATGATCCGCAGCGGTGTCCAGACGCTCCGGGGCATCGGCATCCCGCCGGGCCGCATACGGCACGACTCGGTGGACGACCTGCTCGCCGGCGCGTACTGAGGGTGCTCAGCCGAGGTCGGGGGCGTGCATGGCGCGTACGCCCTCGATGTTCCCGTCCAGGTAGTGGCGCAGGGACAGCGGGACGAGGTGGACGGAGGCGATGCCGACACGGGTGAACGGGACGCGGACGATCTCGTACTCCCCGGCCGGTTCGTCCACTTCGGGGCCGTGCCGCAGGGCGGGGTCCATCGACTCCAGCCGGCAGACGAAGAAGTGCTGCACCTTCACACCGGTCGAGCCGCAGTCCTCGCCGATGTGCTCCACCGTGTCCACGAAACACGGCACCACGTCGGTGATCTTGGCGCCGAGTTCCTCGTACACCTCCCGGTGCAGGGCGTCCACGACGGTCGAGTCCCCGGGCTCGACCCCGCCACCGGGAGTGACCCAGTAGGGATCGACGCCGGGCTTGGTGCGCTTGATCAGGATCAGGTCGTCACCGTCCAGGAGAACGGCGCGGGCGGTGCGCTTGACCACGGGTCGGACGGTCATGGGAGAAATGTGGCCCCGCTGGTTCCACGTGAAACATCGCAAAGCGTCACGCGCCGACCGCTGCGCGCGCACCCCACCCGGGCGGCGTCAGCACCAGGCCGCGGCCGCGCGCCGGAGCCACTCGTGGGCCCGCGCGACACTGGGCAGGGCGAGGGTGCCGGTCCGCACCACCAGGAAGTACGTGCGCAACGGAGGCACCAGCGGGTCGAGCAGGGTGACGATCGCGCCCCGCTCCAGGGCCGGCGCGCACAGATAGCGGGGCAGCACCGCGAACCCGGCACCGGCGATCACACAGGAGAGCACGGCCCGCAGGTCGGGGGCGATCACCGTGCCCGTGGCGGCCGGCCGGCAGTCGAAGACGGAGGTCCAGTAGCGCGAGACGAGCGGCAGCGACTCGTGGACCTCCACGACGGGCAGGTCCTCCAGGGCCGGCGCCCCCTTCAGCCGCACGCTGTCCGGCCCGATGCGCTCCGCCCAGTGCGGGGCGGCGACCAGTACGTGCTCCTCGTCGCACAGCGGAGTGGCGGTGAGCAGGTTCCCGCGCGGTCTGGTCGTGCTGACGGCCAGGTCGTGCCGGCCGCAGGCCAGACCCTCCAGCGTTTCCTCGGCGGCGCCGAAGGAGACGCGCAGCGCGAGGGCCCGGCCGTCGTCGCCGGTCAGACCGGTGAGGGCGGGCAGCACGCGTTCGGCGGTGAACTCCGGCGGGCCGGCCAGATGCAGCGTCCGCGACGTCTGGTCGTCGTCCAGCCCGCCTTCGGCTATCTCCACCAGGGCGTCGAGATGCGGTGCGGCCCGGTGCGCGAGTTCGTCGCCGACGGTCGTCGGGGTCACCCCGCGCGCCTGACGGAGGAAGAGCGGCCTGCCGAGCTGGCGCTCGAGCGTGCGGATCTGCGAGGTGACGGCGGGCTGGGAGAGGCCGAGCAGAGCGGCGGCGCGGGTGAAGGAACCAGCCCGGTGCACGGTGACGAAGGTTCGCAGCAAGGCCAGATCCATGGCGTGCCCTCCCCTGTCCCTGCCTCCTCGCCCTTCGCCGGCCGCCGGGCAGGAGCCAACTATAAATATGCCGATAGGTCCCTGTCGCTACCGTGATTGGACACTGACGCAGAGTCAACTAGCCTGGTTCGGGCGGTCTTCCCACCCGAGGACCGCAGGCGGTCCGAGCCACGAGGGGGGAGGCTCGGACCGTCCGGCAGCCGCGGCGACCAGGCGTGCGAGCGGCTACCCGGCGGACTCGTCCAGGGCACGCAGCACGTCGGCCACCAGGTCCTCAGGGTCCTCCGCGCCGACGGACATCCGGACGAAGCCCTCCGACACGTCGTCCCCGCCCCAGCGGCGGCGCCGCTCGGCCGTGGACCGCACCCCGCCGAAGCTCGTCGCGTCCTCCACCAGGCGCAGGGCCTCAAGGAAACGCTCGGCACGCGCGCGCGTGGGCAGCGTGAAGGAGACGACACAGCCGTAGCGGCGCATCTGCCGCGCCGCGATCGCGTGCGAGGGGTCGTCGGGCAGGCCCGGGTAGCGCAGTCCGGAGACCTCGGGCCGCTGCCGCAGCGCCTCGGCGACCGCGAGAGCGGTGGCGTTCTGCCGGTCGACGCGCAGCTGGAGCGTGGCGATGGACCGGTGCGCGAGCCATGCCTCCATGGGCCCGGAGATCGCGCCGACGATCTTGCGCCAGCGGCGTACGGCGGCCATCGTCTCGGCGCCGCGGCCGGCGACATAGCCCAGCAGGACATCACCGTGCCCGGTGAGCTGCTTGGTACCGCTGGCCACGGAGAAGTCGGCACCCAGCTCCAGCGGGCGCTGCCCGAGCGGGGTGGCCAGTGTGTTGTCCACGGCGACCAGCGCGCCCCGCGCGTGGGCCGCCTCCGTCAGCCGCCGGATGTCGCACACGTCGAGCCCGGGGTTCGACGGAGACTCGATCCACAGCAGTCGCGCCCCGTCCAGCGCCTCCAGCTGGGCGTCGCCGCCGGTCGGCGCGGTGCGCACCTCGATGCCGTAGGCCTCCAGCTGGGCGCCGACCATCGGCAGCACCTGGTAGCCGTCGGAGGGCAGCACGACCGCGTCCCCGGCGCGCAGCTGGGAGAACAGCACGGAGGAGATCGCCGCCATGCCGGAGGCGAAGACCAGCGTCTCGACGTCCTCCCGGCCCGGGGCCTCCAGCTCGCCTATGGCGCGCTCCAGCAGGGTCCAGGTCGGATTGTCGTCACGGCCGTACGCGTACGGTCCCGACACCTCACCGGGCAGGTGGAAGTGGGCCGCGAACACCGGTCCGGGCAGGGTCGGCTCGTGCTTGACCGGCTCGGGCAGTCCCGCCCGTACCGCGCGCGTACCGTCGCCCGTTCGGTCCTCGCTCCTCGTGCCCTCGCTCATGCGGCCCGTCCTTCCAGTTCGTCCTGTACAGCGGCGAGCAGCCCCGTACTCGCCGCCTCCACCATCTCAAGGCACTCCGCGAAGCCGTCCCGGCCCCCGTAGTACGGGTCCGGGACGTCGAGGTCGGCGCCGGCGCCGGGGTCGTAGGAGCGCAGCAGGCGGATCTTGCGCGCGTCCTCCTCGGTGGGCGCGAGCCGGCGCAGGGCCCTGAGGTGGTCGGTGTCCAGGGCTATCACCAGGTCGAGCCGGGCGAACCACGACGGCAGGAACCGGCGGGCCGTGTGCGCACTGTCGTAACCGTGCTCTTCCAGGACCGAGACGGTGCGCGGGTCGGCCGGCTCGCCCTCGTGCCAGCCGCCCGTGCCGGCGCTGTCGACCGCCACCAGTTCCTCCAGGCCGGCCTCCGCCACGCGCGCGCGGAAGACGGATTCGGCCATCGGGGAGCGGCAGATGTTGCCGGTGCACACGAAACAGACGCGGTAGGTCATGGCGCGATCAGTCCTCGTCGGGCAGGACGACGTGCAGCGCCCAGGAGACGACGGAGACGATCAGACCACCGAGGACGGCCGTCCAGAAACCGTCCACATGGAAGCTCAGATCGAGCTTTCCGCACACCCAGGAGGTCAGCAGCAGCATCAGCGCGTTCACGACCAGGGTGATCAGTCCCAGGGTCAGGATGAACAGCGGGAAGGTGAGTACCTTCACGATCGGCTTGACCAGCCAGTTGACCAGGCCGAAGATCAACGCGACGACGATCAGCGTGCCGGCCTTCCTGGCGGTGCCGTCACCGGTCAGGGTGATCTTGTCGAGCGCCCATACCGCGACCGCCAGGGCACCGGCGTTGGCGATCGTCTTGACTAGGAAATTCCTCATGTGTCTGATCGTGGCAGACCGGACGGAACCCGGCCGGACGGCGGCGGGCGGGCCACGGGGAGCAGGGGAGCGGCGAGCAGTGAGGCGAGGACGGCGGCGGCGATGAAGGCATTCCGGCTGGACGACCTGGAGGCGGAGCGCGCCGCCAACGAGGGGGCCTACCTGCAGTTCCTGCGCGAGCGGAACATGTCGGTCGGCTTGTACGCCCTCGACGCGGGCGGGCACGACCCGCAGCAGCCGCACGGCCAGGACGAGGTGTACCTCGTGGTCAGCGGCCGGGCCTCGCTCACGGTCGGCCCGGAGACGACCCAGGTGGCGCGGGGCAGTGTCGTGTACGTGCCCGCCGGGGTCCCGCACCGGTTCCACCACATCAGCGAGGATCTCAGGGTGCTCGTCGTGTTCTCTCCGCCCGAGGCGTGAGCCCGGCCCCGGCGTTCCCTAGGGGACGGGTCAGGGCAGGACAAGGGATGCGAAACCCCCGCTCAGGCCCCTCGCGGCCCTAGCATCGAGTGCGTATCACAGACAACGCACGAGAACGCAAAGGACGAGGCGATGCGAGAGATCTTCGCGGGGCTGCCGTGGTGGGTGAAGTGGGTCGCGGTGCCGGTCATCGCCCTGGCCGTGTTCGGCGGCCTGATAGCGAGCGTGGTCGGGTTCGTGATCGGCCTGCTGTTCAAGGCACTGGTCTTCGTCGCCCTCGTCGGCGGACTGATCTACGTCGTGCGCCGGTTCTCGGGGAACTCCTCGTCCCGCAGCGGGTGGTGAGGCGTCAGGTCGCCGGTCAGCGGTGATACGGGCGGTTCCCTCGGGGGAGGGAAGTTTCCGTCCGGGGCGGTCCGGGCGCGGTGGCGGGCCCGTTAAAGTCCGGAACCCCCCGCGGACTCCGGCTCCGTGGGAGGCGCAGATCCCGTGCTCCACCCCTCGCACGGGCTCCCCCCTCGCGCTTCGGGAGTGACCCCTTGGCCATGGTTGACACCGCACCGGCAGCACCCCCCGCACCCGCCGTCGCACCGCGTCCCTGCGCACCCCCTTACCAGCGACCGCCGTCCCCGCTCGTTCCCAGCCAGGCCGGCGCGCCCGCGGCCAACCGCCCCGGCCCCCCGCCCGCCGCGGGCGCCCGCGAATCGCCGCCCGTCGCCGGCCGGTCGGCACCGCGTCCCCCGGCCGCGCCCGCCGCCACGCTCATCGGATCCGTCCAGCGCGCCATGCGCCTGCTGGAGACCGTCGCCTCGCACCCCTACGGCGCCCCCGCCAAACAGCTCGCGCGAGAGACCGGCCTCGCGCTGCCCACCGCCTACCACCTGCTGCGCACGCTGGTGCACGAGGGCTATCTGCACCGGGACAAGGGGCTGTTCTTCCTCGGTGCCGCCGCGGAGCGGCTGGCCCACGGCGGAGCACAGCAGAAACGTCGCAGCATGGTGGCGGACACGCTCGCGCACTGGCGCGATTCGATCGGTGTGCCGTTGTACTACGCGAGATACAGGGAGGGCGAGATCGAGGTCATGTGCGTCTCCTCCTCCCGCCAGGCACCGGCGGTCGAGGAGTGGGCGGACTTCCGCGAGACCGGCCATGCGCACGCGATCGGGCAGTGCCTGCTGTCCCAGCTGGACGAGGACGCGCGCCGCGACCATCTCGCCCGCTACCCCGTACGGCCCGTCACCCCGTACACCGTGCGGGACAACGACGCGCTCCTGCGGCGGCTGGCCCGGACCGGCCGGATGGAGCCGACGGTGGAGCGCCAGGAGTACGCCGTCGGGACGGTCTGCGCGGCGATCCCCATCACCGTCGGCGCGACCGCGGCCACCATGGCCATCTCGCTGCCCGCCCACCAGTCCGACCGGCTGATGCCCGCGGCCCGTCGGCTCCAGACGGAGATCGGGCGTCATCTGGGATCGCTGACACTCTCTATCAGTATCTGAAAACTCACTCCTTGTGATCCACTGTGTACGTTGAGCAAGATTTGACCACGGTCAGAGGGATCAATCCCGGCCAGTCGACGTCCTATGACGGGGTAGGCAATGCGCGAGTCCGTACAGGCAGAAGTCATGATGAGCTTTCTCGTCTCCGAGGAGCTCTCCTTCCGCATCCCGGTGGAGCTGCGCTACGAGACCAGTGATCCCTATGCCGTGCGGCTCACCTTTCATCTCCCCGGCGACGCACCCGTCACCTGGGCGTTCGGGCGTGAACTGCTCATCGACGGGGTCGGCCGTCCGTGCGGGGAGGGGGACGTGCGCATCTCCCCCGTCGACTCCGAGGTCCTGGGCGAGGTGCTGATCCGGCTTCAGGTCGGAGGCGACCACGCGCTCTTCCGCTCGTCGGCGCCCCCGCTCGTGGCGTTCCTCGACCGCACGGACAAGCTGGTGCCGCTCGGTCAGGAGGCAGCGCTGGCCGACTTCGACGCGCACCTGGACGAGGCGCTGGACCGCATCCTGGCCGAGGAGCAGAGCGCCGGCTGAGGTGTCACGGCAAGGGGCCCGCCCACGCGTGCGGTGCCTTGCAGGAACGCTTCTGCGCAACGGCCGCGGTGCCGCCGCCGCTCACCGCTTCCGGCGCCGGCCCCGGCCGCCGCGCGCCGGGGCGGACCGGGCCCCGGCGGGTACACCGGCCGCCCCCGTCTCCCGTCCGCCCCGGTCGGCCGACACCACCAGCGCGGCCAGCGCCGTGGTGACCGGGACCGAGGCGACCAGGCCGATCGAGCCCACCAGCGTGCGCACGATCTCCTCGGCCACCAGCTCGCTGTTGGCCACGGTCCCCACGCTGCTCTGCGCGACCGAGAACAGCAGCAGCAACGGCAGTGCGGCACCGGCATAGGCGAGCACCAGGGTGTTGACCACGGACGCGATGTGGTCACGGCCGATCCGGATGCCCGCCCGGTACAGTCCCCGCCAGCCCATCGAAGGGTTGGCCTCGTGCAGTTCCCAGACGGCCGACGTCTGGGTGACCGTCACGTCGTCGAGCACGCCGAGCGATCCGATGATGACCCCGGCCAGCAGCAGACCGCTCATGTCGATCGACGGATACAGGCCGTGGATCAGACCGGTGTTGTCGTCCGTGTTGCCGGTCAGCGCGGCCCAGCCGATGAACAGCGATCCGAGCGCACCGATCAGCGCCAGCGATATCAGCGTGCCGAGCACCGCCACCGACGTACGGGCCGACAGCCCGTGGCACAGGTACAGCGCGACCAGCATGATGGCGCTCGACCCGACCACGGCCACCAGCAGGGGGTTAGATCCCTGGAGGATCGCCGGCAGGATGAACAGCGTCAGGACCAGGAAGCTGACGGCCAGGGCGACCAGCGCCATGACCCCGCGCAGCCGGCCCACCACGACCACGGCCACCGCGAAGATGCCGGCGAGCAGGGTCATGGGGAACTTGCGGTTCACATCGGTCACCGCGTACTGCAGGTTCTTCGGGGCCGAGGGTTCGTAGGCGACCACGACCTTCTCGCCCTGCGAGAGCTGGCGTGACTGGTCCGGTTGCACGATCTCGGTGAAGGTGCGGCCCTTGTCCTTGCCGGTGTCGACCCGGATCGTGGCCTTCTTGCAGGGGCCGTCGGCCTGCTGCCGGGCCGAGCTGCCCTCGGCGGTGGAGGTGTCACCGGTCGGGGGCACCCCGGAGGCGTTCGCCGTCGCGCAGCTCAGCTCGACGACCCGGGTGACCGTGGCCTGCTGGGTCTGCCGGTCGAAGCCGACCCCGGTGCGCTTGTGGGACGGGGCCTGTCCTGGCCAGAGCACCACGAGCCCGACCAGGACCGCTGCCGTGAAGGGCACCAGGACCGCCGCGATGACCTTGCGCAGATGCAGGGAGACGGGAGCGGCGGGGCCGTGGCTGTGGCTGTGGCCGTGCGAGTGACCGTGCCCGGGAGCGGATTCCCGGCCGTTCTCGGGGGCTTGGTGGCCGTGCCCGGTGCCCTGCTCCGAGCCATCTCGGCGGCGCGGCCCGGGGGGCTGAGAGGGATACTGCTCCATGCTGGTCACCGCCCGATCATCCCAAGAACGCGAGGGGGCCCACTGTTCACCGCGCCACACATGGCGCTAGCGTGGAGGCACCTTTGCACACGCGGGAGCTCGGAGCACCGGGCTGAGAGGGCGCTGACCTCCGTGGTGGCGATGTTTCACGTGGAACAAGCGGTGTTCCGCACGAAGCGTCGTGCCGACGGAAACCGCTGCGTCGACCGCCGAACCTGTTACCGGGTAATGCCGGCGTAGGGAGTAGGTCTCATGACCAACAAGGACGCACGCACGCCTGCCTCCGCCCAGGACGAGAAGTCCGCGGAGGCCGGGAAGTCCATCGGCTGGCACAAGGCGTATGTCGAGGGCTCGCGCCCCGACCTTCGGGTGCCGGTCCGTCAGGTGCACCTCACCAACGGGCAGTCGGTCACGCTGTACGACACATCGGGCCCGTACACCGATCCACTCGCCGACACGGACGTCCGCAGGGGCCTGCCGGCGCTGCGGGAGAACTGGATCATCTCCCGCGGTGACACCGAGGAGTACGCGGGCCGGCCGGTCCGTCCCGAGGACGACGGGATCAAGCACACCTCGCCGCGCGGCGGACTGCGCAACCTGGACGCGGTCTTCCCCGGACGCCCGCGCCAGCCGCGGCGGGGACGCGACGGTCAGGCGGTGACCCAGCTCGCGTACGCCCGCCGGGGCGAGATCACGCCGGAGATGGAGTTCGTGGCCCTCCGGGAGAACGTCTCGCCCGAGGTGGTCCGCGAGGAGATCGCGGCGGGCCGGGCGGTGCTGCCGGCCAACGTCAACCACCCGGAGATCGAGCCGATGATCATCGGCAAGCGGTTCCTGGTGAAGGTGAACGCCAACATCGGCAACTCGGCGGTGACCTCCTCCATCGAGGAGGAGGTCGAGAAGATGACCTGGGCGACCCGCTGGGGCGCCGACACGGTCATGGATCTGTCCACCGGCCGCAACATCCACACCACTCGCGAGTGGGTGCTGCGCAACTCCCCCGTGCCCATCGGCACGGTGCCGCTCTACCAGGCGCTGGAGAAGGTCGACGGCAAGGCCGAGGAACTGACCTGGGAGATCTACAAGGACACCGTCATCGAGCAGGCCGAGCAGGGCGTGGACTACATGACGGTCCACGCGGGCGTCCGGCTGCCCTACGTCCCGCTCACCGCCAACCGCAAGACCGGCATCGTCTCGCGCGGCGGCTCCATCATGGCCGCGTGGTGCCTCGCGCACCACAAGGAGTCGTTCCTGTACGAGAACTTCGAGGAACTGTGCGAGATCCTCGCCGCCTACGACGTCACGTACTCGCTGGGCGACGGTCTGCGGCCGGGCTCGATCGCGGACGCCAACGACGAGGCCCAGTTCGCGGAGTTGCGCACGCTCGGGGAACTCAACCGGATTGCCCGGCGGTTCGACGTACAGACGATGATCGAGGGCCCCGGGCACGTCCCGATGCACAAGATCAAGGAGAACATCGACCTCCAGCAGGAGATCTGCGATGAGGCTCCGTTCTATACGCTCGGCCCGCTGACCACGGACGTCGCGCCGGCGTACGACCACATCACCTCCGGCATCGGTGCCGCGATGATCGCTTGGTGGGGCACGGCGATGCTCTGCTACGTCACGCCCAAGGAGCACCTGGGCCTGCCCAACAGGGACGACGTCAAGACCGGCGTCATCACCTACAAGATCGCCGCGCATGCCGCGGACCTCGCCAAGGGGCACCCCGGGGCGCAGGAGTGGGACGACGCGCTGTCCGACGCCCGCTTCGAGTTCCGCTGGGAGGACCAGTTCAACCTCGCCCTGGATCCCGACACGGCACGGGAGTTCCACGACGAGACCCTGCCGGCCGAACCCGCCAAGACGGCCCACTTCTGCTCCATGTGCGGCCCCAAGTTCTGCAGCATGAAGATCTCGCAGGACATCCGGCGGGAGCACGGCGGCAGCCGGGCCGAGATCGAGGAGGGCATGGCCCAGAAGTCGAAGGAGTTCGCGGAGGCCGGCAACCGGGTGTACCTGCCCCTCGCCGACTGAGCCGGCCCGGCGGGCCGAGCCTTCCGAGACCGGGTGGCCCGGTGCGCGGCCGGGCTACTCGGGGAGGTGCTCCGGGCCGCCGTAGTCCGGGCCCGTGTAGTCGGGGCTGGTGAAGCCGGGGCGGCCGGACACCGTGTTGTCGCCGGGGCTGCCGAAGCCCGGCCGGTCGTAGCCCAGACGCGGTATGCGGCCGTCCGGTGCGGGCGGGACCGGGTGCCGCACGGCCGCCGGGCCGGGAGCGGCCGGCACCTCCCGGAGGAAGGGCAGGATGCCGCGCTCCAGCAGGGCGTGCCGCCAGGCGTCTCTGGCCCTCTCCAGTTCCTCCTCGTCCGCCGTGTCCCGGGCCTCGGTGTCCGTCGGGGAGCGGTGGCGCAAGGCGGCGAGCAGCAGTCCGACGGCGGCGACGAGGGTCGCCGCCGCGGTCAGCGCGCCGAACACCCAGCCGGTGGCGAGCAGGGTCCGGGCGAGGGTCTGCCCCGGGCTCAACGCCCGCAGGACGTAGCCGGTGAGCAGGAAGACGACCGCCGCGGCCGCAGAGAGAACGGGGGCCAGCACGGCGATGACCGCGACGGCGCCCGCGCCGGTGTCCTCGGCGATGTCGCCGGGTGCGGCGGCGGGCCCCGCGTCCGCCGGACGAGGACCGGCGGACGCGGGCGCCGGGGCGGACGGCGCCGGTTGGCGCAGGGCGTCGCGGAGTTCGGCGTAGCGCCGGTACTCGGCCGCCGCGGCCGCCGTGATCAGGGCGGAGGCGTCGAGCGCCAGGGCGCGCAGTTGCGCGGTGGTGAGCCGCTGTGCGGCAGCGGCCGGTTCCGGTCGGTGCGGGGCGGAGCGCAGTGCCTCGTCGAGCAGTCGCTCGAAGTCCCGGAGGTCCTCGCTCGTCAGGTGCTGCGGAACGCTGTTCATGTGCATCCCCCGATGCTCCGTAGGGCTTGCGGCTCCCACGTCGATGCCGTCGGGCGGAAACGGAGGGGAGCCTGCTACGGACAAGCCGATGGTAGAGCCGCTACGGCGCGCGGTGACAGGGGATTGCCGGAAATTGCCGTCCGGCCTGCGCGTACGCGGTCGGGGGGATGCCTGCCCGGGGAACGGTCACAGCTCCAGGGGGAGTTGCCGGACCAGCAGTTTTCCGGCCATGGTCACCCCGCCGTCCATGGCGATGGCGAGCCCGTCGGCGTAGACGTGCGGGCCTGCCACGGCCGGGCCGGAGCCCTCCTCGCCGTCCTCGGAGCCGACCTCGCCGAGGAGGTAGGGGATGGGGCTGTGCCCGTGGACGACGCGGGTGCCGCCGTACGTGTCGAGGAGGGAACGCACGGCGTCGGCGCCGCCCTCGTCGCGGAAGGAGAAGCGCTTGGTGAACTTGCGGAACAGATCCCAGACCTCGTCGGCGTCGTTGCGGGTCAGGGTCTCGCGGACGGTGTCGTTGACCGCCTCGATGGAGTCGCCGTAGTCGAGGTAGGCGGTGGTGTCGGAGTGGAGGAGCAGATAGCCGTCGACCATCTCCACCGCGTCGAGGCGGGCCATCCACTGCAGATGGTGGTCCTGGAGGCGGTCCATGTCGGTCTTCTGGCCGCCGTTGAGCAGCCAGGCGGCCTGGAAGGTGGCGGTGCCCGCGCCGGAGTTGACGGGGGTGTCGCCGAACCGCTTGGCGCCGAGCAGCAGCAGCTCGTGGTTGCCCATGAGGGCCTTGCAGTAGCCGCCCGCCGCGGCGGCCTCGGCCGACAGCCGCATGACCAGGTCGATGACGCCGATGCCGTCCGGGCCGCGGTCGGTGAAGTCGCCGAGGAACCACAGCCGGGTGGTGCCGGCGCACCACTGCCCCGCGGCGTCGATCAGGCCCTGTTCCTGCAGGGCGGCCACCAGCTCGTCCAGATAGCCGTGCACGTCGCCGACGACGTAGAGCGGTCCGGGGCCGGTCGCGGGCTGCGGGGCCGGCGCGGCGGGTACCGGCTCGACGGGGACCTGGAGGGTGTCGCCGCGGTTGATGACCGGCAGGTCGCGCTGGGTGGGGGTGTAGCCGTCGGGGTACGCCTCGTCGGCGGCCGGGACGGCGTTGCCGGGGTGGACGTCGTGGACGTCGTGGACGTACGGACCGGTCTCGTGCACGTACGCGGGTACCCGGAAGTCGCGCAGCGTCGCCGTCCGCTCCGCCTCGGGTCCCTGACCGGCCCCCTGAGTCATCAGACCCCTCCACCATCGCGCCGCATCTGCACCGCTTCGGACTGCCTGGTCGCAGCGGTCCGCGGTGTCGTGGGGCCCATCATAGGAATGCGCGTCGCGCCGTGTGATGACCCAGGGGTGGTGAATCGGAACAAGACTCCAGTTCACCGCGGCTTTCGCCCCGTTTGGGCAGATGTTCGACCAGCTCTCGGCCGATTGATCCCTCGCCCGGCCGGTTCTCGTGCCGCACCGGACGCGCCCCGTGACGCGCCCGCCGGGCCCCGCACCGCTCCGTGTCACCCTGTGCCGCCCGGGGGCGGCGCAGGACGCTACCGGTCGTCGGGTGTCCGTGGTGGACTGACCGTCGTGCGCGGGGAGCGCCGCTGCGAGGAGGTGCGCACGATCAGCTCCGTCGGTATCACCTGCTCGACCGGCTGCTCGGACTCGACGCCCTCGATGGCGTCGATGAGGAGCTGGACGACGGCGGTGCCGATACGGCGCGGCTTCAGCGAGAGCGTGGTGATGGGCGGCTCGGTGCTGGCGTACATGGTCGACTCGCTGCAGCACACGAGCAGCAGGTCGTCGGGCACGCGCAGGCCGTAACGGCGTGCGGCGGCGAGCAGATCCGTGCCGTTGGGGTCGAACAGCCCGTACACCGCGTCGGGCCGGTCGGGCCGGGCGAGTAACCGGTCGGCGGCGACGGCACCCGCGCACGGGTCGTGCGCCGGGTACGCCTCGTAGACCGGGTCCTGGCCGACCCGCTCGCACCAGCGCAGGTAGGCGCTGGTCGACAGGTGGGTGTAGGTGTCCGTCGAGGTGCCCGTCAGCAGGCCGATGCGGCGGGCGCCGGCGGCGGCGAGGTGATCGAGGATGCCGAGCACGGCGGCCTCGTGGTCGTTGTCGACCCAGGCGGTGACGGGGAGGGCGCCGGCCGGGCGGCCGTCGGAGACGACCGGCAGCCCCTGCCGGACGAGCTCGCTGACGACCGGGTCCTGGTCGGAGGGGTCGATGACGACCGTGCCGTCCAGGGCCACGTTGGACCAGACGTCGTGGCGGGAGGTCGCGGGCAGGATGACCAGGGCGTAGCCGCGGGCGAGCGCGGCCGAGGTCGCGGCCCGGGCCATCTCCGCGAAGTACGCGAACTCCGTGAAGGTGAAAGGTTCATCCCCGTAGGTCGTCACGGTCAGGCCGATCAGGCCCGACTTGCCGGTACGGAGGGTGCGGGCGGCGGCCGAGGGCCGGTACCCGAGGCGGTCGGCCACCTCGCGGACATGGCGCCGGGTGGCATCCGGGAGCCGGCCCTTGCCGTTGAGGGCGTCGGACACGGTCGTGATGGAGACCCCGGCGGCGGCGGCGACGTCTCTGATGCCCGCCCGGCCCGGTCGGCTGCCTCGGCGTGAGGTTTCCGCTCGGCTCACCTGGTGCTTCCCTGCTGCTGTCATGGCGAGCCGATAGTAGGGCTCATGCGGTGGGGTAGTGCGGACGCATATGCACTCCTTGGGAGGCACGTTTCTGCATGGCTTTTGGGCATCAAATGCCTTGGAAACAAAGGAGCTTGTGGCATTACAGGGCAAGACGTGGCCTGCCGGGGCGGGTGGACCTGCCGAGGGTCCGATGTTTCGAAGAGGTCTCAACTCACCTTCACGGGCGATGCGCGCCAGGGCGCAAGCCACCGGCGCGTAGATATATGTATGGAGCGCCCCCCGAAACGCACGCCTTCATGCGGCGATGCCTCCGATGGCGACGGGAACCGGGAGATCCGTGCCTTCCCGGGCCCGGTGCCCGCCGGGTCGCCGGGTGCCCGACCTGTACGCAGCGGGGCCGAATCCTCTTAAGGTGTGGAGTATTGGATGCCGGTGGTGTCGACGGTCCGCCGGTGGTCGCGAGGAGGACTGCGGTGAGCGAGACAAGCCCCAAGCTGCGCGCCGAGCTGGAGGGTATCCCCACCTACAAGCCGGGCAAGCCGGCCGCGGCCGGCGGGACGGTCGCCTACAAGCTGTCCTCCAACGAGAACCCGTACCCGCCGCTGCCGGGCGTGCTGGAGAGCGTGACCGCGGCGGCCTGCGAGGTCAACCGCTACCCGGACATGGGCTGCACCGGGCTGATGAACGAGTTGTCCGACCGTTTCGGGGTGCCGCTGTCCCACCTGGCGACCGGAACCGGCTCGGTGGGGGTCGCCCAGCAGCTGATCCAGGCCACCAGCGGCCCCGGTGACGAGGTGATCTACGCCTGGCGGTCGTTCGAGGCGTACCCGATCATCACGCAGGTCAGCGGCGCCCGGTCGGTGCAGGTGCCGCTGACGCCGGGCGACGTGCACGACCTGGACGCGATGGCGGACGCGATCACCGAGCGCACGCGCCTGATCTTCGTCTGCAACCCGAACAATCCGACCGGCACGGTGGTGCGGCGGGCCGAGCTGGAACGGTTCCTCGACCGGGTGCCCGGCGATGTGCTGGTGGTGCTGGACGAGGCATACCGCGAGTTCATCCGCGATCCCGAGGTGCCCGACGGTGTCCAGCTGTACCGGGAGCGGCCCAACGTCTGTGTGCTGCGGACCTTCTCCAAGGCGTACGGGCTGGCCGGCCTGCGGGTCGGCTTCGCGATCGCCCATGAGCCGGTGGCGGCGGCGCTGCGCAAGACGGCGGTGCCGTTCGGCGTGAGCCAGCTCGCGCAGGAGGCGGCGATCGCCTCGCTGCGGGCCGAGGACGAGCTGCTGGGCCGGGTCGGCTCGCTGGTGTGTGAGCGCACGCGCGTGGTCGACGCGCTGCGGGACCAGGGCTGGACGGTGCCGGAGACGCAGGCCAACTTCGTGTGGCTGCGGCTGGGGGAGCGCACCGTCGCGTTCGCGCAGGCCTGCGAGGAGCACGGGGTGGTGGTCCGGCCGTTCCCGGGCGAGGGTGTGCGGGTGACGGTCGGCGAGGCCGAGGCGAACGACATCTTCCTCAAGGTGGCGGAGGCGTTCCCCAAGGGACAGTGACCCGGCGGTGGTAGCGCCGGAGGACGGCGAGGAGCCGTGACGCGGTAGGAGCGCTACTCCTCGATCAGTTCCACACGGACGGGGTCGCCGGCTCGTACGGTCGCCAGGAGACCGGCGTCCCCGTCCAGGCTGCCGAGGATGTTGCACGGGCCCGCGAGGCGGCACTCCCCGCCGTGCGAGATCGGCGTGGGGCCGTAGGGGAGGGCGAGGGCGTCCCCTTCCGTCCAGAAGGCCACCGTGCCCGGTTCCACGACCTGGCGGGCGTCCGTTTCACGTGGAACAGAGACGCCTGTGTCGAAATACACCTCCTCCCCCCAGGTGCGCGCGGTCGAGACGAGCGGCAGCGCCTTGGCGAGGACCTGTGCCGTCGGGGTGTCCCCGACGAGCGTCGCGGTGATGTTGCCCGCGGGCCAGGAAATGCGTATCTGCATGGCGCGCAATTCAACAAGATGTTGAAGTCGCTGCCAAGGTCTTGACGCGATGGCGGAGGAGGGACCCCCTGCCGCGGCCGAAAATCAGTGCGTCATAATGGCTTGTGAATGTGAACGCGTTCACAAGCGCGTCCCGTTTGCTCCTGTATGAGGGCAACAAACAGGGGCAAACCGCCGCTGACCACGCCGTAGTAAGGAGAGTGACGACGTGGACCTGGCTTTGGCGCCGGAAACACTGGCGCGCTGGCAGTTCGGCATCACCACCGTCTACCACTTCCTGTTCGTTCCGTTGACGATCTCCCTGGCCGCGCTCACGGCCGGGCTGCAGACGGCCTGGGTGCGCACGGAGAAGGAGAAGTACCTCAGGGCGACCAAGTTCTGGGGCAAGCTCTTCCTGATCAACATCGCCATGGGCGTGGTCACCGGCATCGTCCAGGAGTTCCAGTTCGGCATGAATTGGTCGGACTACTCGCGCTTCGTCGGTGACATCTTCGGCGCCCCGCTCGCCTTCGAGGCCCTGATCGCGTTCTTCTTCGAGTCCACGTTCATCGGCCTGTGGATCTTCGGCTGGGACAGACTGCCGAAGAAGATCCACCTGGCCTGCATCTGGATGGTCTCGATCGGCACGGTCCTCTCGGCGTACTTCATCCTCGCGGCCAACTCCTGGATGCAGCACCCGGTCGGCTACAAGATCGACAAGGCGAGGGGAAGGGCCGAGCTGACCGACTTCTGGGCCGTCCTGACCCAGAACACCGCCCTCAGCCAGGCCTTCCACACCCTGTCGGCGGCCTTCCTCACCGGCGGCGCCTTCATGGTGGGCATATCCGCCTACCACCTGGCCCGCAAGAAGCACATCCGCGAGATGAAGACCTCACTGCGGCTCGGTCTGATCACCGTGGTCGTCGCCGGCCTGCTCACCGCGGTCAGCGGCGACACCCTCGGCAAGGTGATGTTCAAGCAGCAGCCGATGAAGATGGCCGCCGCCGAGGCGCTGTGGGACGGCCAGAAGCCGGCCCCGTTCTCGATCTTCGCCTACGGCGACGTGGACAAGGGCCACAACTCCGTGGCGATCGAGATCCCGGGCCTGCTGTCCTTCCTCGCCGACGACAACTTCACCTCGTACGTCCCCGGCATCAACGACGTCAACAAGGCCGAGCAGCAGAAGTTCGGGCCCGGTGACTACCGGCCCAACATCCCGGTGGCCTTCTGGGGCTTCCGCTGGATGATCGGCTTCGGCATGGCCTCCTTCGCCATCGGGCTGGCCGGGCTCTGGCTGACCCGCAAGAAGTTCATGCTGCCGCAGCACCTGAGGGTCGGCGAGGACGAGGTGCCGCACCTGGTGCTGTTCAAGAGCAAGGCGCTCAGCCCGACGCTGACCCCCTGGTACTGGCGCATCGCGACCTGGACGATGGCCTTCCCGCTGATCGCCAACTCCTGGGGCTGGATCTTCACCGAGATGGGCCGCCAGCCGTGGGTCGTCTACGGCGTGCTGCAGACCCGGGACGCGGTCTCCCCCGGTGTCTCCCAGGGCGAGGTCATCACCTCGATGGCCGTCTTCACCGCGCTGTACGCGATCCTCGCCGTGGTCGAGGTCAAGCTGCTCGCGAAGTACGTCAAGGCCGGCCCGCCCGAACTCACCGAGGCCGACCTCAACCCGCCCACGAAGATCGGCGGCGACACCCGTGACGCCGACAAGCCGATGGCCTTCTCGTACTAGGCCGGGGGAACAGTCATGCAACTTCACGACGTCTGGTTCGTCCTGATCGCCGTCCTGTGGACCGGCTACTTCTTCCTGGAGGGCTTCGACTTCGGAGTCGGCATCCTCACCAAACTGCTGGCCCGGGACCGGGCCGAGCGCCGGGTGCTGATCAACACCATCGGCCCGGTCTGGGACGGCAACGAGGTGTGGCTGCTCACCGCGGGCGGCGCGACCTTCGCCGCCTTCCCCGAGTGGTACGCCACCCTCTTCTCCGGCTTCTACCTGCCGCTGCTTCTCATCCTGGTCTGCCTGATCGTCCGGGGCGTCGCCTTCGAGTACCGGGTCAAGCGCCCCGAGGAGAACTGGCAGCGCACCTGGGAGACGGCGATCTTCTGGTGTTCGCTCCTCCCGGCGTTCCTGTGGGGCGTGGCCTTCGGGAACATCGTGCGGGGCGTGAAGATCGACCGGCACTTCGAGTACGTCGGCGATGTCGGGGACCTGCTCAACCCGTACGCCCTGCTCGGCGGTCTGGTGACGCTCACGCTGTTCACCTTCCACGGCGCGGTCTTCACCGCGCTCAAGACCGTCGGCGACATCCGGGTGCGAGCACGGAGGCTGGCCCGCTGGACCGGCCTGGCCGCGACCCTCGTGGCGCTCGCCTTCCTGCTGTGGACGCAGGCCGACAGCGGGGACGGCAAGAGTCTGGTCGCCCTGGTCGTGGCCGTCGTCGCCCTGGTCGCCGCACTGGTGGCCAACCAGGCGGGACGGGAGGGCTGGGCCTTCTCGCTGTCCGGCGTCACCATCGTGGCCACCGTGGCGATGCTCTTCCTCTCGCTCTTCCCGAACGTCATGCCGTCCACCCTGAACGGGGACTGGAGCCTGACGGTCACCAACGCCTCGTCGAGCCCCTACACCCTGAAGATCATGACGTGGCTCGCGGCGATCGCCACTCCGCTCGTCGTGCTCTACCAGGGCTGGACCTACTGGGTGTTCCGCAAGCGGATCGGTACGCAGCACATCGCTCCCGACGCCGCTCACTGAGTCCGCCGAGGGTGTGTTTCACGTGAAACACACCCTCTGGACCGAAGGGCATGTTTCACGTGAAACCAATCGATCCACGCCTTCTGCGGTACGCCCGCGCCACCCGCCTCTTCCTCATGGCCGTCGTCGGCCTGGGGGCCATGGGGGCCGGACTGGTCATCGCGCAGGCGATGCTCGTCGCCGAGATCGTCGTCGGCGCGTTCCAGCACGGTCGCTCGGCCACCGATCTGCGCACTCCCCTGCTGCTGTTGGCCGCCGTGGCCGTGGGACGGGCGTTGGTCGCGTGGCTCACCGAACTCGCGGCCCACCGGTCCGGCGCGGCGGTGAAGTCGGAGCTGCGCGGGCGGCTGCTGGACCGGGCGGCGGCGCTCGGCCCGGGCTGGCTGGCCGGGCAGCGGACCGGCTCACTGGTCACCCTGGCCACCCGCGGGGTCGATGCCCTGGACGACTACTTCTCGCGCTACCTCCCGCAGCTGGGACTGGCCGTGGTCGTGCCGGTGGCGGTGCTGGCGCGGATCGTCACCGAGGACTGGGTGTCGGCGGCGATCATCGTCGGCACCCTGCCACTGATTCCGCTCTTCATGATGCTGATCGGCTGGGCGACCCAGTCCCGGATGGACCGTCAGTGGCGGTTGCTGTCCCGGTTGTCCGGCCACTTCCTGGACGTGGTCGCGGGGCTGCCGACGCTGAAGGTGTTCGGCCGGGCCAAGGCGCAGGCCGCGTCCATCCGGCGGATCACCGGGGAGTACCGGCAGGCCACCCTGCGCACCCTGCGGATCGCCTTCCTCTCCTCCTTCGCGCTGGAGCTGCTGGCCACGCTGTCCGTCGCGCTGGTGGCCGTGACCATCGGGATGCGGCTCGTGCACGGGGACATGGACCTGTACACCGGGCTGGTGATCCTGGTGCTGGCTCCCGAGGCGTATCTGCCGTTGCGGCAGGTGGGGGCGCAGTACCACGCGGCGGCGGAGGGGCTGGCCGCCGCGGAGGAGGTCTTCTCCGTGCTGGAGACGCCGGCGCCGGCACCGGGCACCGGCGCGGTGCCCGCGGGCGCCGTGGCCTTCGAGGACGTCACCGTCCGCCACCCGGGGCGCTCTTCGGACGCGGTGACCGGAGTGTCGTTCCGTGTGGAGCCCGGTGAGACCGTCGCGCTGGTCGGGCCGAGCGGTGCGGGCAAGTCGACGCTGCTGGGCGTGTTGCTCGGGTTCGTACGGCCCACCGGGGGGCGGGTGCGGATCGGGGGCGCCGATCTCGCCGGGCTCGACCTGGAGGAGTGGCGGTCGCGGATCGCGTGGGTGCCGCAGCGGCCTCATCTGTACGCCGGGACCATCGCGGAGAACGTGCGGCTGGCCCGGCCCGGGGCCGACGACGACGCCGTGCGGCGGGCGCTGCGGGACGCCGGTGCGTGGGAGTTCGTGGCGGCGCTGCCGGACGGGGCCCGCACCGTGCTCGGGGAGGACGGCGCGGGGCTGTCGGCGGGCCAGCGGCAGCGGCTCGCGCTCGCCCGGGCGTTTCTCGCGGACCGGCCCGTGCTGTTGCTGGACGAGCCGACGGCCGCGCTGGACGGGGCGACGGAGGAGGAGGTCGTCGCGGCGGTGCGGAGGCTGGCCGCCGGGCGGACCGTGCTCCTCGTCGTGCACCGTCCCGCGCTGCTCGGGGTGGCCGACAGGGTCGTACGGCTGGATGGCGCGGATGTCGCGGATGTCGCGGAGCACCCGGCGGTCGGCCGGGCGTCCCACGGGCCCGACCCCCTGGACCCCCTGCCTCGCGCCGCCCGGCACGACGGGCCGGAGGAGGAAGGGCTCGGCGGGGGCGGTGCGCCGGCCGGGGACCGGGGGCGGGGTGCGCCGGCCCGGGTTCGCGCGCTGGGCGCGGGGGTCCGGGGACGGCTGACCGGGGCCCTGGTGCTGGGCAGTCTCGCCCTGGCAAGTGCCGTCGGGCTGATGGCGACCTCCGGCTGGCTCATCTCGCGGGCCTCGCAGCAGCCGCCGGTGCTCTATCTGATGGTGGCCGTGACCGCCACCCGTGCCTTCGGTATCGGGCGGGCCGTCTTCCGCTACGCGGAGCGGCTGGTCTCGCACGACGCCGTCCTGCGCATGCTGGCCGACACCCGGGTGGCGGTGTACCGGCGTCTGGAACGCCTCGCCCCCGCGGGCCTGCGCGGCGCGCGGCGCGGCGATCTGCTCACCCGGCTGGTCGCGGACGTGGACGCCTTCCAGGACTACTGGCTGCGCTGGCTGCTGCCCGCCGGGGCCGCCGTCGCCGTCTCGGCCGCCTCCGTCGGCTTCACGGCCTGGCTGCTGCCCGAGGCCGGCACCGCCCTCGCGGCGGGCCTGCTGGCGGCGGGCGTCGGCGTGCCCCTGCTCACCGCGGCCGTGGCCCGGCGGACCGAACGGCGCCTGGCGCCCGCCCGGGGCGTGCTCGCCACCCGGGTGGCGGACCTGCTCACCGGCACCGCCGAGCTGACCGTCGCCGGTGCGCTGCCGGACCGTACGGACGCGGCCCGGCGGGCCGACGGCGCCCTCACCCGGATCGCCGCGCGCGCCGCCGCCGTCACCGGACTCGGCGACGGGCTCACCGCGCTGATCTCCGGGCTGACCGTCACGGCCACCGCGCTGTTCGGCGCCCAGGCGGTGGCGGCAGGCCGGCTGGGCGGCGTGGCGATGGCCGTCGTCGCGCTGACCCCGCTGGCCGCCTTCGAGGCCGTCCTGGGGTTGCCGCTCGCGGTGCGCTACCGGCAGCGGGTGGGGCGCAGCGCGGAGCGGGTGTACGAGATCCTGGACGCCGCCGATCCCGTACGCGAGCCGGAGCAGCCCCGGCCGGCGCCCGTGTCGCCGTTCCCGGTGGTGCTCAAGGGCGTGGTCGCGTGCCATGAGGGGCAGCGGCGTGAGGCGCTCGCCGGGGTGGACCTGACACTGGAGCGGGGGCGCCGGGTCGCCGTGGTGGGGGCCTCCGGTTCCGGCAAGACGACGCTCGCGCAGGTGCTGCTGCGGTTCCTGGATCCGCGGGCGGGCTCGTACACGCTCGCCGGTGTGGACGCGTGCGCGGTGGCGGGGGACGACGTGCGGCGGCTGGTCGGGCTGTGCGCGCAGGACGCGCACCTCTTCGACAGCTCGGTGCGCGAGAACCTGCTGCTGGCCAGGAAGGACGCGACCGAGGCCGAGTTGCGCGGAGTGCTGGCGCGGGCCCGGCTGCTGGACTGGGTGGAGTCGTTGCCCGACGGTCTGGACACGCTCGTCGGCGAGCACGGGGCCCGGCTGTCCGGCGGGCAGCGGCAGCGGCTGGCGCTGGCCCGCGCGCTGCTGGCCGGCTTCCCGGTGCTGGTCCTGGACGAGCCCGCCGAGCACCTGGACCTGGCGACGGCGGACGCGCTGACCGCCGATCTGCTGGCCGTCACGGAGGGCCGCACCACGCTGCTGATCACCCACCGGCTGGCGGGACTCGACGCGGTGGACGAGGTGATCGTCCTCGACGCGGGCCGGGTGGTGCAGCGCGGACCGTACCGGCGGCTGCTGGCCGAGGAGGGGCCGCTGCGGGAGATGGCCGCCCGGGAGGCCGAGGTGGAGGAACTGGTGGGAGCGCGGTGAGGCCGGCGGGGCGAAGCGGACCGGCCGGGGCGCGACAGGCAGCGCCGCCGCGGCGACGGAATCCCCGCCGCCTCAGGCCCGTGGCCCGCCGCCCCGCCGCTCCCGCACCCCGCCTCGTACGGCCCGTGTCATCCGCCCCGCGCCACGGGAGGGGCTCCCGCCCCCGTTACCCCCGGTCCGCGAGGATCCGTTCGATCACCACCGCCACGCCGTCCTCGTTGTTGGCGACCGTACGGCCCGACGCGGCGGCGACGGCGTCCGGGTGGGCGTTGCCCATCGCGTACGACTGGCCGGCCCAGGTCAGCATCTCCACGTCGTTGGGCATGTCCCCGAAGGCCACGACCTCCTCGTGCGAGATGCCGCGCTCGGCGCAGCACAGGGCGAGGGTGCTGGCCTTGGAGACGTCCGGTCCGCTCAGTTCCAGCAGGGCGCTGGGGCTGGAGCGGGTGACGTTGGCGTGGCCGTCGACCGTCAGACGGGCCAGCGTGAGGAAGGCGTCGGGGTCGAGGGAGGGGTGGTAGGCGAGGATCTTGAGCACGGGCTGGTCGGCGGTCGGGCCGTCGGGGGCGAGCAGTTCCTCGGCGGGCAGGAGGGTCTCCGGTATCTCCATGTGCAGCTTGGGATAGTCCGGCTCCTGGTGGAAGCCGTAGGTCTGCTCGACCGCGAACACCGTGCCGGGGGCCGCGTCGCGCAGCAGCCGCACGGCGGCCAGGGCGTCTCGCCGGGTCAGCTCGCGGACCTTCACGAACCGGTGGGCGCCGGGACCGCCGTGCAGGTCGACCACGGCGGCGCCGTTGCCGCAGATCGCCAGGCCGTGACCATGGACGTGTTCGCTCACCACGTCCATCCAGCGGGCCGGCCGGCCGGTGACGAAGAAGACCTCGATCCCGGCCTCCTCGGCGGCGGCCAGCGCGGCGACGGTCCGCGCGGAGACCGACTTGTCGTCGCGCAGCAGAGTGCCGTCGAGGTCGGTGGCGATCAGCCGCGCCGGCAGGGCGGCGGCAGGGGTTCCGGGCTGTCTGGTCGCTGAGGTCACCCGGCCATTCTCGCGCAGGCTCCCGCACGGGCGTGCGGGGCTGTGCACAGATGAGACACAGGCGACGCGGATGAGGGCGGCCGGGACGGCCCCGGATCAGTCCAGCTGGGGGAGCGCCTCCATGGCGATCCGCTCGAAGGTCTTCTCGTCCGCCGTGAAAACGGAGTCCGGAACGGGCCAGTGGATCACGATCTCCGTGAAGCCCAGCTCCCGGTGGCGGCCGGCGAAGTCCACGAAGGCGTCCAAGGACGACAGCGGCCGGCCACGGTCGGGGGTGAATCCGGTGAGCAGGATCTTGTCCAGCCCGGCCAGGTCCCGCCCGGCGGCCTCGCACGCCTCGGCGAGCCTGCCGATCTGTCCGCGCAGGGCCTCGACGGACTGCTCCGGCGTGCCGGTCTCGTACAGCTTCGGGTCGCCGGTGGTCACCCACGCCTGGCCGTGGCGCGCGGCGAGCTTCAGACCACGCGGACCGGTGGCCGCCACGGCGAACGGCAGCCGGGGGCGCTGGACGCAGCCCGGGATGTTCCGGGCCTCGTGAGCCGAGTAGAACCGGCCCTCGTGGCTCACCGTGTCCTCGGTGAGCAGCCGGTCGAGCAGGGGCACGAACTCGGCGAACCGGTCCGCGCGCTCCCGCGGGGACCAGGGCTCCTGGCCGAGGGCGGTCGCGTCGAAACCGGTGCCGCCGGCGCCGATGCCGAGGGTGATCCGGCCGCCGGAGATGTCGTCCAGGGAGACCAGTTCCTTGGCGAGGGTCACCGGGTGGCGGAAGTTCGGGGAGGTGACGAGCGTGCCGAGGCGCAGCCGGTCGGTGACCGCCGCGGCGGCCGTCAGTGTCGGGACGGCGCCGAACCAGGGGCCGTCCCGGAAGCTGCGCCAGGACAGGTGGTCGTAGGTGTACGCCGTGTGGAAGCCGAGCTGTTCGGCACGCTGCCACGCCGAACGGGCTCCTTCGTGCCAGCGGCGGTACGGAAGGATCACGGTGCTCAGACGCAGACTCATGTGTCCGAGAGTAAGCGGGTCCACCGGTGGCGGGGGAAACGGTCATCCGCGCACGCGCTTGGCGGCCGCGGACGGAGAGACGCGGATCACGCGGGTTTTCCCGTTCGGAGGTTTGATCCACAACGAAGTGGGGTTATCCACAGCCGAATCGACGAAACTGTGGACAACCGGGGGGCGTGGTGCCCGGGGACACCACGCCCCCTCCTCCTCACAGCCTCGGTTCCAGCCGCGCGATCCTGCGCAGCAGACCCGGTGCGAGACGGGACAGCAGGTGGGCGCCCTTGGCCTCCGGGGTCACCGGCGCCACCGGCTTGTCGCGGGCCACCGCGTCCAGGATCGCGTCGGCCACCTTCTCCGGCGGGTAGTTGCGCAGGCCGTACAGGCGGGCGGAACGCTGCCGGCGGCGGCGCTGTTCGGCCTCGTCCACACCGGTGAAGCGGGCGGTGGCGGTGATGTTGGTGTTGACGATGCCCGGGCAGACCGCCGTGACGCCGATCCCCTTGGGCGCCAGCTCGGCGCGCAGGCACTCGGAGAGCATCAGCACCGCCGCCTTGGAGGTGCTGTAGGCCGGCAGCAGGCGCGAGGGCTGGTAGGCCGCCGCCGACGCCGTGTTGACGATGTGGCCGCCCTGGCCGCGCTCGGCCATGCGGGCCCCGAAGAGCCGGCAGCCGTGGATGACGCCCCACAGGTTCACGTCCAGCACCGTGCGCCAGTCGTCGGCCGTGGTGGTGAAGAAGGAGCCCGACAGGCCGATGCCCGCGTTGTTGACCAGCACGTCCAGCACGCCGTGCTCGCGGTGGACCTTCTCCGCGAGCTTCTCCATGGCCTGCTCGTCGGAGACGTCGGCCGGCTCGGCCCACGCCTCGGGCGCGCCGACGAGCCGGCACAGCTCGGCGGTGCGGGCCGCGGACTCGGCGTCGCGGTCGACGGCGATCACCCGCGCGCCGGCCTCCGCGAAGGCGAACGCCGTCGCCCGCCCGATGCCGCTGCCCGCGCCGGTGATCAGCACCAGCCGGCCGGCGAACCGCTCGGCGTGCCGGCCGGTGGGCCGCGGGGCGGGCCGGCCGCCCTCCACGGAGGTGACGAACTCCTCGATCCACGCCGACAGCTGATCGGGCCGGGTGCGCGGGACCCAGTGCCCGGCGGGCAGCGTGCGCCGGGTCAGCCGGGGCACCCACCGGTCCAGGTCGTCGTACAGCCGTTCCGAGAGGAACACGTCGCCCTCGGGGGTGATGAGCTGCACGGGCGCGTGGGCGTACGCGTCGGGGCGTGGCCTGCGCAGCCGGGCGCGGACGTTGTCCCGGTACAGCCAGGCGCCGTGGGCCGCGTCCGAGGGGAGGGAGGCGGTCGGGTAGTCGCCGGCCGGCACCCCTTCGGCACGCTCCAGGATGCCCGGCCAGCGCTTGCCGAGCGGGCCGCGCCAGGCCAGCTCCGGCAGGGCCGGGGTGTGCAGCAGATAGACGTACCAGGACTTGGCGCCCTGGCCGAGCAACTGGCCCACCCGCCGGGGCGTCGGACGCTTCACGCGCGCGTCGATCCAGTGCCCGAAGTGGTCCAGGCAGGGGCCGGAGATCGAGGTGAACGAGGCGATGCGGCCCTCCGCGCGGCCGACCGTGACGAATTCCCAGGACTGCACCGAGCCCCAGTCGTGCCCGACGAGGTGCACCGGCCGGTCCGGGCTGACCGCGTCCGCGACGGCCAGGAAGTCGTCGGTGAGCTTGGCGAGCGTGAAGCCGCCGCGCAGGGGCCGGGGCGCCGTGGAACGGCCGTGGCCCCGGACGTCGTAGAGCACCACGTGGAAGCGGTCGGCCAGCCGGCCGGCGACCTCCGACCAGACCTCCTTGCTGTCCGGGTAGCCGTGCACCAGGACGACGGTCGGCTGTGCCGGGTCGCCCAGTTCGGCCACGCACAGCTCGACCCCGCCCGTGCGCACCCGGCGCTCGCGTGCACCCTCCAAGGTCACTTCTCCTCCGCCCAGCGCCGCACGTGCGGCAGATCGTCGTCCAGCCAGAACGCGCTCTCCTCGGCGTCCCGGGAGTCGGTGACCACCAGGATCTCCTCGAACTTCGCGCCCGTGCCCCGGAAGCCGAGGTGCGGTTCGACCGCCCACAGGCCCGGCCGCGGCGGGTGGTCCGAGAAGCGGTACGGCGACCACAGCGGCGACCAGCCCTCGCGGTGGCCGCGCAGCGCGTCGGAGGCCAGGCCCTTCAGGGACTGGGTGCCGAATCCGAACAGGTGGGGCGACCAGCGGCGCCGCCGTACCCGGTCCACCTTGTGGGCGATCACTCCGAAGGGGTAGGCGCGGTGCCGGTTGGCGTAACCCTGACGCACCATGAGCCGGTCCACGTCCTGGTAGATCTCCCGCAGCGGGCGCCGCTCGCGCACCTCGCGCAGGATCAGCTCCCGGTGCGCCTCCAGATCGGCCATCAGCCGGTCCTGCACCGGGTTCACGCCCAGTGAGCCGGAGTAGCCGACGTCCGCCGGGTAGCCCTCGTACACCGGCGCCAGGTCCAGGATGAACGGCATCCCGGGCTCCAGGGCGCGGCCGGTGGGGAAGAACTGGAGCGGGACGCGGAAGCCCGCGAAGGCCGTGCGGTCCCCGAACCAGGCGAAGGGCAGGTGGAACCAGTCCCGCACTCCGCGCTCGCGCAGCCACTCGCGCTGCATCCGCGCCGCCTCACGCTCGGTCACGCCCGGTTCGAGCCGGGCCGCCACCGCCTCCGCGCATTCGTAGGCCAGGCGCTGCACCCGTTTGAATCCCCGCAGGTCCGCGGAGGGTCCGCTGCTCACTGCCGTCGTCATGCCGCCCCGTCCCGTCGAGAGCGCTACGCGTCCGTAACTTGACACAGGCGAATCTGGCACTTGTTAGAGGTGGCGTCAATAGGCGGGATCAAGGGCTGTGGACAACCGTCCTCTGCCACGCCCGGCCCTGCCCTCGGGTGGGCGACCCTTAGGGCCCCGTAATACCTGGGGCGGACGGCGAAACGGCTCTGAGGTCTGACGACGGACGTGGTCCGGATCACTAACGTCGTAGGCGTGACTGTGATCGCGACCGAAAGCCTGAGCAAGCGGTTCCCCCGGGTGACCGCGCTCGACCGGCTGTCCGTGGACATCGGGCCCGGTGTGACCGGACTCGTCGGGGCCAATGGCGCCGGCAAGTCCACCCTGATCAAGATCCTGCTGGGGCTGTCCCCCGCCACGGAGGGCCGGGCCGAGGTGCTCGGCCTCGACGTCGCCGCCAAGGGCGCCGCCATCCGCGAGCGCGTGGGGTACATGCCGGAGCACGACTGCCTGCCGCCGGACGTCTCGGCCACCGAGTTCGTCGTCCACATGGCCCGCATGTCCGGCCTGCCGCCCGCCGCCGCGCGCGAACGCACCGCCGACACCCTGCGCCACGTGGGGCTGTACGAGGAGCGCTACCGCCCCATCGGCGGCTACTCGACCGGCATGAAGCAGCGCGTGAAGCTCGCCCAGGCCCTGGTGCACGACCCGCAGCTGATCTTCCTGGACGAGCCGACCAACGGCCTCGACCCGGTCGGCCGCGACGAGATGCTCGGCCTGATCCGCCGCATCCACAGCGACTTCGGCATCTCGGTCCTGGTCACCTCCCACCTGCTCGGCGAGCTGGAGCGCACCTGCGACCACGTGGTCGTCATCGACGGCGGCAAGCTGCTGCGCTCCAGCTCCACCACCGACTTCACCCAGACCACGACCACCCTCGCGATCGAGGTCACCGACAGCGACGCCCATCCCGACGGCACCCGCGCGGTCCGCGACGCGCTGCACGCACACGGGGTCGAGACCCACGCGGAGGCCGGCGGGCTGCCCGGCGCGGGACACATCCTGCTGCTGACCGCCACCGGCGAGGAGACGTACGACCTCGTCCGGGACGTGGTCGCCGGACTCGATCTCGGCCTGGTGCGCATGGAGCAGCGCCGGCACCACATCTCCGAGGTCTTCACCAGCAGCGACGAACAGCGGAAGGAGGCGGTCGGCCATGGCGGTTGAGCACCCCCTGGCAACGCCCACCGGCGACCAGAGCCGCATCCACGACATCGGCTACCGCGGCTACGACGGCCCCCGCCTCGGCCGCTCCTACGCCCGCCGCTCGCTGTACTCGCAGTCCCTGCGCGGCGCGTACGGCCTCGGCCGCTCGGTGAAGTCCAAGGTGCTGCCGATGCTGCTGTTCGCGGTGATGTGCGTGCCGGCCGCCATCATGGTGGCCGTCGCCGTCGTCACCAAGGCGCACGAACTGCCGGTGGCCTACACCCGGTACGCGATCGTCACCCAGGCCGTGATCAGCCTGTACGTCGCCTCGCAGGCACCCCAGGCGGTCTCCCGCGACCTGCGTTTCAAGACCGTGCCGCTGTACTTCTCGCGGCCCATCGAGACCGCCGACTACGTCCGCGCCAAGTTCGCGGCGCTCGCCTCCGCGCTGTTCGTGCTCACCGGCGCCCCGCTGCTGGTGATGTACGCGGGCGCACTCCTGTCCAAGATGGGCTTCGCCCACCAGACCAAGGAATTCGCCCAGGGACTGGTCTCCGTGGCACTCCTCTCGCTGCTCTTCGCCGGCATCGGCCTGGTCATCGCCGCGTTCACCCCGCGCCGCGGCTTCGGCATCGCCGCCGTGATCGCCGTGCTGACCATCTCCTACGGCGCGGTCTCCACCCTCCAGGCCATCGCCGACACCCAGGGCAGCAGCGCCGCCGTGCCGTGGATCGGGCTGTTCTCGCCGATCACGCTGATCGACGGCGTGCAGTCCGCGTTCCTCGGCGGCACCTCCGCATACCCCGGCGGCACCGGCCCGTCCGGTGCCCAGGGCGTGGTCCACGTCCTGCTCGTCCTCGGCCTGATCGCCGCCTGCTACGGCATCCTGATCCGCCGCTACCGGAAGGTGGGACTGTGACCACGCTGAACATCGACCATGTCTCCCGCTGGTTCGGCAACGTGGTCGCCGTCAACGACATCACCATGACCATCGGCCCCGGTGTCACCGGACTGCTCGGCCCCAACGGCGCCGGGAAGTCCACGCTGATCAACATGATGGGCGGCTTCCTCGCCCCCTCCACCGGCACGGTCACCCTCGACGGGCAGCCGGTGTGGCGCAACGAGGCCATCTACCGGCACATCGGCATCGTCCCCGAACGCGAGGCGATGTACGACTTCCTCACCGGCCGGGAGTTCGTCGTCGCCAACGCCGAACTGCACGGCCTCGGCGCCAAGGCCGCCCAGCGCGCCCTGGCCACGGTGGAGATGGAGTACGCCCAGGACCGGAAGATCGCCACGTACTCCAAGGGCATGCGGCAGCGCGTGAAGATGGCGAGCGCCCTGGTGCACGACCCGTCGCTGCTCCTGCTGGACGAGCCGTTCAACGGCATGGACCCGCGTCAGCGCATGCAGCTGATGGACCTGCTGCGCAAGATGGGCGACGAGGGCCGCACGGTGCTGTTCTCCTCGCACATCCTCGAAGAGGTCGAGCAGCTCGCCCGGCACATCGAGGTGGTCGTCGCCGGCCGGCACGCGGCCAGCGGCGACTTCCGCCGGATCCGCCGCCTGATGACCGACCGCCCGCACCGCTATCTGGTGCGCTCCAGCGACGACCGCGCCCTCGCGGCCGCGCTGATCGCCGACCCCTCCACGGCCGGCATCGAGGTCGATCACGCCGAGGGTGCCCTGCGCGTCCAGGCCGTCGACTTCGGCCGCTTCACCGCCCTGCTGCCGAAGGTCGCGAAGGACCACGGCATCCGGCTGCTCACGGTCTCGCCGTCCGACGAGTCCCTGGAGTCCGTCTTCTCGTATCTGGTCGCGGCGTAGGAGGCCGAAGATGTACGACCCCACCGTCGCCCGACTCACCTACCGGGCCCTGCTCGGCCGTCGCCGGGCCCTCATCCTCGGCGCGCTGCCGCTGCTGCTGATCGTCATCTCCGTGGCCGTGCGCGCCCTGACCGGAGCCGACGACCAGACCGCCTCCGACGTCCTCGGCGGCTTCGCGCTCGCCACCATGGTCCCGATCGTCGGCGTGATCGCGGGCACGGGCGCCATCGGCCCGGAGATCGACGACGGCTCCGTCGTCTATCTGCTGTCCAAGCCGCTGAAGCGGCCCACGAT
The DNA here is from genome assembly GCF_055583025.1 of Streptomyces sp. NPDC104831. Taxonomy (NCBI): domain Bacteria; kingdom Bacillati; phylum Actinomycetota; class Actinomycetes; order Kitasatosporales; family Streptomycetaceae; genus Streptomyces; species Streptomyces sp. NPDC104831. Next base: position 132,037 of record NZ_JBVJOT010000005.1, read on the forward strand.
CATCTTCACCAAGCTCATCGTCGCCATCGCCGTGACCATGGTCTTCTCGGCCGTGCCCACCCTGATCGCGGGCCTGATCCTGAACGGCAACGGCCAGCAGGTCGCCGTGGCCTACACGGTCGCCGCGCTGGTCTCCTCCATCGCCTACTCGGCGCTGTTCCTGCTGCTGGGCACGGTCTCCCGGCACGCGGTGGTCTTCGGACTCGTCTACGCCCTGGTCTGGGAGGCCCTGTTCGGCTCGCTGGTGCCGGGCGCGCGCACGCTGAGCGTGCAGCAGTGGTCGCTGGCCGTCGCCCACAAGATCGCCGACGGGCAGCTGGTGACCTCCGACGTGAGCCTGCCGACGGCCACCGTGCTGCTGGTCGCGGTCACCGCCCTGGCCACCTGGTACGCCGGCCAGAAGCTGCGGTCGCTGACGCTCGCCGGAGAGGAGTGAGGAAGCCCGGCCCTCCTGGGCGGCCCGTCTCCACGCGCCCGTTATTCGGTGGCGTCCGCTGCGGCGGCGGGGCAGTGGTCGTGCCCCATCCGCCGGGATCGTCCCGGCGACACGAACCGGGAGTGGAGGTGGGCGATGTCCATGCACGGCAGTACGCCCGGCTCCCGTCAGGGCGGACCGAGGCCGGCTCCGGAGTAGTCGCCACCTCTCCGTAGAGCCAGGGAACCGCCCGGGGCGGCCGCTTCGAGCACGCGAGCTCCATGCCCGCGTGGGCCGCCCACCCGGAGGATTGGCCGAGTGGTAAGGCACCGGCTTGCTGAGCCGTGGTCGGGTCCGAGGGCCCGCGCACGTTCGATCCGTGCATCCTCCGCCAGACGTCCGGACACTGGGGCTCGGCCGTCAGTGAAGCCCGGGCCCGCCGCCGGGTGCGGGTCCGGGTGGCCGGCCGCGCCCGCGCGGCGGAGCCGCACGTCGGACACGGTCCCGCACTCCTTCGGGGCGCTCCTGCCGGGCGGCTACGCCAGCAGGCGTTCCAGGACCACCGCGATGCCGTCCTCCTCGTGGGAGGCCGTGACCTCGTCGGCCACCGCCTTCAGCTCCGCGTGGGCGTTGGCCATGGCCACGCCCCGGGACGCCCAGGCGAACATCGGGATGTCGTTGGGCATGTCGCCGAAGGCGATCGTGTCGGCCGCCTTCAGACCCAGCCGGCGGGCCGCCAGCGACAGGCCCGTGGCCTTGGACAGGCCGAGCGGAAGCAGTTCGACGATGCCCGCCCCCGCCATGGCCACCGTGACGAAGCCGCCGGCCGCCTGCCGGGCCGCCGCCGCCAGCTCGTCGTCGCCCAGCGTCGGATGCTGTATGTAGATCTTGTTCAGCGGGGCCGCCCACAGGTCGGAGACGTCCGTGAACGGGGTGCCGGGCAGCCGTCCCGTGACCGCGTAACCCGGGCCCACCAGCACCTCGCCGTCCAGGCCGTCCCGGCTGGCCGCCAGGTACAGCGGGCCCACCTCGGCCTCGATCTTGGCCAGGGCCACGCCCGCCAGCTGCCGGTCCAGGGTGACCGAGGTCAGCAGCCGGTGCGCTCCGGCGTCGTACACCTGGGCGCCCTGGCCGCAGACGGCGAGGCCGTCGTAGCCGAGGTCGTCCAGGATGTGCCGGGTCCACGGGACCGCGCGGCCGGTGACGACGATGTGGGCCGCGCTCGCCGCGGTGGCCGCGGCGAGCGCGTCACGGGTGCGCTGTGAGATCGACTCGTCGGAGCGCAGCAGCGTTCCGTCGAGGTCGGTGGCGATGAGCCCGTAGGGGAAGCTCACCGGGACACCGGCTCCAGCACCTCACGGCCGCCCAGGTACGGGCGCAGCACCTCGGGGACGTGGACGGAGCCGTCGGCCCGCTGGTGGTTCTCCAGGATCGCCACGATGGTGCGCGGTACGGCGCACAGCGTGCCGTTGAGCGTGGCCAGCGGCTTGACCTGCTTGCCGTCGCGGACGCGGATGGAGAGCCGGCGCGACTGGAACTCGGTGCAGTCCGAGGTCGAGGTCAGCTCGCGGTACTTGCCCTGGGTCGGGATCCACGCCTCGCAGTCGAACTTGCGGGCGGCCGAGGAGCCGAGGTCACCGGAGGCGACGTCGATGACGCGGAACGGCAGCTCCAGCGAGGTCAGCCACTGCTTCTCCCACTCCAGCAGGCGCTGGTGCTCGGCCTGGGAGTCCTCGGGGGCGACGTACGAGAACATCTCGACCTTGTCGAACTGGTGCACGCGGAAGATGCCCCGGGTGTCCTTGCCGTGCGAGCCCGCCTCGCGGCGGAAGCACGGGGAGAAGCCCGCGTACCGCAGCGGCAGCCGGTCCGCGTCGATGATCTCGTCCATGTGGTAGGCCGCCAGCGGGACCTCGGAGGTGCCGACCAGGTACAGGTCGTCCTTGTCGAGGTGGTAGACGTCCTGGGCGGCCTGGCCGAGGAAGCCGGTGCCGGCCATGGACTGCGGGCGGACCAGCGCCGGGGTCAGCATCGGGGTGAAACCGGCCGCGCCGGCCTGCGCGATCGCCGCGTTCACCAGGGCCAGCTCCAGCAGGGCGCCGACACCGGTGAGGAAGTAGAAACGGGAGCCGGAGACCTTGGCGCCGCGCTCGACGTCGATCGCGCCCAGCAGCTGGCCCAGCTCCAGGTGGTCCCTGGGCTCGAAGCCCTCGGCGGCGAAGTCGCGGATCGCGCCGTGCGTCTCCAGCGTGACGAAGTCCTCCTCGCCGCCGACGGGCACGTCGGGGTGGACGAGGTTGCCGAGCCGGAGCAGCAGTTCCTGGGTCTCGGCGTCGGCCGCGTCGCGTTCGGCGTCGGCGGCCTTGACGTCGGCCTTCAGCTGCTCGGCCCGCCTCAGCAGTTCGGCCTTCTCCTCGGCGGAAGCCTTGGGGATCAGCTTGCCGAGCTGCTTCTGCTCGGCGCGCAGCTCGTCGAAGCGGACGCCGGAGGACCTGCGCCGCTCGTCGGCAGACAGGAGGGAGTCGACGAGCGCGACGTCCTCTCCACGGGCGCGCTGGGATGCGCGCACACGGTCGGGGTCCTCACGAAGCAGGCGAAGGTCAATCACGGGGCCCAGGCTACCGGTGCCGGGTCACGGCTCACGAATCCCTATTACGGTGAGTTCCCATTCGCGGCCTACGTTCCGTTATGCGGTAATTGCCGAGGGTGTCCCCTCTCCGCCGCCGCAGGTCAAGGCGAAAGTGTCTCACTCCCTGGGACGGGGCAGCCCCCGGGCGTCCGGTTGACCCGATTCCCTTGTGGAGAACGGGATTTGGCGAGCCGGTTGTCCACAGGGATCCCCGCCCTGGGAAGAGTTATCCACAGGCTGTGTGGAAGATCTGTGGACTCTGGAATTGATCACTGGGAAAAGTCTCCACGGGCCGCAGAATTCCCGGGTCAAACGTCGGTGACGCCCACTTTCGGGTGGAAAACGGTCGCCCCAAAAGATGAACCAAAGGAAACGGGTGGACGAAGGGCGGGTCGAAGGGGAGAGGTCACGGCTGGGCGGCACAGGGCGATTTGTCGACCCTGTGCTCCCGTCCTGTCGACTTGTCCCCAGGTCGAGAAGGGAACCTGTGGATAACTTCTGTGGATAACGTTCGTCAGGCCGTATGACCGGTCAGAACCGGCCGTCCTGGCAGCGCGCCACCCAGTCCGCCGCCGCCATGAACTCCTCGTCCGACATCCCCCGCGGGGTCGGCCGGGCCTCGCCCGGCGCGATGTCCGCCCGCGGATAGGAACCGAGGAAACGCACCTGGAGGCAGATCCGCCGCAGCCCCATCAGCGCCTCCGTCATCCGCCGGTCGGCGATATGGCCCTCGGCGTCGATGCAGAAGCAGTAGTTGCCGATGCCCGCGCCGGTCGGCCGGGACTGGAGCAGCATCAGGTTGATGCCGCGCGAGGCGAACTCGCCGAGCAGATCGCGCAGCCCGCCGGGGTGGTCGTCCCGCTGCCACAGGACCACCGAGGTCTTGTCGGCACCCGTGGGAGCGGCCGGCCGGGCCGGGCGGCCGACCAGCACGAATCGGGTCTGGGCGTTCTCCGCGTCGTGGATCCCGGTCTCCAGCGCCTCCAGGCCGTACCGGGCGGCGGCGAACTCGCCGGCGAAGGCGGCGTCGTATCGCCCCTCCTGGACCAGGCGGGCGGCGTCCGCGTTCGAGGCGGCCGACTCCCAGACCGCGTCCGGGAGGTGGGCGCGCAGCCAGTTGCGCACCTGCGGCTGGGCGGCCGGGTGGGCGGAGACCGTCTTGATGTCCGCGAGCTTCGTGCCGGGCCGGACCAGCAGCGCGAAGGTGATCGACAGCAGTACTTCGCGGTAGATCATCAGCGGTTCGCCCGCGACCAGCTCGTCCAGGGTGGTGGTGATGCCGCCCTCGACGGAGTTCTCGATCGGCACGAACGCGGCCTCGGCCTCGCCGGCCCGCACCGCGTCCAGCGCGGACTGCACCGAGATGTACGGGATCAGCTCCCGTGTGGCCGCCTCCGGAAGCGTGCGCAGGGCGACCTCCGTGAAGGTTCCCTCCGGACCGAGATAGGCATAGCTCGCTGGCATGGTCCTCACCCTAATGGCCGTAGCGGGGCCTGAGGCAGGTGTCTCAGAAATGCCACTCGACCGGGTGGTTTGAATCCGGGTCCTCCCTCAAGCGGCCGCGCTCATCCCTCCAGCAGCCGCTGCCCCACGTACTCGCCCTTCGCCGCCCCGCCCGGCACCGCGAACAGGCCGCTCGCCTCGTGCCGGACGAACGGCGACAGCGCGTCGCCCCGGTCGAGCTTGCGCTGCACCGGGACGAAGCCGCGCAGCGGATCGGCCTGCCAGCAGATGAAGAGGAGACCGGCGTCCGGGGTGCCGTCCGGGTCGATGCCGTCGTGGTAGGAGAAGGGGCGCCGCAGCATGGCCGCGCCGCCGTTCCGGTCGGGCCGGGTGATCCTGGCGTGCGCGTTGAGCGGCACCAGGTAGTCGCCCTTGGTGTCGGCCTTCTCCAGGTCCATCGGGGTCGTCTCGTCGCCGCCGGACAGCGGTGCCCCGTTGTCCTTGCGGCGCCCGATGACCTGCTCCTGGGCGGTGGTCGACAGCTTCTCCCAGTCGTCCAGGAGCATGCGGATGCGGCGGACGACGGCGTAGGAGCCGTTCGCCATCCACGCCGGCTCGCCCGAGGAGGGCACGAAGATCCGCTTCTCGAAGTCCGCGTCGGACGGCTTGGGATTGCCGGTGCCGTCGAGCTGGCCCATGAGGTTGCGGGCCGTCATGGGGCGGTCGGTGGCCCCCGGACTGCGGTTGAAGCCGTTCATCTGCCAGCGGATCCGCGCGGCCGATCCCGCGTCCTTCTGGATCGCGCGCAGGGCGTGGAAGGCGACCAGGGAGTCGTCCGCGCCGATCTGCACCCACAGGTCGCCGTCGCTGCGGCCCTTGTCGAGCCGGTCGGAGGAGAAGTCCGGGAGCGGGTCCAGCGCGGTCGGCCGCTGCTTCTCCAGCCCGGTCCTGGCGAAGAAGCTGTGCCCGAAGCCGAAGGTGACGGTCAGCGAGGACGGTCCCGCGTCCCGGGCCACGTCGGTGTCGTCGTGCGGAGCGGGTTCGCCCGCCATCAGCCGCTCGGCGGTCGCCGACCAGCGGCGCAGCAGGGCCGCCGCCTCCTTGCGGCCCGCGCCCGCCGCCAGGTCGAAGGCGACGAGGTGGCCGCGCGCCTGGAGGCCCTCGGTGATGCCGGGCTGATGTTTCCCGTGAAACATCGCCCGGCCGGAGCCCAGCGCGGTCAGCGGGGTGGCCCCGGCGGGCGCGGCGGCGTACCCCACGGCCCCGCCGGCCGCGCCGAGCACGAGCCCGGTGGCGCCGGCGGTGCCGAGCAGGGCGCGCCGGGAGACGCCGCTCGCGCGGGTCACCGGCTCCGCCGCCGGCGCGTCGGGGGTACGGACCTGGGAGAGGGACTGGTCGGGCATGGTGTGGTTCAGCCGATCTGCGCGTTCTTGGAGACGGTCGCCTGGTCGATGTCGGAGGTGCGGACCGTGACGGCGACCTTCCAGTCGCCGGCCATGGGCAGCTGCACCCCGCTCGCCGACCAGTGGCCGGTGGTGATGTGGTCGGGGTTCACCGGAAGCGGGCCGACCTTCTTCGCCTCCAGGGTGAAGGAGACCTTCACCTCCGGGACGTCGAGGGGCCGCCCGTCGGGCCGCTGGACGTAGACGTGCATCTCGTTGCCGCCCGTGCGCGCGGGGTCCAGGTCGATGCGGACGACGCCCTTGCCGCCGGTGCCGCCGGTGTCGAACGGCATGTCCAGGGTGAGCGCGCCGGAGGCCGCCGAGGTGCCGGAGCCGGCCGGGGCGGAGACGGCCGCCTCGGCCTCCTGCTCGGTGCGGCCCGGTTCGGTCTGGGTCAGCGCGGTGGTGACGGCGAGCAGGACGAGGGCCACACCGGCCTCGGCGAGCACCGAGCGGCGCAGTCCGAAGCGGTTCTCGTCGGCGTCGCGCAGCCGCTTGCGCCGGGCGGCGTCGACGGCCGCGCGCTGCCGGGCGAGCTGGGCGGCCCGCCGGGCGTCACCGGCGTCGCCGGAGTCCCCGCCCGCGCCGCCGCCACCGGTCGTCGCGGCGGCGAGGACCTGCTCCTCCCGGGCCGCGCCGGACAGACCGGCGTCGGCGGCGGTGACCCGCTCGGCCCCTTCCCGCTCGGTGCCGGTGCCGGTGCCGGTGCCGGTGCCTGCATCGGTTGCGGTGTCGGCGGCGGGGGCCCCTTCCGCCCGGTCCCGCCCGGCGTCCGCGCCGCGGTCGGTGAGCCGGCCCGTCCAGCGCCGGGACAGGCCCGCGATGCCGACCAGCACCGCCACCAGCGCGATCTTGGCCAGCAGCAACTGCCCGTAGCGGGTCTCGGTGAACGCCGGCCAGGAGCCGAGCTGACGCCAGGACTGGTAGACGCCGGTGGCGGCGAGCGCGACGACGGAGCCGAACGCCAGCCGGGAGAAGCGCCGGACGGCGGCGGCCTCCACCGGATGCTCGGCGGGCGCCCGGTACAGCGCGGTCAGCAGGGCGGTGAGCCCGCCCAGCCAGGCGGCGACGGCCAGCAGGTGGACGACGTCCACCGGCATGGCGATACCCGGCTGGAGCCCGGTGGAGGCGTGCTCGGCCATGGCCCAGGTGGTGGCGAGCCCGGCCGCGACGACCGTCCCGCCGACCGCGAGCCCGAAGGTCAGGTCCCGCTTCTCGGTGACGTCCGTACGCCGGGTGTAGGTGCCGAAGAGGACGGCGACGAACAGCGCGGCGGCGGCGAGCAGCAGCAGCCGGGAGACCAGCGCGGCCCCGGTCTTGGTCTGGAGCACCTGGCCGAGCAGATCGAGGTCGAAGACGTCGGCGAACTTTCCGGAGGTGGTGTACGCGCCGCGCAGGAGCAGCAGCCACAGGGTGGCCGCGGTCAGCGTGATCCAGCCGCCGACGACCAGCCGCTGCACGGCCCGCACCCCCGCGCCGCGCTGCCAGCAGGCGAGCACGAAGGCCGCGCCGCCGGCGAGCACGAGGAAACCGGCGTACGACGCGTACCGGCCGAACGCGTAGAGCCCGCCGACGACCCCGCCGCCCGCGGCCGGACCGGCGCCGGACACGACGGTGGGCGAGGGCGCGCCGACGGAGAAGGTGTAGGCACCGGCGACGGGGTGGCTGTCCGCCGAGACGACCTGGTAGGTGACGGTGTACGTGCCCTTGGCCAGGCGGCCCTTCAGTTTCACGGCGTACGTCGTCCCGCTCACGTTGACGGCGCCGCCCGTCTCGACCGGCTTGCCCCGGGGGTCGAGGACGCGCACGGAGTCGTCGCTCATGGCCACCTTCTCGGAGAAGGTGAGCGACACCCGGGTGGGTGCCTGTCCGGCCACCGCCCCCTGCGCGGGGTCGCTGCCGGTCAGCGCCGCGTGGGCGGAGGCGGGTGAGGCGCCCACCAGCAGCGCGCCGGTGACGGCGAGCAGGAGCAGCAGCAGGGTCCGCAGACGGGGGGCGGTGGTCCGGGTCACGGTGGTCCCTCCTTCAGTGGCCGGTCGACGGGGTGTACGTCGCGGACTCCACCGGCATCTCGACGGTGAGCGGTCCGGACCGGGCGAAGGTGAGCTTCACGGTGACCGTCTGGCCCTGCTTCGGCGCACGCTTCAGCTTCTCGAACATCAGGTGGTTGCCCCCGCTGCGGAACACGAGCCGGCTGTGCGCCGGTATGCCGAAGGAGGACTCCTGCGCCATGGCCCCGCCGGTGGTGCTGTGCATGGTGACCTCGCCGGCGACGTCACTGCTGACCGAGGTCAGCTCGTCGCCCGCCCCGCCCTTGTTGGTGATCGTCAGGAAACCGGCGGCCATGTCGGCGGAGACGGGCTGGGGCATGTAGGGGGAGCTGACGGACAGGTCCGCCTTCCCGGCGTCCGCGCTCGCGGAGTCCGAGCAGCCGGTGAGGGCCAGGGCGGCGGTGAGCGCGCCCGCGGTCAGGACGGCCGGACGCCTCACGGGTTGGCTCCCTCGACGAGCTTGGGCAGGTCCTTGGTGTAGTCGTCGGCCGTGGCGCTCTCGCCGTAGAGGACGTATCCGGCGTCGGTCTTCGGGGAGAAGGCGACGACCTGGGTGCCGTGCATGGAGACGAGCTTGCCGTTCTCGTCCTTCTTCGTCGGCTCCACGGCGATGCCGAGGGTCCGCGCGCCGGCCTGGATCCTGGCGAAGTCGCCGGTCAGGCCGATGAACTCGGGGTCGATGCCCTTGAGCCACTTGCCCAGCTCGGCCGGGGTGTCGCGGCCGGGGTCGGTGGTGACGAAGACGACCTTCAGATCGTCCTGTTCGGCCTTGGGCAGCGACTTCTTGGCGACGGCGATGTTGCTCATCGTCGCCGGGCAGATGTCCGGGCAGTGGGTGTAGCCGAAGTAGACGAGGGTCGGGTGCCCCTGGGTCTCCTTGCGGAGGTCGTACTTCTTGCCGTGGGTGTCGGTGAGCACCAGCGCCGGCTTGTCGAACGGCTGGTCGAGGACGGTGGCCGGCTTGTTCGAGCCGGAGCCGCCGGAGACCACGGCGACCGGTGAGTCGTCGGCGTCGTTCCCGTTGCCGCAGGCGGAGAGGGTGAGGGTGGCGGCGGCGAGCAGCGCCGCCGCGGCGAACGTCTTCTTGCGCATAGGAAAATGTCCCAGATGTGTGAACTCCGGCGCGCACCGGGGTCGTGCGGGGGCGTGCGGGGACGGCCCCGTGCGACACCCGGCGCGCGCTGTGGAACGAGGGTCAGGCGGCGGTGCGGCGGCGGCCGGCGAAGATGCCGTAGGCCACGCCCGCGACGCCGGCGACGATGCCGGCCACGCCGAGCACGCGCGCGGTGGTGTCGGTGCCGTCACCGGAGTCCGCGGCGGCCGTCTTCCCGGCCCCGGTGTCCTTGCCGGCCGCGTTCGCCGCGCTCGCCGAGCCGTGCTCGTCGTCGGAGGCGGCGGCCAGCTTCAGCACCGGGGCGGGGTTGTCCGGCTCCTCCTGGCCCTCCTGCGGGACCTCGATCCAGCGCACCACTTCCTTGTCGGAGTAGGTCTGGAGGGCCTTGAACACCAGCTGGTCGGTGTTCTCGGGCAGGGCGCCCAGGGACACCGGGAACTTCTGGAAGAAGCCGGGCTCGATGCCCTTGCCGTCGGCGGTCCAGGTGACCTTGGTGACGGCCTCGTCGATCTTCTCGCCGTGCATGGTCAGCGGCTTGTCCAGCTTGGACTTGGTGACGGCGACCTTCCAGCCGGGCACCGGCTGCGGCATCACCGAGGCGATCGGGTGGTCGGCCGGCAGGTTGATCTCGACCTTGGTGGTCGAGGCGTCGTCGCGCTCGTTCGGGACCTTGACGTCCACGACCGCGTAGCCGCCCTTGGCCGCGGTGCCCTCGGGCTGCACGGTGACGTGCGCGAACGCGGGGGCGGACAGGCCGAGGACGGCCGAGCCGGCGACGAGGGCGGCGGCGGTGATGCGGGAAGCCTTCATGGCAGGGAGTACTCCACTCCGGGTGAGGTTGCGTGGTGATCGGGAGTACGCGTGCGGGCGGCCGTGCCACTCGTGACGGCGGCGATCGGTGGGCGCACGCGCGCGTGCCGCACGACGGCGGCGCCTCCCGGCCGGCTCTCTTGCGTCCCGGCTGGAGTGGTCGTCGCGTCGTGTCAGGCGGCGAGGAGGAAGGCGGCGGCGGGCGGACCGCGCCGGATCACCGTGTGCTGGAGTACGGCGGTGTGCGGCGCCGGGGTCTCGTCCCGGCCGGAACGCCGGCCGCGCGGGCCGGGCGGGGTGTCGGGAAGCAGCCCGGCGCACAGGGCGCGCGCCAGCGTGAGTGCGGCGCGCAGGGACCGTATGAGCGCGGTCTCCGCGACGCCGTGCGCCGACAGCTCCATCAGCCGCAGCACGGCCAGGTCCCCGCGGCGCAGCAGCCAGCCGGCGGCCACGGCGGCGAGCACGTGGCCGAGCAGCATCGGCAGCGAGGGCAGCAGGCCGGCGGTGGCGCCCGCGGCGTCGTGCACGTGTTCCACGGCGCCCGGGGACGCGGTGGGCCGGCCCGACCGGTCGATCAGCCGGGCGTCGAGCAGCAACCGGTAGGCGTGCCCCGGGGTGAGGGACGACGGGGTCGACCCGCACACGAGCCGGGTGGCCTGCTCCACCAGCGCCCGGTCGCTCAGCGCCGCGCCCGTGGACCCGGTGGCCATCGGCATCCCGCCGGCGGCCGCCGCGGCCCCGTGCTGGCCCAGCCCGAACAGCGTGTGCAGCACGGTCTGGCCGAGGGCGAGCAGCGCGGCGATGCCCGGCAGCGAGCGGGCCCGTCCGGCGAGCGGCACCACGAACAGCAGACAGCCGAGGAAGCCCGCGCCGAGCGTCCACAGGGGCACGCCCGCGCAGGAGGCCAGGGTGTGCCCGCACGCGGCCAGCGCGACGCAGGCCGCGGCGAACACCGCGGCCCGCAGGATCCGGAGCGCGGCTCCGGGACGCGCCGTGCGCGGGTGGGGGGCAGTCATGGCGGGCTCATCATCCCACTGGCCCCACCCGCCGTACACGGCAGGTGGGCCGCGCCGTCCCCGATCACCGGTTCGACCTGCCCATACACCGATTCCGGCCGCGGCGCATCGGCCGAATGGGCTCGTTCACGTCAATGGAGTGCTTACGGCCACCCGCCGGTGGCAATACGTAACGGTATGTCGAGCCGCGGCCAGGAGGCTGGAGCATGAGCATCTGGTGGTCACTCCAACTGCGGCGCGAGGCTGCGAGCGTCCCGCTCGCGCGACGGCTGCTCATCGGGACGATGGAGACGGCGGGGGTCGACCCCGACATCTCCTACGACCTGTCGGTGGCCCTGTCCGAGGCCTGTGCGAACGCGGTCGAGCACGGGGGTGACACCGCTCCCGGCGCCTCGGCGGCGTACCAGGTGACGGCGTACCTCGACGGGGAGAGGTGCCGTATCGAGGTGGCCGACTCGGGGCCCGGTCTGCCCCGCGCCCAGGACTTCCGGCCCGCCCGCCCGGACGCCGAGCACGGGCGCGGCCTGTGTCTGATCCAGGAGCTGACCGATCACGTCCACGTCGGGGCGGGACCCGGCCGGGGCGGGACGGTGGTCAGCTTCGACAAGATCCTCAAGTGGACGAAGGACCCCTCGCTGCTCACGGCGTGAGCTGCGGGGGGTCCTTCGTCCCGGGATCGGCGGATCAGCCCTTCAGCGCGGCCATCCACGCCTCGACCTCGTCGGAGCGGCGCGGCAGCCCCGCGGAGAGGTTCCGGTTGCCGTCCTCGGTCACGAGGATGTCGTCCTCGATCCGGACGCCGATCCCCCGGTACTCCTCGGGCACGGTCAGGTCGTCGGCCTGGAAGTACAGGCCGGGTTCGACGGTGAGCACCATGCCCGGCTCCAGGGTGCCGTCCACATAGGTCTCGGTCCGCGCGGCGGCGCAGTCGTGGACGTCCATGCCGAGCATGTGCCCGGTGCCGTGCAGGGTCCAGCGGCGCTGCAGGCCCAGCTCCAGGACGCGCTCGACCGGGCCCTCGACCAGGCCCCACTCGACGAGCCGCTCGGCCAGCACGCGCTGGGCGGCGTCGTGGAAGTCGCGGTACTTGGCGCCCGGCCTGACGGCCGCGATGCCGGCCTCCTGGGCGTCGTACACGGCGTCGTAGATCTTCTTCTGGAGGTCGGTGTACGTGCCGTTGACGGGCAGTGTGCGCGTGACGTCGGCGGTGTACAGGGTGTGCGTCTCCACGCCGGCGTCCAGCAGGAGCAGGTCGCCGGAGCGGACCGGGCCGTCGTTGCGGACCCAGTGCAGGGTGCAGGCGTGCGGGCCGGCCGCGCAGATGGAGCCGTAGCCGACGTCGTTGCCCTCCACGCGCGCGCGGAGGAAGAAGGTGCCCTCGATGTAGCGCTCGGAGGTCGCCTCGGCCTTGTCGAGGACCTTCACGACGTCCTCGAAGCCGCGCACGGTGGAGTCGACGGCCTTCTGCAGCTCGCCGATCTCGAACTCGTCCTTCACCAGGCGCATCTCGGAGAGGAAGACGCGCAGCTCCTCGTCGCGCTCGGCGGTGACCTTGTCGGTCAGGGCCGCCTCGATGCCGGCGTCGTGGCCGCGCACCACGCGGACCGGGCCGGTGGCCTCGCGGAGCGCGTCGGCCAGCTCGCGCACATCGGCGGCCGGGATGCCGTAGAGCGCCTCGGACTCGGTGAGGGAGTGGCGGCGGCCGACCCACAGCTCGCCCTGGCCGGAGAGCCAGAACTCGCCGTTCTCGCGGTCGGAGCGCGGCAGCAGGTAGACGGTGGCCCGGTGGCCGTCGCCCTCGGGCTCCAGCACCAGGACGCCGTCCTCGGTCTGGTTGCCGGTGAGGTACGCGTACTCCACGGAGGCGCGGAAGGGGTACTCGGTGTCGTTCGAGCGGGTCTTGAGGTTGCCCGCCGGGACGACCAGGCGCTCGCCCGGGAAGCGGGCGGAGAGCGCGGCGCGGCGGCGCGCGGTGTGCGCGGCCTGCTCGATGGGCTCCAGGTCACGCAGCTCCGTGTCCGCCCAGCCGGACTTCATGTTCTCGGCCAGCTCGTCGGAGACGCCCGGGTACAGGCCGTTCTTCCGCTGCTTGACCGGCTCCTCGGCCTCGGTCTCCGGTCCCTCCGCGGTAGCGGAGTCGGGCACAGCCGGGTTGAGCTCGTCGGACACGTGATCCTCCTCGATACGCCAGTGATCTCCCCCGGGGCCCGTGCGCTCCTGCTTGTGGCCGAGCGGGGCCTCCATCATCGTACGGTCGTACCTGGAGCGGGCGGGGTCGGATGACCTGTTATGCCCGGTCATACCGGTCGGCCGGCCGGCCCGCCGCCGCCCCCGTCAGTCGAAGCGGGCCGCCAGCAGGACCACGTCCTCCTCGCTGTCGGCCGCGTCCGGGCCGTCCGGCAGGACCGTGCGCAGGACGTGGTCGGCGACGGCGCCCGGATCGTGCCGCAGCGCGCGCGGGACGCCCGCGGCGGCGGCGTGCAGCCGGGCGAAGGCGCGGTCCGTCGGGTCGCCGGTACGGTGCAGCAGCCCGTCGGTGTAGAGCAGGACCGTCTCGCCGGGCTCCGTGCGCACCTCGGCGCTCGGCGCCTCCCAGCAGGCCAGCATGCCGAGCGGCGCGGAGACGGAGGTCTCGGCGAACTCGGTGCGCCGCTCGCCGGTCAGCAGCGGCGGGGCGTGCCCGGCGCCGGCCAGGGTGATCCGGCGCAGCGCGGGCTCGCAGTAGGCGAACAGGGCGGTGGCCGAGCGGGCGGGCTCGGTCAGCCGCAGCAGCAGCTCCAGGTCGGACAGGACCGCGACCGGGTCCTCGCCCTCCATCACGGCGTAGGCGCGCAGGGAGGCGCGCAGCCGGCCCATCGCGGCCACCGCGCCGGGCCCGGAGCCGGTGACCGAGCCGACGGACAGGCCGAGCGCGGCGTCCGGCAGCGGCAGGGCGTCGTACCAGTCGCCGCCGCCGCGCGCGCTCGTGCGGTGCCGGGCGGCGAGCTGGACGCCGGGCACCCGGGGCAGCCGGGAGGGCAGCAGTTCACCGGTGAGGGTCGCCACGCACGCGCGCGTGCGCTCCACCTCCAGCAGCCGGGCCAGGTGCTCGGTGGCGTGCCGGACGTACAGCCCGGCGAGGTGGCGGCGGCGCTCGTGCGGCTCGGCCGGTTCGTCGTAGAACCAGACGGCGGCGCCGAGGCGGCCGGCGGACTCGGTGGCGAGCGGCAGGGCGTAGCTGGCGGCGTAGCCGAGACGGACGGCCACCTCGCGGTGGCGCGGGTCGAGGCCGTCCTCGGCGAGCAGGTCGGGGTGGGTGATCTCGGCGGTGCCGCCGGTGTCGTACGGCAGTGAGCCGCGCGGCACGGTCTCGAGGTGGCCGAGGTCGGCACGGCCGAGACCGAGGCCGAGGCTGGTGCGGGGGCCGAGGCCGTCGGCGGGCTCCAGGGCGACCAGGCCGCGGCGGGCGCCGACCAGGGAGGCTCCGGCGCGCAGCAGTTCGTGCAGGGCGGCCTCGAGCGCGCCGGTGCGGGAGAGCCGCTCGGTGAGTTCGTGCAGGGTCGTCAGATCGGAGACCCAGCCGGCCAGCCGGTCCTGGAGCAGGGTGCCGGGGGCGGGCGGATGGGGGGCGGGGACGGTGGTGGTGCCCGGGACGCACGGGGCGCCCGAGACGGGAGGGACGGACGTCGCAGTGTGGGCGGGCGTGGGAACTGTGGGGTCGATTCCGGCCACTTTCGGAGGGTGCGGGGCGTTCATGGCGTCCGGCTTCCAGACCGGTGCGTATTGCTGGGAAGCATCGCAAACCCCCATGTCATTCTGCGCCGCTAGCAGTGTCTCCACATGTACACGCACTCGTGAGGGGATGTCCAGCATTGTCCTGCGGGGATTCCTGGTGTCCAGGAGACGCGAGAGGGTTTGTCCGAACCCCTTGCGTTACCGGCAAGTTGGCTGAAAACTGCCTTAGGTATCGGTCCATTGCGGTCGACTGGCCTTGCTCGACGGAGCGTCACAACGGTCGTGATGGGTACGTACTCGGAGAAGGCCAGGGGTGGTTGGGGGCCACCCGGAACCTGGCGACGGACCCGGGCGTCATAGCCACCGACGGCCGAGCCCCATCCTCCCGCGGCGGAGGCGGAGAGAAATACGCGCGACGGCAAAACGCCAGACTTCGCCACCCGTACGCCGCGGACGTGCTTTTGATAGACGGACTATGGACGCGGACGCGGCCCACGCTCGACCCCCTGGGGTTATCCATGCCGTGCGCGGGGGTGTGATGCGCCAACAGGTACGCACAGTGAAGTGATCGACACATGGTGTGATGAGTCCACGGTGTTGCCAGCGGTGCAACGGAAAGGAACGAGCGCTCATGCGCGAGATCCTCAAAAGGCGACGCAGGCTTCTGTCCAGGCGGAACGGCGGGCGGCCCGAGCTGATCGGCGCGGCCCTGACCTTCGCGACCGAGTGGCAGTGGCCGGTACTCCCCGGTGTGGCGCCGGACCCGCAAGGACGGGCCCGCTGCGCCTGCCCCGACCCGGAGTGCACGGTGCCCGGTGCGCACCCCTTCGACCCGGGGCTGCTCGCGGCCACCACCGACGCGCGCATGGTCCGCTGGTGGTGGGCCAACCGGCCGGAGGCCCCGATCATCCTGGCCACCGGGGACCGGGCGCCGTGCGCGGTCAGCCTGCCGGCCCTCGCCGCCTCCCGCGCCCTCGCCCTGCTCGACCGGCGCGGCATGCGGCTCGGCCCGGTGGTCGCCTCGCCCACCCGCTGGTCGCTGCTGGTGAAGCCGTACTCCATGGAGCAGCTCGGCGAACTGCTCTACGCCAAGGACTTCGTCCCCGGCTCCCTGCGTTTCCACGGCACGGGCGGCTACATCGCCCTGCCCCCGTCCGAGACCGGCCAGGGCGCCGTGCGCTGGGAGCGCGCCCCGCTGCCCGGCTCCGCCGCGCCCTGGGTGCCCGATGTGGAGGCCGTGGTGGACGCCGTGGTCGACGCCCTCACTCGTACGGGTGTGAGCGCACCGGAGTTGTAGGGGTGTCGGGCGCGGCCGGGGCGGGCGGGGCCCGCCCCGTCGTTATCGTCCGGACATGCTGCGTCTTTCCGGCGGCCGCCGGGCCGCCCGGCCGCGCCACGGCGGGCCGGGCCCGCGCGGGCCGCGTCTGCTCGCCCTCGGGACCGTCGTGGCGGCCGTGGCCGCGCTGCCGCTGACCGTGGCCTCCGCGGGACAGGCGGGCGAGGCCGGCCGGACCGCCGTGCCGACCGCCGCCCGGGCCGACGCCGGGACCGGCCGGACGCCCGTACCGGCCGACGCCGAGGCCGGCGCGCACCGTTCCCCCTCCCCGCTCGGCGTCGCGCTCGCCACCACCGCCCGCTGCGGCCCGGCCCTCACCTCGCCGGACGGCATCGAGGCCCAGACCTGCGTGCTCACCCGGGGCGGGGACACCTGGGCGCGCACCTACTACCGCAACGCCACCGGCGGACCGCTGGATGCGCTGCTGAGCCTGATGGGACCGGGTGGCCGGGCCGTCCGGACGCACTGCGTCACCGGGACCGACGACGAGCCCGCCACCTGCGACACGCCGCGCGAGCCCGTCCGGGGCGGCCCGGGCGCCTACACGGCCGTCACCGAGTTCGCCGCGCACGGCACGGACGGGGCCCTGCTGCTCCGCTCGGGCAGCAACTCCTGAGGCTTCGCTTCCCGTTGACGCGCCGCCGCGCTCCCCGCACCGGTGCGGGCACGGCCACGGGCGCGGGGCGGTCCTGGAAAAGGGCATGGAAAGGCCCGGTTGCTGGCGACGGGGGATGCACCAGCAACCGGGCTACAGGAACGGTAACAAGAGATCGGCGGTTCGCAAATTCGGTCTTGCCGATTCGGACACCGATTTTCCTGGAGAAGGGCCGAGTTGTGACGCGAGTCACTCTTCGTCCGGCCCGTCGGCCCGCCCCGCCCGGCCGGTCGGCCGGGCGGGGCGGATGCGGCGCGTCAGCTGAGCGTGACCTGCCGGTTGGTCAGTCCGCCGCGGGCCCGGCGCTCCTCCCCAGTGAGCGGTTCCGTGGCCGCGAGGGCGGCGGCGAGACGCTCGGCGAACTCGGCGGCCGGCTGTTCCACGTCCTTGGCCGAGATGCCGCTCGGCAGGTCCCAGACCGGCACGGTGAGGCCGTGAGCACGGAAGGAGCCCACGAGCCGGGTGCCCTCGCCGAGGCCGGAGCGGCCCGCCGCGTGCAGCCGCGCGAGAGCGTCCAGAAGCTGCTCCTCCGGGTGCGGCATGACCCAGCGCAGGTGGTTCTTCTCCGGGGTCTCGCACCAGTAGGCGGCCGGCACGCCGGTCAGCCGCACGGTCGGGATCGCGGCCGCGTTGGCCCGCTCCAGGGACGCGGCCACCTCCGGGCTCGCGTTCTCCGCGTCCGGCACCCAGAACTCGAAGCCGCTGTGCACGACCGGCTGGAAGGCGCCCTCCGGGTCCAGCAGTTCCTGGAGCCGCGGGCCCTCGGCGGGGGCGCGGCGGCCCTGCACCGGGGTGCCCGGCTCGGCCTCCAGGGCGCGCAGCAGGGTGTCGGCGAGGTCGCGGCTGATGTCGCCGGACGCCGTGTCGTTCTGCAGGCCCAGCAGGACCGAGCCGTCGTCGCGGCGCAGTGCGGGCCAGGCCATCGGCAGGACCGTGGCCAGCGTGACCGACGGGACGCCCTCGGGCAGGCCGTCGCGCAGGGTCAGTTCCGCGGTCGCGGCCGGGACCAGCTCGCGCAGCGCGACCCAGTCGCACTCGCCGGGCAGTCCCTCGAACGGGCGCTGCACCAGCTCGGTCACGGCGTGCGCGGCGGCCCGGCCGTGGCAGGCCTTGTAGCGCCGGCCGCTGCCGCAGGGGCAGGGCTCGCGGGCGCCGACAACCGGGATCTCCCCGTCGATCGGCTGCGGCTTGGCCTTCGTCTGGGGGCGCTTCTTGGCCATGGTGGGTGTCTCCCGGTTACGGCTCTTCTCGTACGTCGGGAGCCTAGCCGTTCGGGCCGTGGCCGACGGGAACCTGTGGACAACGCCCGGGCGCTCGACGGCTGCTGGGCGCGCGCGGGGTCCCGCCCGCCGGTGTCCGGCGCCGCGCGCGGGCACCGTACCGGCGCGCCTGCCGCCGGCCGTCCCGGGTCAGTCCAGGTCCTCGAAGGCGTCCGTGAAGTCCAGGCCGGACAGGTCCGGGAGCGCCAGCCCCGGGGCGGTCAGACCGGACAGGGGCACGTCGGTGCCGGTGATGCCCGTGAGCGCCGTATCCGATATGCCTGCCAGCGGCAGGTCCGGCAGGCCGTCGTCCGCCGCCGGCAAGCGGGGCAGCGGCACCTCGCCGGCCACCGCGCCCGTCAGCGCCGCCTCCGAGGCCGCCGCGACGGCCGGCAGCGCCAGGCCGGTGAGCGGTGTCTCCCGGGCCGCGGGCCGGGTGACGCGCGTAGCGAACGGGTCGTGGGGGCCGCCGGCATCGGGGTCGTGGACGTCCCCGTGGACCAGCACCCAGACCGTCACCTCGCCCTCGACGTCGTCGCGGACGCCCCAGTCGTCGGCGAGGGCCGTGATGATGTTCAGCCCGCGCCCGCCGTGCGCGGTCACCGACGGTGTCGCCGGCGCCGGGCGGGTCGGGCCGCCGCCGTCCGTGACCTCCACGAGCAGCCGCCCGCGCGCGTCGACCCGCCAGGCGGCGCGTACGTCGCCGTCCCCGGCCGGCGCGTCCCCCAGGGGCCGCCCGTGCCGGCAGGCATTGCTCAGCAGTTCCGAAAGGATCAGTACGGCGTCGTCGATGACCGACTCCGCCACGCCCCCGCTGCGCAACTGCGTCCGCATCCGGTGCCGTGCCTTCCCCACGCCCGCAGGGCCATGGGGTACGGCCATGCTCGACGACGTGGGCACTTCCTGTGCCACCACCAACGCCACCCCCGAGACCTCCTTCGCCCCACGCCACGGTGTGGATGCCCTCTTGGTCTGCGCCGGAAACCGGCCAGTCCTCTTCCGGTGACGCACTCGACACACGCGGACCCGCGGCGAACGCGCCGGTGCACTCCCCGTGACGGGGTCTTCCCGCCCGTGACCGGCAGGGGCGGCCGCGGGGCCGCTCAGCGGCCGAGACGGCTCAGCACCGCGCGCGGGCGGTTGGTGATGATGGCGTCGACGCCCAGCTCGACACAGAGGTCGACGTCCTCGGGCTCGTTCACGGTCCACACGTGGACCCGGTGGCCGGACTGCCGCAGGCGCTCCACATAGGAGGGGTGGTTGCGCACGATGCGCAGCGAGGGCCCGGCGATGCGCACGCCCGCGGGGAGCCGGCCGTCGCGCAGCCGGGGCGAGACGAACTGCATCAGGTAGACCGTCGGCAGGGTCGGTGCCGCGGTGCGCACGCGGTGCAGCGAACGGGCCGAGAAGCTCATGATCCGGACCGGCGACTCGGCGGCGGAGGCCGGCGCGGCCAGGCCGAAACGGTTCAGCAGGGCCAGCAGCCGCTCCTCGACCTGGCCCGCCCAGCGCGTGGGGTGCTTGGTCTCGATGGCCAGCTCCACCCGCCGCCCGGCGTCCGCGACGAGTTCCAGCAGCCTCTCCAGGGTGAGGACGGAGGTCTCCTCGCGGTCCTCCGGGCGGTGCTCCCAGTCGGGCTCCTCGTCCCGTCCGTGCCAGGCCTCGCGCGTCTTCCAGGAGCCGAAGTCGAGCGCGGCCAGGTCGGCCAGTTCCAGCGCGGAGACCGCGCCGCGGCCGTTGGAGGTACGGTTCACCCGCCGGTCGTGGACGCAGACCAGATGGCCGTCCGCGGTCAGCCGTACGTCGCACTCCAGGGCGTCGGCGCCGTCCTCGATCGCCTTGCGGTAGGCGGCGAGGGTGTGCTCGGGGGCGTCTTCGGAGGCGCCCCGGTGGGCGACGACCTGGATGGAGCGCTGGGGTGCGTGGGTCACCGCGTCATGGTGCCACCGTCACCGGGTAGCCGTGGCGGGGCGGGCGCGACTTCCCGGCGCGCGGGCGGGGCCTCCTGATCGCTTATATAACGTTTGCGGAGAAGGCCACTAAAAATCCTATATAAAGAGGACCGCCGGACGCACAGTCACCGCTTATGGTGCTCTGACGGCCCGTGGGAAAAGCTGACGCAAGACCAGTGCGACCGACGACAACAGGCGTGGACCGAGGAGAAGAGCTGTGAGCACCGAGAACGAGGGCAACGCGGTACCCCCGGCGCCGTCCGCACCTCCCGTGCCGGTGGCCTCTCCCGACGCTTCCCCGCAGGGCCCCGCGCCCGGGGGGAGCGCCCCGACGGCACCGCTTCCGCCCGTGCCCCCCAAGGACCCGGCGGCCCCGCCCGCGGCCCCCGCGCCCGGCCAGGCCCCGGCGGCCCACGGGACGGCCCCCACCGGCCCGGCACCCGACGGCTCCTGGCCGCCCCCGCCCCCGGCCACCCCGTCCTACGGCGACCCGGGTGCCTACGGCGGCCCGTCTCACGGCGGCGGGCCCTCCTACGGCGGCGACGCGGGCGGTCCGGGCGCCGGCTGGGGCGCCTCCTGGCAGCAGCCCGCGCCCAGGCCGCGCGGTCGCGGCGGCCTGGTGGCGGCGGTCCTGGTGGCCGCGCTGGTCGCGGGCGGCCTCGGCGGCGGCCTCGGCTACACCCTGGCCAAGGACCGCGACGACCACGGCTCCACCACCATCTCCGCCTCCGACGGCGCCACGCAGGTCAAGCGCGCGCCGGGGACGATCGCCAACGTGGCCTCCAGGGCGCTGCCCAGCACGGTGACCATCCAGGCGGAGAGCAGCGACGGCGAGGGCGGCACGGGCACCGGGTTCGTCTTCGACACCCAGGGGCACATCGTCACCAACAACCACGTGGTCGCGGAGGCGGTGGACGGCGGCCGGCTGACGGCCACCTTCCCGAGCGGGAAGAAGTACGACGCCGAGATCGTCGGGCACGCCCAGGGCTACGACGTGGCGGTCATCAAGCTCAAGAACGCCCCCTCCGACCTCAAGCCGCTCGCCCTCGGCGATTCCGACAAGGTGGCCGTCGGCGACGAGACGATCGCCATCGGCGCCCCCTTCGGCCTGTCGAACACGGTGACGACCGGCATCATCAGCGCCAAGAACCGCCCGGTGGCCTCCAGCGACGGCAGCTCCACCAGCAAGGCGTCCTACATGAGCGCCCTGCAGACCGACGCGTCCATCAACCCGGGCAACTCCGGCGGCCCGCTGCTGGACGCCTCCGGCGCGGTCATCGGCATCAACTCCGCGATCCAGTCCACCGGCAGCGGCGGCTTCGGCTCCGGGCAGTCCGGCTCCATCGGCCTGGGCTTCGCGATCCCGATCAACCAGGCGAAGTACGTCGCCCAGCAGCTGATCAAGACCGGCAAGCCGGTGTACGCCAAGATCGGCGCCTCGGTCTCCCTGGAGGAGTCCTCCGACGGCGCGAAGATCACCGATCAGGGCACGAGCGGTGCCGCCGCGGTCGAGTCGGGCGGTCCGGCGGACAAGGCCGGCCTCAAGCCCGGGGACGTCATCACCAAGCTCGACGACCACGTGATCGACAGCGGCCCCACCCTGATCGGCGAGATCTGGACCCACAAGCCGGGCGACAAGGTGACGATCACCTACAAGCGGGGCGGCCAGGAGCACACGGTGGACCTGACGCTGGGCACCCGGCAGGGCGACAGCTGACGGGGCCCGCCCGCCGCGGCCCGGGGGCCGGTAATCTGTACCCGCGCCGTCGATCTCCGTCGGCGCGGGGAGGCGTGCCCGAGCGGCCGAAGGGAACGGTCTTGAAAACCGTCGTGGCAGCGATGTCACCGTGGGTTCAAATCCCACCGCCTCCGCGCGGTTCCTAGACGCGCAGGGTCAGAAGGGGTGCTCCTCGAGGGGGCACCCCTTCTGCGTGGGGGCCTGTCGCGCCGTGGCCGGTGCCGTGCTCCGGAGGCGGGCCGGAACCCCGCGGCGGCCGTCACGCGGGCCTTCCGCGGCCGCCGCCCGGCGTCCGTCCGGGTGGGTGCTATTCCACGGCCGGGTCCTCCTGGGCCTGTCGAACCGCGCGGCGTACCGCCTGTTCGACCTCGTGCGGGTCGGTGCCCGTCGCCTCGGCGCGCGTGGTGATCGCCTCGTGCACGGCGTCCGAGGCGCTGCGGAAGCGGCGCTGCTGCTCGTCGTACGCCTCGCCGGTGAGGCCCGCCAGGCGCGCGCGTTCCTCTTCGGCGGTGCGTTCCAGCCTGATCAGTTCATCCGGTATGTCCGTCACGTTCGGATCGTAAGAGGCTTCGCGCCGCCGCGCCCGCCCAGCGGTCCGCGGCCCCCGCCCAGCGGTCCGCGGCCCCCGCCCGGCGGCCCGCGGCCCCGGCTCAGTGGTCCCGCCGTGTGGTCATCCGGGCCGCCGACGCGATCGTCGCGCGGGCCTCGTGTTCCGGCAGGCCGGTCGTCCGGGCCGCCTCGGTCAGGGCGTCCGCGAGGGCGGGGCCGATGCCGCTCTCGTAGGCGCGGCAGGCCGCCCAGAAGAGGCGGGTGTTGCGCTGGCCCTCATGCGCGGAGAGGACGAAGTGCACCAGGCCCTGGCCGTGGTCGCCCGGGGCGGGCGGCGCCGGGTGGCGCGGCCGGGGCGGGGGGACGAGGAGCCGGAGCAGGGCCGGCGGGCAGGGGGCCGGGGGCAGGTGGGCGGTGCCGGGCGCGGGGGCGTAGACGCCGTGGTCGGTGCGTGAGCCGGGGCCCACGAGATAGCCGCCGGCGCCCCGGATGTCGATGCCGGGGGCGAGCCGGCCGGCCGAGTTGGGGACGACGGTGTCCGGCGGTCCGGTCAGCCACAGGTGGCGGCCCCCGCTCGGGGTGAGCACGACGACCGTCTCCGGGATCGTGAACAGGTGGCGCAGGGCCAGTTCGCGCAGGGTGGCCGAGGAGTCCGTGCCCGGCTTGGTGTCCAGGTCGACGCCGATCAGGTGGTACGGCGGGAGTCCGCAGGCGATGCCGTAGCCGGTGGCCCAGGGGGCGGCGGCGAACAGGGCGCGGATGCGCCCGGGGTCGGTGGAGGCGTCGTACACGCCGTGGCCGAAGCGGCCGCAGGCGCCGTGGCAGGGCGGTCCCTGCGGTGCCGGTTCGTCGCGGTGGGGGGAGCGCAGGGCCGGGAGCTTCGTCCGGGACAGGGGGATGACGGCCAGGCCGCGCTCGGCGGCGGACAGGGCGTGCGCGAGGGCCAGGGTCGTGGCCTGCCGGTCGGAGGTGGCCATGGCTTCATGGTCGTACGTACGTTCGAAAAAGGGAAGGGTGGGTGTCGGGTGCCCGGGCCGTCGCCGTCGCCGCCGGATCGGGTGCCCGGGGCCTCGTGGACCCTGGTGACGGCCGGTTGCCGGGTGCCGGCATCGGGACTGGTCCCGACGGCGGGCGGGCGAGTCCTCAGGGTCGTACCCGCAGACGGGACGCGCCCGTGCTCCACCTTCAGGAGGTGGAGCCAGCCCCACCCCTACAACCTGAGGGGGACTCGCCTTCAGGACCTGCGGCCGATACCCGGTGGGGGCAGCCGCTCCTAGCGTGGAGGCCATGACCACACCCGTCTGCATCAGCGCCTCGGCCGCCGCACCCGGGCGGCAGGCTGCCCTCTACCCGACGTTCGCGGCGTACGTGCGGGCCCGCCAGCCGGTCCTGCTGCGCACCGCGCGCTCGCTGACGGCGAACCCGAACGACGCCGAGGACCTGCTGCAGACGGCCCTGGCCAAGACCTACGTGGCCTGGGAGCGGATCGAGGACCAGCGCGCGCTGGACGGCTATGTGCGCCGGGCGCTGCTGAACACCCGGACCTCCCAGTGGCGCAAGCGCCGGGTCGACGAGTTCACCTGTGACGAGCTGCCCGAGCCCGAGCCCCTCCCGTGCGGCGACGACCCGGCCGAGCGGCAGGCGCTGCGCGACGCGATGTGGCGGGCCGTCCTGCGGCTGCCGGCCCGCCAGCGGGCGATGGTCGTCCTGCGGTACTACGAGGACCTGAGCGAGGCCCAGACCGCCGAGGTGCTCGGGGTGTCGGTCGGCACGGTGAAGTCGGCGGTCTCACGGGCGCTGGGCAAGCTGCGCGAGGACCCCGAACTGGCGCCGGCCCGCTAGGTCGCCCGGCCCACGGTGACCGGAGCGTGACCCGCCCCCTAGTGACATACCGCGTGGTATGTGCGCAGAATCAGCGCAACCTCTACCACCGCGTAGGCAATGTCGCCCGGGAGGACTCCGTGCTGAGCACCATGCAGGACGTACCGCTGCTGATCTCCAGGATCCTGACCCACGGGTCCACGGTCCACGGAGCGTCGCGGGTGACCACCTGGACCGGGGGGCCCGAGCCGCACCGGCGCACCTTCGCGGAGATCGGGGCCCGCGCCGCCGGGCTGGCGCACGCCCTGCGCGACGAGCTGGGCGTCACGGGCGACGACCGGGTGGCCACGCTCATGTGGAACAACGCCGAGCACGTCGAGGCGTACTTCGCCGTGCCGTCCATGGGCGCGGTGCTGCACACGCTCAACCTGCGGCTGCCCGCCGAGCAGCTGGTGTGGATCGTCAACCACGCGGCCGACAAGGTCGTCCTCGTCAACGGCTCGCTGATCCCACTGCTCGCACCGCTGCTGCCGCAACTGCCGACGGTCGAGCACGTCGTCGTCTCCGGCCCCGGCGACCGTGCCCCGCTCGCGGGAGCCGCCGCCCGGGTGCACGAGTACGAGGAGCTGATCGCCGGCCGGCCCGGCCACTACGACTGGCCCGAGCTGGACGAACGCCAGGCCGCCGCCATGTGTTACACCTCCGGCACGACCGGCGACCCCAAGGGCGTGGTCTACAGCCACCGTTCGGTCTACCTGCACTCCATGCAGGTCAACATGGCCCAGTCGATGGGCCTGACCGACCAGGACACCTCCCTGGTGGTCGTCCCGCAGTTCCACGTCAACGCGTGGGGGCTGCCGCACGCCACCTTCATGACCGGCGTCAACATGCTGATGCCGGACCGCTTCCTCCAGCCGGCCCCGCTCGCCGAGATGATCGAATCGGAGCGGCCCACCCACGCGGCGGCCGTCCCGACCATCTGGCAGGGCCTGCTCGGCGAACTCACCGCGCGCCCGCGGGACGTCTCCTCCCTCGGCCAGGTCACCATCGGCGGCGCCGCCTGTCCGCCGTCCCTGATGACGGCCTTCGACGAGCTGGGCATGCGGGTCTGCCACGCCTGGGGCATGACGGAGACCTCCCCGCTGGGCACGGTGGCCCGTCCGCCGGCCCATGTGGCCGGCACCGACGAGGAGTTCCGCTACCGCGTCACCCAGGGCCGCTTCCCGGCCGGCGTCGAGGCCCGCCTCACCGGTCCCGGCGGCACCCGCCTGCCCTGGGACGGCGAGTCGGCCGGCGAGCTGGAGGTGCGCGGGCCCTGGATCGCGGGCGCCTACTACAACGGCCCCGACGCCGACCCGCTGCGCCCCGGCGACAAGTTCAGCGCGGACGGCTGGCTGAAGACGGGCGACGTCGGCACCATCTCCCCCGACGGCTACCTCACCCTCACCGACCGCGCCAAGGACGTCATCAAGTCCGGCGGCGAGTGGATCTCCTCGGTGGAGCTGGAGAACGCCCTGATGTCCCACCCGGACGTCGCCGAGGCCGCCGTGGTCGCCGTACCCGACGAGAAGTGGGGCGAGCGCCCGCTGGCCACCGTCGTCCTGCGGCCCGGCGCCACCGCCGACTTCCGTTCCCTGCGCACCTTCCTCGCGGAGGAGGGCCGGATCGCCCGGTGGCAGCTGCCCGAGCGCTGGACCACCGTGCCGGTGGTGCCGAAGACGAGCGTGGGCAAGTTCGACAAGAAGGTGCTGCGACGGCAGTACGCGGAAGGGGAACTGGAGATCACCCACCTGTGACGCCGCCACGGCCCCGTCGGCCGTGACGCGGAGCGGGGCGGGTTCCGTGCCTTTGGCGGGCTGGGGGCTCGTCGGCCGTGTCGCGGGCTGGGGCGGGCCTCGTGCTCGTGGCGGGTTGTGGAGCCGTCGGCTGTGTCGCGGAGCGGGGCGGGTTCCGTGCTCGTGGCGGGCTGGAGGTTCGGCGGCCGTGTCGCGGGCTGGGCGACGGGCCCCGCGCCCCCTGGCGGTCTGCTGACCCTTCGGCCGTGACGCGGAGCGGGGCGGGTTCCGTGCCTTTGGCGGGCTGTGGGCTCGGCGGCCGTGTCGCGGGCCGGGGCGGGCCCCGCGCCCCTGGCGGTCTGCGGCCCCGTCGGCCGTGACGTGGACCGGGGCCGGAACCCGCGCCTCCGGCGGGTCCCGGTCCCGGCCCCGGTCCCGGCCGTGGACGTCACCGGCGGCCGGTGCGCAGCGTCGCCGCCCAGCCCAGCGCCAGCCACACGCCCGCCACCGCGCACACCCCGGTCCAGCCCCAGTGCCCGAAGGCGGGGCCCGCGGCGGCCGAGGCGAGGGCGCCGCCGGCGAAGCCCGAGACGACGTAGGCCGTGTTGGCGGTCGCCGGGGTGGTCGTCGTGGTCAGGGCCAGGGTCTGGTTGGCCACGTGGGAGGCGACCAGGGCCGCGTGGATCGCGATCGCGGCGGCGAACAGCGCCGGCAGCGCGTGCCCGCCGAGCCAGAACAGCGGTACGGCGACGGCGGCCAGCGCGAACGCGGAGCCGACGACCCGCCCCGCGCCGAACCGGTCCACCAGGCCGCCTGCCAGGGGCGCCACCACGCTGGCGGTCAGCCCGAACAGGCCGAAGAGCCCGGCGGTCGCGGTGGACAGGTCGTAGGCCGGCCCGGTCAGCAGCAGGGCCAGCGAGGTCCACAGGGCGCTCCAGGCGCCGAACATCCCTGCCTGCCGGATGCACGCCCGCCGCAGCTCGGCCGAGCGGCCCAGCAGCCCCGGCAGCTCGGCTATGCCGGAGAACAGCCCGCCCTGCCGCGCCCGCCGCTCGGCCGGCAGGGCCAGGGCGGTGGCCAGTCCCAGCGCGAGGGTGAGAACGGCGGACCCGCCGAACACCCAGCGCCAGCCGAGGCCCTGCCCGGCGAGACCGCCGAGCACACGGGCCGCGACGATGCCGGTGAACAGCCCGGCGATGACGGCGGCGACATGCCGGGCGCGCCGGTCGGCCGGGGCGCGGGCGGCCACCAGCGGGACCAGCAGCTGGGGCACGACCGTCGCCGCGGCGGCGACGAAGACGGCGACGGCGAGGGCCGCGGTGCCCGGCGCGGCGGCCGCGCCGACCAGTGCGACGGCGGTGGCGACGGAGAGCCAGGCGACGAGCGAGCGGCGGTTGACGCGGTCGCCGAGCGGCGCGAAGAAGAGCAGCCCGGCCGCGTAGCCGAGCTGGGCCACCGAGGCGATCCAGGCCACGGCGGAGGCGGTGGTGCCGAAGTCGCGGGCGATCAGCGGGAGCAGCGGGGCCGCGAGGTAGATGTTGGCGGCCGTGACGGCGGTGCAGACGGCGATGAGCAGGAGGAAGAGGGTGCCGGAGGCCGACCGCTCGCGGGCGGGGACCCGGACGGGCGGTGTCTGCTGGGTGGTGGTGGCTGACGGCATGAGCGGACGTTCTCCTTAGAGCCGACTCACACAACCAACTGGTTGGTTGCAAGGCTCCAACAGCGTGCCCCGCCCCTCGCATTCCCGTCAACCAAATAGTTGGTTACCGCTTTCCGGGCGCCTACCCTGTCCCCATGGCAACAGTGAGGGACCCCGAGGCCACCAAGGCCCGGATCTTCGAGGCGGCGGTCGCCGAGTTCTCCCGGCACGGCATCGCGGGCGCCCGCATCGACCGCATCGCCGCCGCGGCGAAGGCCAACAAGCAACTGATCTACGCCTACTTCGGCAACAAGGCCGAGCTGTTCACCCAGGTCCTCGGCCGGTGCATGGTCGACCTGGCGTCGTCCGTGCCCGTCGACCCCGACGACATCGACGGCTGGGTGGACCGCCTCCTCGACTACCACGCCGCCCACCCCGAACTGCTGCGCCTGCTCTTCTGGGAGGGCATCGAGTACGGCAGCGCGGACCTGCCCGACGAGGCGGCCCGCCAGGACCACTACGCCCGCAAGGTCGCCGCGATCCGGGACGGCCAGGACCGGGGCGTCATCACGGACGCCATCCCGGCCGGCGACCTGCTCATCCTGCTGATCTCGCTGACGAACTGGGTCTCCGTGGTCCCGCAGATGCGGCGCATCCTCGCGGGCGCCGGGGACGGAGACCGCGACCGCCTGCGGGCCTCCATCAAGGAGGCGGCCCGCAGGCTGGTGGCGCGCTAGCCGTCAGTTGGTGCCGATCCGGGCCAGCAGGTCGACGATCCGGCTCTGCACCTCGGTACTGGTGGACCGCTCGGCGAGGAAGAGCACCGTCTCGCCCGACGCCAGCCGGGGCAGGTCGGCCTGGTCGACGGCGGCGGTGTAGACGACCAGCGGCGTGCGGTTGAGCTGCCCGTTCGCGCGCAGCCAGTCCACGATCCCGGCCCGCCGGCGGTGCACCTGCATCAGGTCCATCACCACCAGGTTCGGCCGGAACTGTCCCGCCAGCGTCACCGCGTCGTTGTCGCTCGCGGCCCGCGCCACCTGCATGCCCCGCCGCTCCAGCGTCGAGGTCAGTGCCAGCGCGATCTCCGCGTGCTCCTCGACGAGCAGCACCCGCGGCGGATGCTGCTCGCTGTCCCGGGGGGCCAGCGCCTTCAGCAGGACGGCGGGATCGGCGCCGTACGCCGCCTCGCGCGACGCCTGGCCGAGTCCGGCCGTGACCAGCACCGGAACCTCGGCCGCCACGGCGGCCTGGCGCAGCGACTGCAGCGCCGTACGGGTGATGGGCCCGGTCAGCGGGTCCACGAACAGCGCGGCGGGGAAGGCCGCGATCTGGGCGTCGACCTCCTCGCGCGAGTGCACGATCACCGGCCGGTAGCCGCGGTCGCTGAGCGCCTGCTGGGTCGTCACGTCCGGCGCGGGCCACACCAGCAGCCGGCGCGGGTTGTCCAGCGGCTCCGGGGGCAGCTCGTCGTCCATCGGCTGCGGGCGCGGGGTGTCCGCCACCTCCACGGCCCCGCCGGGACCGTCCAGCGGCTCCGGTCCCTCGGCCGCGTCGGGCTCCGGGGCGCCGATGGCGTACGACCGCCCGGCCCCCTCGGTGCCCGGGGCCGGCCGTCCCGGCATGGGCGGCTGACCGGCCGGCGCGGGCTGCGGTGCCGGCGGACGGCCGCCGGGGGCCGGGTGCGCGGACAGCGCCTCGGACGCCGGGTGCGGCCGGGCGCCCTGGTCCGGTCCGGGCTCCTGGCGGGCGGCCGGGTCCGGGGGCGTGCCGAGCTTGCGCCTGCGGCCGGAACCGCCGGGCGCGTGCGGCGGCGGGGTCGCCGTCGGCTGCTGCGCCTGCGCGGCCTGCCGGGCGAACGGCACGCCCTGCCCGAGCGTCCGCACGGAGATCGCCCGGCCCTGCGTGGAGTCCGGGTCGACCGGTCCGCCGCCCACGGCTTCGGCGGGCAACGGCTGCGCGGCACGCGGCGGCTGACCGGGGAGCGGGGGCGCGACGGGTACGGCGGTCCCGGCGGGTCCGGTGGGCAGGGGAGTGCCCTGGGCCGGTGTGGCGGGTGCGGGTGCGGGTGCGGGTGCGCCGGGAGCCGGCAGCGGGGTTCCCGCGCCCGCGGTGTCACCGGCGCCCGGCCACTGCGGCGGGGCTCCGGTCGCGGCCTCGGCGGGCAACGGCAGCGGACCCGGGCCCGTCACCGGAGTACCGGCGGGGGGAGTGCCCGGTTGCACGGCGGCCGGGGTGCCCGGCTGCGCGGCCGGGGAGTGCGGCGCCCGGGCGGGCGTGCCCTGCGCGGGCATGCCGTGGGCGGGCGTGCCCTGGGCCGCAGCGGCCGAAGGCGGGGCCGCGGGCGCGGGAGGAGCGGGCCGATCGGCCGGCCCCCGGTCGGGTACGGGGGCACCGGGCACCGTGGCACCGGGGGCGACGGGGCCGCCCTGGACGGGGATGCCCTGTCCGATCGTGCCCTGTGGGGCCGGTCCGTGCGCGGCCGTGCCCTGCGCCGGAACGCCGGGTGCCTGGGCCGCCTGGGCCCCTTGGCCCGAAGCCGGCGGTGCGGCGGCGCTGCCCTGCGGCGCCCGGCCGGGAGCGTCCGGCACCGGAACGGCCCGCGACGCCGCCTGGCCGGGTACGGCGGCCCCCGGCGCCATCGCCTGGGCGGCCTCCGCGGGCCGGGCCACGGCCCGGCGCCGACGGCCGGTCGGCGCGCTGGTGGGGTGCGGCTGCGGCGGGGTGTGGTCCTCGGACTGGTCGAGCGGTACGGCGTCGTGCCGCCCCTCGGCACCCGGCAGCCCCGCGGCGGACATCGGCATCTGCGCGGGCACCTGCACCTGGCCGGGCAGCGGCCCGGCACCGGGCACGCGCGGCCGGCCGGCCCCGGCGGACCCGGCGCCCGGAGCGACGGGCGCACCGGCGGCCGGCGGAACGGGCGCACCGGCGTTCGGCGGCACCGGGGCAGCGGGGCCCGGCGGAACGGGGACGGCGGCGTCGGGGGGCACGGGCACACCGGTGTTCGGGGCCACGGGCGCGCCGGCGCTCGCACCGGCGCCCGGGGCCACGGGTACGGCCGTACCCGCGCCCGGCCCCGCCACGGCGGGGCCACCTGCCGGCGGGCCGCTCACCGGGGCCGGAATCGCGGCGGCCCCGTCGGTCCCGTGGGCCTGATCCGTCCCGAGGGACCCAGGGGTCCCCGGAGTCCGGTCGGCCTCGGCCGGCGGCAGGGCGAACACCGTGCGCGGGCCGCTCGCCTCCTGCGCCGCGGCACGCTCCGCCGCGGCGGCCAGCGCCCGCCGGCGCCGCCCGGACGGCTGCGCCGACTCGGCGTCGTCCGCCTGGCCGGCCTGGTCCGCGGCCGACGGCCCGCCCTGTGCCGGAACGGTCCGGGCACCCGGCGCGGATCCGCCGTCGGACCCCGCCGCGGGAAGGGCGGGCGGCAACGCGGCCTGCGGTGCGTCCGGCTCGTGACCGGGCCGCAGGCCCGTGCCCACGGGCACGCCCTGCGGCGGCACGGTGCCGCCCAGTCCCGTACCCGAGGCGGCGGCGCCCGCGCTCTGCTCGGCCGAGGTCACGACGGCGCCCTCGGTCACGCCCTTGCCCTCGCCCGTACCGGCGTCGGCGCCCTCGGCCGCCCGCGCCCGGCGCCGCCCGGTCCCGCCGGACGCGTTCTCCGCGTCCTCGGCCGGGACCGCGGCGCCCTGCCCGGCGGACGCGACGGCCCGCCGCCGGCGCCGGCCGGTCGGGGCCGGCGCCTCGAACTCACCGGTGTCCCCGGCACCGGCCAGGTCGCTCTCCAGGAAGGCGTCCGTGGAGGACCGCCGGGCCCGCCGCCGGCCGCCCCCGCCGCCCTGCTCGCCCGCGCCGGTCTCGTCCCCGGCGACCTCGCCGGCCTCCGGCAGCGCGATGCCGGCGCCCGGCATCGGCGCACCGGCGCCGACCGCCGGGAGCGGGGCCCCGGCAGCGGCGTCCGGGAGCGGGACACGCGCGACGATCTCCGGCATCGGCCCGCCGGCCGGGGCGACGGCCGGGTCCGGGACCTGCGCGGCGACCGCGCCCGCCCCGCCGCCGAGCGGCACCTCCAGGACGTACGCGCTGCCGCTCATGCCCGGCACCTCGTGCGTCTGGAGCACGCCGCCGTGGGCACGCACGATCCCGCGCACGATCGGCTCGTGCACCGGGTCTCCCCCGGCGTACGGCCCGCGCACCTCGATCCGCGCGACCTCGCCGCGCTGGGCGGCGGCGACCACGACGGTGTTGTCCAGGTAGCCGCCCGCCGACACGGGCGTGTTGCCGGTGGCGTCGACCCCGGCGACATCCGCCACGAGATGCGCGAGGGCGACGGCGAGCCGCCGCGGGTCGACCTCGGCCTCGATGGGCGGCGCGTGCACGGCGAACTGCACCCGCCCCGGCCCGATCAGCTCCACGGCCCCGTCCACACCGGCGGCGACGACGGCGTCCAGCATCACCTTCGTACGGGTGATGTCCTCGCTGCCCGCGTCCAGCCGCTGGTAGCCGAGGACGTTGTCGATCAGGGTGGTGATCCGGGAGTACCCGGCGGACAGGTGGTGCAGCACCTGGTTGGCCTCGGGCCACAGCTGGCCGGCGTCGTCGGCCGCCAGCGCGGACAGCTCGCGCCGCAACTCGTCCAGCGGACCGCGCAGCGACCGGCCCAGCAGGGTCAGCAACTGCTCGTGCCGCCCGGAGAGGGCCTCGTAGCGGTCCTTCTCCCGCTCGGCGAGCGCCGCGTACCGGTCCTCGTCGGCCGCCAGCTCCTCCGCGTGCTTCTCGACCAGTCCCTCGACCTCGGTGGCGTGCTTCTCGCGCAGCTCCTCGACCTCGGTCACGTGCTGCTGGCGCAGCGCGGTCAGGTCGGAGGCGTGTTCCTCGGAGAGCCGCTCCAGCTCCTCGGCGTGCGCCTTCTCCAGCGCGGCCTTCTCCTCCACCACGGCGTCGTACGGCCGCCGGTCGGTGAAGGTCATCACGGCGCCGACGAGCTGGTCCCCGTCCCGTACCGGCGCGGTGGTCAGGTCGACCGGGACCTGCCGGTCGCCCTTGGACCACAGCACCTGGCCGCGCACCCGGTGCTTGCGCCCGGAGCGCAGGGTGTCGGCCAGCGGCGACTCCTCGTACGGGAAGGGGGAGCCGTCGGCGCGCGAGTGCAGCACGAGGGTGTGCAGCTCCTTACCGCCCAGCTCACCGGCCCGGTACCCCAGAATCTGGGCGGCGGCCGGGTTGACCAGCACGATCCGCCCGTCGGTGTCGGTGCCCACGACACCTTCCGAGGCCGCCCGCAGGATCATCTCGGTCTGCCGCTGCGAGCGGGCCAGCTCCGCCTCGGTGTCGACGGTCCCGGACAGGTCCCGGACCACGATCATCAACAGCTCGTCGCCGGTGTAGCCGTAACCGTCGTACGCCTGCTGCCCGTTCTCCAGGTTCGCGCTGGTGACCTCGACCGGGAACTCCGTCCCGTCGGTCCGCCGCGCGACCATCCGGGTGGGCTTGGTCCGCCCCCGGGGGTCCATGTGGCTGGGCCGCCGCATCGAGCCGGGGATGAGCCGCGAGTCGAACTGCGGCAGCAGATCGAGCAGCCCGCGGCCCACGAGAGCCGTGCCGGGCGTCTCGAAGGCCTCCAGCGCGATGGTGTTGGCGTTGACGACGGTTCCGTTGGCGTTGACCAGGACCAACGCGTCCGGCAGCGCGTCGAGTATGGCTGCGAGGCGAGCAGCGCCTCGGGATGGCCTGCTGCTCACGAGACGCCTTCCTCCCTGTTACCGCACCTTGCCGACCGTTCGGGCCATCTTGCCAAGGGGCCCGCGACGTGTCACGCGAGGGAGTCTAAGGGCACGGGTCGTCCTCGCGGCGCCGGACGACGGGGAGGTACCACCAGGAAGTGACGGCGAACGCGTGACCGATGCCCCTGCTCCGCGACACCTCCCCGGGTCCTTCACGGAACCGGTGCGCCCGGCGGGCCCGCAGGTCACCCGTGCCGTCCGTCGCCCGGCTGGCCGCTCCGGGCGGGGTCGCCGATCCTCGGCAGGAGGGGCACCAGGCGGTCCCAGCGGGCGATCCGGCACCCGTCGCCGCGGTCGTACGAAGCGTTCACCGGGCGTCCGGCCCAGGTGCCGGTGATCCGGGCGGTGGCCGGACCGCCGTGGAGCTGGGTGCAGAGGGTGCCGGGGGCCACGGGGGCGAAGGGGTCCCGGCCCCACCGCGTCTGCGAGTCGACCGCCCGGCAGGCGCCGGCGACGTCCGGGTGCCGGCCGGACTCCGGGTGGCAGCGGATCCGGTACGTCCCGTCCCGCCCGGGGCCGGCGTGCCGGACCACGACGGTGAGGTGATCACCCCCGTCCTCGGGCCGGACGGGCGGCGGCATGGCGCCGGACGCGGCGGCGGGGACGGCGAGGAGCGGGACGAGGCAGGCGGCGGTGGCGAGGGCCGCGAGGAGGCGGCGGCGCCCGGTGACCGGCAGGACGGAACTCATGCCCTGTCCAACGCCCCACCGGCCGAGACGTTGCGCCGCGTCACCGGGAAGCCCTTTGCCCTGCGGCCCGACTGCCTAGTACCGTGGGGGGCGATTGGTGACAGGGCACCTGCCTGTGTCATCATCTGCACGCACCACTCGCGCGCTCGCGTGGGCGGTTGTGCTGGAGGCGTCGCCTAGTCCGGTCTATGGCGCCGCACTGCTAATGCGGTTTGGGCCTTAAAGCCCATCGAGGGTTCAAATCCCTCCGCCTCCGCTCCCACCGAAGCCCCGGTCCTCAGGACCGGGGCTTCGTCGTTACCTCTGCCCGATCGGCGTCCGCCGGACGTTTCCGCAGGTCACAAGGGGTGTGGGGACCGGATTTCACATGACGGCGGCAGTCATGTAATGTTCTTCCTGTCGCCGCGAGCGGGCCGAAAGGACCGGGACCGGGGGCAAAACAAAAAAACAAGCACTCGTAGCTTAACGGATAGAGCATCTGACTACGGATCAGAAGGTTGCAGGTTCGAATCCTGCCGAGTGCACACAGGTGAGAGGCCCCGGAGAAATCCGGGGCCTCTTGCGTTTCGGGGGCGTACAGCAGCGGAGTACAGCGACCGCATGGGCCGGCGTCGGCCCGTGGCATCGGACAGCCGCGGTGTCAGCAGTCCTCGTCCGGGGCGTTGCGGTTGAGTTTTTCCAGGTATTCGTGGGCCAGGGCCGTGGTGCGGGTGAAGCAGTCGGTGACGAGGGCCAGTTGCTCCGGGGAGTAGTCCGCGAGGAGGGCCGTCAGGCGCTGGGTGTGGCCCGCGTACACCGTTCGTACGCGGGTGATCGCCTCCGGGACGGCCGCCACGCGGATCCGGCGGCGGTCCGTGGGGTCCGGGCGGCGGGTGACGTAGCCGGCGCGTTCCAGGCGGTTGAGGATGCCGGTCACCGCGCCCGTGGTGACGTGCGCGCGGGCCGCGAGGTCGCCCGCCGTGAGCAGGGCGTCGCCCGCCTCCAGGACGAAGGTGAAGCAGGCCAGGTCGGTGACGGTCAGGCCCAGCCGCCGGGCCAGCTCCTGCTGTCCGATGAGGTGGGCGGCGATGAGGTGGTCCATCGCCGACAGCGCTTGGGCCGGAGTGGCGGGCTCGATCGGCGTGCCGTGCATCTTCGGGAGTCCTCGGGGGTGGGAGTTTCGGTTCGTTCGCTTAGCCGGTTTCGTATCGCTTAGCCGGTAAGGAAAGCATGGTGTCAGACCCGGCGTTTACCCTCGCCGGTGATGGCACAGGTCTGGAAATGCGCGGGGCTCCGCTGGTCGGTGGACGGGCCGGTACTGGTGTGGGGCGGTGGGCGGCGCAGCGCGCTGGCCCGGGGGAAGCGGATCGCCTTCGCCGTGCCGGAGGGGGCCGTGCGGGCGTGTGCCGGAGCGCGGGGGAACGGCTGTCCGGTGCGGGCCCTCGTGCCGGGGCGGAGCACGGGCGGCCGGTGCGAGGAGTGCGCGCGGCTGGAGCGGGCGCACTCGGTGGCCGCCGACACGATCGCGGACGACCCCCGGCCGTACCGGGTGTACCTGGCCTGGTTCGGGCCCGGAAGGGTGAAGGCCGGCATCACCGCCGTGGAGCGGGGACCGGCCCGGCTGCTGGAACAGGGTGCCGTCTGTTTCAGCTGGCTCGGCACGGGTCCGCTGATGGCCGCGCGGCGCACCGAGGAAGTCCTGCGGGCCGCGCTGCGCGTGCCGGACCGGGTGCCGTACTCCGAGAAGCGGGCGGTGCGGGCCGCGCTGCCGCGGTCGGAGGCGGAGCGCGCCGCCGAGGTCCGGGAGCTGCACGCGCGGGCCCTCGCGCTTCCCGGGTGGCCCCAGACGCTGCGGCCCGAGCCCTGCCGGGTCGTCGATCACCTCGGCGTCTTCGGGCTCGCCGGCGCCCCGGAGGCGTTCGGTGAGGTCACGGAGCTGGTGCCGGGCGGGGCCGTGCGCGGCGAGCTGGTCGCGGTCGCCGGGCCCGATCTCCAGCTGGCCGTCGGCGGGCGTGGAGCCGTCGTCCTGGACAGCCGGTTGTTGACGGGGTGGGAGCTGGTGCCGGCCGCACCGGCGGCGGATGGGTGCGCCTTCCCCGTCCGGGAGTTCGGCAGGGAGCCGGACGGGCTGTTCTGAGCGGCGAGGCACCGCCGGCATCCGGCCCCGGCACGGTCCTCGGGCGTTTCTCAGAGAAATCACAGACTCTGGAAAGCGTCTTCTCAGAGCCCCCCGCCAGGGTGTCCGCCATGACCACGACCTCGCCCCAGGGGCGCACCGAACTGCTGAGGCCGGACGGGAGCCCCGTCCGCGTGCTGGTGGTGGACGACGAGCTGTCGATCACCGAACTGCTGAGCATGGCCCTTCGCTACGAGGGCTGGCAGATCAGGAGCGCGGGCGACGGCCAGGGGGCGATCCAGGCGGCCCGCGAGTTCCGGCCCGACGCCGTCGTGCTCGACATGATGCTCCCGGACATGGACGGCCTGTCCGTGCTCGGCCGGCTGCGGCGCGAACTGCCGGACGTGCCCGTGCTCTTCCTCACCGCCAAGGACGCGGTGGAGGACCGGATCGCCGGGCTCACCGCGGGCGGCGACGACTACGTCACCAAGCCCTTCAGCCTGGAGGAGGTCGTCGCCCGGCTGCGCGGGCTGATCCGCCGGTCGGGAGCCGCCGACCGGCGCTCCGACTCCGTGCTCGTCGTGGGCGACCTGACCCTGGACGAGGACAGCCACGAGGTCTCGCGGGGCGGTGAGTCGATCCACCTCACCGCCACCGAGTTCGAGCTGCTGCGCTTCCTCATGCGCAACCCCCGGCGGGTGCTCAGCAAGGCGCAGATCCTGGACCGCGTGTGGTCGTACGACTTCGGCGGCCAGGCCAACGTCGTCGAGCTGTACATCTCGTACCTGCGGCGGAAGATCGACGCCGGCCGCGAGCCGATGATCCACACCCGGCGGGGGGCCGGTTACCTGATCAAGCCCGCCGCGTCGTGAGCGGGCGGCGCCGGCCGCGACCGCGGCGGGGACAGCCGCGCACCCTGCGCACGCGGCTCGTCGTGGCGTCCGTGACGCTGATCGCGGTGGTGTGCGCGGTCATCGGCACGGTCACCACGCTGGCGCTGCGCTCGCACCTGTACGAGCAGCTGGACGGCAAGGTCACCGAGATCGCCATGCGCGGGGTCGGGCACCTGGAGCCCGGCGGCGCCGGACCGGGGCCGCCCCGGATGCCGGACGCCTCCACCCCGGGCACGAAGGTGGAGGACCTGCTGACGAAGGGGCCCACCCCGTTCGGGGCCGTCGCCGCCTATGTGCGCGGCTCCTCGGTCACCGGCGCCGCCGTCGCCCGGCAGCAGAACGACGACAACGGCTTCTTCAAGCGGTCGCGGGCCGACGGCCTGACCGCCGCGCAGAAGACGGCGCTGCGCACCGTGCCGCGGGACGGCGCCGCGCACGCCGTGCGGCTCCCCGGCCTCGGCGGGTACCTCGTGAAGTACAGGGCGAGCCAGGACGGGAGCGACGCCTTCTACGTCGGGCTCCCCACCAAGGACACCGACGACAACATCAACACGCTCGTCCTGGTCGAGATCAGCGTCACCGCCGCCGGCCTCGTCGCCGCCGCCATCGCCGGCTACGTCCTCGTCGGCGTCGCCACCCGCCCCCTGCGCAAGGTCGCCGCCACCGCTTCCCGGGTCTCCGAACTGCCGCTGCACACCGGCGAGGTGATCCTCAGCGAGCGGGTCCCGGAGGCGGAGTGCGACCCGCACACCGAGGTGGGCCGGGTCGGTGCCGCGCTCAACCGGATGCTCGACCACGTGCACGGCGCCCTGCACGCCCGGCAGCGCAGCGAGACGCGGGTACGGCAGTTCGTGGCCGACGCCAGCCACGAGCTGCGCACCCCGCTCGCCTCCATCCGCGGGTACGCCGAACTCACCCGGCGCGGCCGCGAGGAGATCGGGCCCGACACCCGGCACGCCCTCGGCCGGATCGAGTCCGAGGCCGGGCGGATGACCCTGCTCGTGGAGGACCTGCTGCTGCTCGCCCGGCTCGACGCCGGCCGGCCGCTCTGCTTCGAGCCCACCGATCTGGTCCCGCTGGTCGTCGACACGGTCAGCGACTCCCGCGCGGCGGGCATGGACCACACCTGGCGGCTGGACCTGCCCGACGCGCCGGTCCCGGTCTCCGCGGACCCGGCCCGGATCCAGCAGGTGCTGGTCAACCTGCTGGGCAACGCCCGCAAGCACACCCCGCCCGGTACGACCGTCACCGCGCGGGTGCGCCGGCACGGGCCGTGGGCGTTCGTGGACGTGGAGGACGACGGGCCGGGCATCCCGGCCGGGCTGCTGCCGCACGTCTTCGAGCGCTTCGCGCGGGGCGACTCCGCGCGCACCCGCGCCACCGGCTCCACCGGCCTCGGGCTCGCCATCGTGCAGGCCGTGACCGCCGCGCACGGGGGCACCGTGACCGTGGACAGCGGGCCCGGCCGCACCGTGTTCACCCTGCGGCTGCCCGCCCCCGCCCTTTCGGACGCCGCCGGACCGGTGCCGGGAACCGGCCGGTCACCGCACTCACAGCCGCAGCACAGCGCCACCACACGGGCGCGACAGGGGGCCTGAGAAGAGTCGGTGCCATGCGAACCGACTCTTCTCCCGGCACCCTGCCGGCGCGGGAGCACCTCCCGGCCACAGACGCCGGTACGCCTGTCCTGGACGTAGTGATCCCCGTCTACAACGAGGAGAAGGACCTCGAGCCGTGCGTCCGCCGGCTGCACGCGCACCTCACGCGCACCTTCCCGTACGCGTTCCGCATCACCGTCGCGGACAACGCCTCCACCGACTCCACCCCGCTGGTGGCGGCGCGGCTGGCGGCCGAGTTCCCCGAGGCGGAGACCGTACGGCTGGAGCTGAAGGGGCGGGGGCGGGCGCTGCGGACCGTGTGGTCGGCCTCCGACGCCCCGGTCCTCGCCTACATGGACGTCGACCTGTCCACCGACCTCAACGCCCTGCTGCCGCTGGTGGCGCCGCTGATCTCGGGCCACTCCGACCTGGCGATCGGCTCCCGGCTGGCCCGCGCCTCCCGGGTCGTACGCGGCCCCAAGCGGGAGTTCGTCAGCCGGGCCTACAACCTGATCCTGCGCGGTTCGCTCCAGGCCCGCTTCTCGGACGCGCAGTGCGGCTTCAAGGCGATCCGCCGGGAGGTGGCCCAGGTGCTGCTGCCGCTGGTGGAGGACACCGGCTGGTTCTTCGACACCGAGCTGCTGGTGCTCGCCGAGCGGGCGGGCCTCAGGATCCACGAGGTGCCGGTCGACTGGGTCGACGACCCCGACTCCACCGTGCACATCGTCAAGACGGCCACCGACGACCTCAAGGGCGTGTGGCGCGTCGGCAGGGCGCTGGCCACCGGGTCACTGCCGCTGGACCGGCTGGCCCGGCCCTTCGGCGACGACCCGCGCGACCGCGAACTGACGGACGTGCCGCACGGGCTGGCCCGCCAGCTCGTCGGCTTCTGCGTGGTCGGCGGCCTGTCCACCCTCTTCTACCTGCTGCTGTACAGCGCCTTCCGGCAGATGGCCGGCCCGCAGACCGCCAACGCGCTCGCGCTGCTCGTCTCCGCCGTGGCGAACACGGCCGCCAACCGCCGGCTGACCTTCGGGGTGCGCGGGCGGGGCGGGGCGGTCCGGCACCAGGCACAGGGCCTGGTCGTCTTCGGCATCGGCCTGGCCCTGACCAGCGGCTCGCTCGCCGCCCTGGACGTGGCCGGCGACAGCCCGGCGCACTCCACCGAACTGGCGGTGCTCATCGCCGCCAACCTCGCGGCGACCGTGCTGCGGTTCCTGCTCTTCCGCGCCTGGGTCTTCCCGGACCGTACGGAGACCGGCCGGGCCGCGGTGACCGCCGTGCCCGCCCCGCCCCCGTACGGCCGGCCGTACCGGGCCGCCGCCCACCTCCACGCCGGCGAGACAGCGGACGCCCTCCCGCGGCCGCGGCCGGTGCGCCCGCACGACACCGAACCGGGGGACGCCCGATGACCACCCACTACGATCCGCCGACGACCGCGCCCGGCGGGCCGGCCGTGGCCGGGCCGGCCGCCGGGCCCGGACGGCCGTTCCCGGGCCGGCTGTGGCGCGGCCGGCCCGAGGACCCCCGCTGGGCGCGCCCCGCGCTGCTGGTCCTGCTGGCCGCCACCCTCCTGCTCTACCTGTACGGCCTCGGCGCCTCCGGCTACGCCAACTCCTTCTACTCGGCGGCCGTCCAGGCGGGCAGCAGGTCCTGGAAGGCGTTCTTCTTCGGGTCGCTGGACGCGGGCAACGCCATCACCGTCGACAAGCCGCCGGCCGCGCTGTGGCCGATGGCGCTGTCCGTGCGCCTGTTCGGCCTGAACTCCTGGGCGATCCTGGCGCCCGAGGTGCTGATGGGCGTGGCGACCGTCGCCGTCGTGTACGCGGCCGTGCGCCGCCGGTTCAGCCCGGTGGCCGGCCTGGTCGCGGGCGTGGTGCTCGCGCTCACCCCGGTCGCGGCGCTGATGTTCCGGTTCAACAACCCGGACGCGCTGCTGGCCCTGCTGATGTCGGTGGCCTGCTACCTCGTCGTCCGGGCCCTGGAGGACGGCCGTACGAAGTGGCTGGTGTGGGCCGGGGCCGCGATCGGGTTCGCGTTCCTCGCCAAGACGCTCCAGGCGTTCCTGATCCTGCCGGCGCTGGCGGTCGTCTACGCGGTGTGCGCGCCGGTGGCCGTGCGGAAGCGCTTCGCGCAGCTGGCCGCGGCGACGCTCGCGCTGGTCGTCTCGGGCGGCTGGTGGGTCGCGGTGGTCGAGCTGTGGCCGGCCTCCTCCCGCCCGTACATCGGCGGCTCGCAGCACGACAGCTTCCTGGAGCTGACCTTCGGCTACAACGGTCTCGGCCGCCTGAACGGCGAGGAGACCGGCAGCGTCGGCGGCGGTGGCGGGCCGGGTGGCGGCGGCATGTGGGGCGAGACCGGCTGGAACCGGATGTTCGACTCGGAGACCGGCGGCCAGATCTCCTGGCTGCTGCCCGCCGCGCTGATCCTCCTCGCGGCCGGCCTGGTCGCCACGCGCGGGGCCCGCAGGGCCTCGGTCACCCGTGCCTCGTTCCTGGTCTGGGGCGGCTCGCTGCTGACGACCATGGTGGTGTTCAGCTACATGGCGGGCATCTTCCACCAGTACTACACGGTGGCCCTCGCCCCCTACCTCGCGGCCGTCACCGGCATGGGCGCCGGGCTGCTGTGGGAGCGGCGGCGCGAGGGGTGGGCGGGCGTCGCGCTCGCCGCGTCCCTCGTCGCGGCGGCGGCCTGGGGTTACGTCCTGCTGCACCGCACGCCCGACTATCTGCCCTGGCTGAGGTGGCTGGTGCTGGTCGGCGGGCTGGCCGCGGCGCTCGGCCTGGTCTTCGCCGGCCGGCTCCTCGGTCGCCTCGCCCTCGCGACGGCGGCCGTGGGCCTCGTGGCCGCGCTGGCCGGACCGGCCGCGTACACCCTCAGCACCGTCCGGCAGGGCCACACGGGTTCGATCGTCACGGCGGGCCCGGCGGGCGCGAGCGTGATGGGCGGCCGGGGCGGCGGCCCGGGCGGCGCGCCCGGCGGCGGCTTCGGCGACGGCGCGCCCGGTCAGGGGCGGCCCGGGCAGCAGAACCGGCAGGGTCGGCCGGGCGGGACCGGCGGGCAGGGCAACGGCTTCCCGGGCGGCGGCTTCCCCGGCGGCATGCCGGGCCAGGGCCAGCGGAACGGCAACGGGAACGGGCAGAACCTGCCGGACGGCAACGGTCTTCCCGGCGGCGGGACCGGCGAGGGACGCACGGGCGGCATCGGCGGCCTGCTGAACGGCGCGAGCGTGTCGGCCGAGGCCAGGAGGCTGCTGGAGCAGGACGCCGGGTCGTACACCTGGGTGGCGGCCTCCATCGGCTCGCAGAACGCGGCCGGTTACCAGCTCGCCACGGGCGACCCGGTGATGGCGATCGGCGGCTTCAACGGCACCGACCCCTCCCCGACGCTCGCCGAGTTCCAGAAGTATGTCGCGGACGGCAGGATCCACTACTTCATCGCGGGCGGCGGCATGGGCGGCGGCGACAGCGGCACCGCCTCCCGGATCAGCTCGTGGGTGCAGGGCACCTTCGAGAAGGTGACGGTGGGCTCGACGACGTTCTACGACCTCACGCGGAAGGCGGACGGCTGAGGCCGGAAGCCGACCGGAAAATATGGTGTACACCGTATAGCGCGGCTATACGGTGTACGGCATGTCCACACCGCAAGGCCATCCCCAGCGCTGGCTGATCCTCGGCGTCATCTGTCTCGCGCAGCTCACCGTGCTGCTCGACAACACCGTCCTGAACGTGGCCATCCCCTCCCTCACCCGCGAGCTGCACGCGACGACGTCCGACATCCAATGGATGATCAACGCGTACTCCCTGGTCCAGTCCGGTCTGCTGCTCACCGCGGGCAGCGCCGCCGACCGCTACGGCCGCAAGAAGATGCTGATCACCGGGCTCGTCCTGTTCGGCGCCGGCTCGCTCGTGGCCGGGCTCGCCGGCAGCACCGCCCAGCTGATCGGCGCGCGGGCCGGCATGGGCATCGGCGGCGCGCTGCTGATGACCACCACGCTGGCCGTGGCGATGCAGATCTTCACCCCCGCGGAGCAGCCGAAGGCGATCGGCATCTGGAGCGCGGTCAACGCGCTCGGCTTCGCCGGCGGCCCGCTGATCGGCGGCTTCGTGCTCGACCACTTCTGGTGGGGCGCCATCTTCCTGATCAACCTGCCGGTCGCCGCACTGGCCGTGGTCGCGGTGGTGATCCTCGTCCCCGAGTCGAAGAACCCGCGCGGCGACCGCCCCGACCTGATCGGCGCGGTGCTGTCCACCGTCGGCATGGCCTCGCTCGTCTACGCGATCATCTCCGGCCCCGGCCACGGCTGGACCTCGGCGCGGGTGCTGGTCACGGCGGCCGTCGCGGTGCTGGTGCTGGGCGCCTTCGCCTGGTGGGAGAGCCGGGCCGACGAGCCGATGCTCGACGTCCACTTCTTCCGGGACCGGCGGTTCACGGGCGCGGTCGCCGGAGCCGTGCTCATCGTCTTCGGCATGGGCGGGGCGCTGTTCCTGCTGACGCAGCACCTCCAGTTCGTCCTCGGTTACGAGCCGCTGGAGGCCGGTCTGCGGACCGCCCCGCTGGCGCTGACGGTGGTGGTGCTCAACTTCAGCGGGCTGTCCGCGAAGTGGTCGGCGCGGCTGGGCACGCCGGCGTCGATCGCGCTGGGGATGGTGTGCATGTCCGCGGGCCTGGTGTCGATCGCGGAGGTGGACTCCGGCGGTTACGCGGGGACGCTGCTCGGGCTGCTGCTGATCGGCGCGGGCTGCGCGGTGGCGAACCCGGCGATGGCACACGCCATCATGAGCGCGATCCCGCCGGAGAAGGCCGGTGTCGGAGCCGGGATCAACGGCACGCTGGCCGAGTTCGGCAACGGGCTCGGTGTGGCCGTCCTCGGTGCCGTGCTCAGCTCGTCCGTGTCCGCCGGGGAGTCGTTGTCCGCCGGGCTGGGTACCGGGCAGTTGGTCGGGGCGGTCGCCGTGCTGGTCGGCGGGTTCGTGGCGGCGGGGCTGCTGCGGCGCGCGGAGCGGGTGTCCGCCTGATGGCCCGGGGACGTCGTGGCTGGTCACGCCCGCGCGGCGGCGGTCGCACCACGACCCGGCCCCGCGCCGTTCCGGGCCGGCCGCGGTCCTAGCATCGTGGCAAGCGATCCGAGTACGAGGAAGGTGCGCCGGTGACGAAGGCGGCAGGTCGGTCGGCGCGGGACAGTGTCTGGCGGGAGCGCGGGGCCCGGCGCGGGGGACGCGGCGGGCAGCCCTCCGGGCTCGACCGGGAGCGGATCACCGGGGCGTCGGTGCGGCTGCTGGACGCCGAGGGGCTCGCCGGGTTCTCCATGCGCCGGCTGGCGGCCGAGCTGAACGTCACCGCGATGTCCCTGTACTGGTACGTCGACACCAAGGACGACCTGCTGGAACTC
Organism: Streptomyces sp. NPDC104831; assembly: GCF_055583025.1. Taxonomy (NCBI): domain Bacteria; kingdom Bacillati; phylum Actinomycetota; class Actinomycetes; order Kitasatosporales; family Streptomycetaceae; genus Streptomyces; species Streptomyces sp. NPDC104831. The sequence goes on from NZ_JBVJOT010000005.1 coordinate 175,839, forward strand.
GCCCTGGACGCCGTCTTCGCCGAGCTGCGGCTGCCCGATCCGGACGACACCGGCGAGGACTGGCGGGAGCAGCTGCGGAAACTGGCCGCCGCCTACCGGGAGCTGCTGGTCCGCCATCCCTGGCTGTCGCCGCTGGCCGGTCGCTACCTCAACATCGGTCCGAACTCGCTCGCGTTCTCCCGCGCGGTGCAGCGGGTCGTCCGCCGGGCCGGGCTGCCCGCGCACGGGGTGACCGGGGCGATCTCGGCCGTCTTCCAGTTCGTCTACGGCTACGGCACGATCGAGAGCCACTTCCTCACCCGGATCGCGGACACCGGGCTGTCCCCGGAGGAGTACTTCGAGCAGGCCATGTCCCTGGTGGACGAGGTCCCGGGGACCGCCGAGATCATCCGGGAGTCCAAGGACATCATGGCGGCGCGCGGCGGCGACACGGTGGCCGAGATGCTGGACCGCGACTTCACCTTCGCCCTGGACCTGCTGATCGCCGGCATCGAGGCGATGGTGGCCCGGGGCTGACTACCCCTCCTGGACCAGCCGCGCCGGAAACCCGCCGGTCGCCACCGGCCCCCACCGCTCGGGGGTCACCCGGATGACGGACTTGCCCTGCTTGAGCATCGCCGCCCTGTACTCGTCCCAGTCGGGGTGTTCGCCGGCGATGTTGCGGTAGTACTCGACGAGGGGTTCGACGGAGTCCGGGGCGTCGACGACCTCGGCCGTGCCGTCGATCTGGACCCAGGGGCCGTTCCAGTCGTCGCTGAGGACGACCAGGCTGACCCGGTCGTCGCGCTTGGCGTTGCGGGTCTTGGCCCGCTCCGGGTAGGTGGACATCACGATCCGTCCGGAGTCGTCCACCCCGCAGGTCAGCGGGGACGCCTGCGGGGAGCCGTCGGAGCGGCGGGTGATCAGCAGGGCACGGTGCCGGGACCGTACGAAGTCGAGCAGTTCGGCCTGCGATACCCGGGTGTTCGTAGCGATGTTCGGTGCCATGGGGGCAGCCTAGGGGCAACGGGTGCCCCCGTGGCTGACCCTGCCGTTCCTACGCCTGGGGGAGCGAGTCGCCCTGCACGGCCTGGATGTCCAGCTCCACCTTCAGGGTGGTGCCGATGGCGGCGATGCCCGCCTGGAGGACCTGGTTGTAGTTCATCGCGAAGTCCTCGCGGCGCAGTTCGGCGGTGGCCCGGAACGCGGCGCGGGTGCCGCCCCAGGGGTCGGCGCCGGTGCCGAGGTAGGCGAGGTCCAGGTCCACCGGTCGTACGACGCCGTGCAGGGACAGTTCGCCGTGCACCGTCCAGCGGTCGGAGCCGGCCTGGTCCAGGCCCGTCGAACGGTAGGTGATCTCCGGGTGCCGCTCGACGTCCAGGAAGTCGGCGGAGCGCAGGTGCGTGTCGCGCATGCCGTTGCCGGTGTCGACGGAGGCCGCCCGGATCACCGCCTCCACGCGGGACTTGGCGATGTCGTCGGGGGCGATCTCGATCGTGCCGCCGAACTCCGTGAACCGGCCGTGCACGCTGGAGATGCCCAGGTGCTGGGCGACCGCGGCGACGGAGGAGTGCGCCGGGTCGATGGTCCACGGTCCGGGCGGCGGCAGCTCGGTACCGCCCTGCCGGGCCAGCGTGACCGTGCCGACCTCGGCCCGGCCGCTCGCGGTGACGATCGCGGAGGAGGCCGCGGGCGCGTAGCCGACGGCCGTCACGATCACGGTGTACGCCCCCGGCGCCAGCTCGGTGGCGTCCCGGACGGCACCCTCGTGATCCGCCTCGGCGCGCAGCACCTGCGCACCGGTCATGTCGGTCACCGTGACGACCGCGTGCGACACGGCCCACCCGTCCCGCGTACGGATCTTCGCGGTCAGTCCCATCCCGTTTCTCCCTGAAAAAGGCTCAAAAATTGTTCGTACGAGACCGGCCCGCGGCGGGCGCGCCCTCCGCTCAGGACGCGCGCCGCCACGGGCCGGGGTGTGCCTACTCGCCGGGGTGGGCGAGTTCGATGTCGTGGCCGTCCACACCGGGGCCGGTCACGGTCAGCGCGGTGGCCACCGGCGGGTAACCGGTCGCGATGACGGTGTACTCGCCGCCGTCCAGGTCGGTGAAGGCGTACGCCCCGTCCGTCCCGGTGGTGGCGGTGCCGACCACGTTGCCCGCCTGGTCGACCAGGGTGACCCGGGCGTCGGCCAGCGGGCCGTGCGGGGCCCGGACGACACCCTGGAGCCGGGCGCCGGCGTCCAGGTCGACCTCGACCCGGGTGACGCCGGTGGCGCCGACCTCGACGGGCAGGGCACGCGGCCGGAAGCCGCTCGCGTTGACCGCGACGGTCACCGTGCCGGGCACCAGGTCGGTGAGGGCGAAGTCGCCCTGCTCGCCGGTGGCGGCGGTGGCCAGCAGGTCACCGCGCACGTCGGTGACGATCACCATCGCGTCCTTGACCGGCAGCGCGCTCCCGGCGGCCCGGACCACACCGGTCAGCCCGCTGGTGCCGCTGAGCAGGATGTCGTACGCCACCGGCTCCTCGCCCACCACGATGGTGGAGGCCTGCGGCTGGTAGCCGTCGGCGGAGGCGATCAGGACGTAGCTGCCGGTGCCCGGGGCGTCGAGCGCGTAGGAACCGTCGGCCTGGGCGACCGAGCGGCCCAGCTGGCGGCCGGACAGCGAGATCAGGGTGACCGCGGCCTGCGCGACCGGGGCGCTCTCGGCGCCGCGGACGAAGCCGTGCACCGGGGTGCCGCCCTGGCCGGCGCCGGATTCGGCGACCGTGGCGACGGCCGCCATGGGCCGGGTGTCGGCGGCGGTGCCGCCGGACGCGGCCGGGACGGCCTGGGCGACCGCGGCCGGGACCGGGGCGGGAGCCGCGGCGGCCTGGGCGGCGGTCTGGGCCTGGGCGGCGGCCGTGGCCTCGGCGGCGGCCGGGGTGTCGCCGTCGGCGGACTGCGCGAGCGCGCCCTTGGTCTTCAGCGGGACCTCCTTGATGAACAGCGTGATCAGGAAGGCGACGGCGGCGAGGCAGCCGGCGATGAAGAAGACGTCGGCGATGCCGTGGCCGTAGGCGCTCTCCATCAGCGTCCGGATGGGCGCCGGGAGCTTGTCCATGTCCGGGATGCTGTCGGTCGAGCCGGAGCTGCCGGCCAGCGCGGCCTGGGACTTCGCGTCCAGCGCGGAGACGCCGTCCTTGACGTAGTGGGTGATCCGGCGGGACATCACGGCACCGAGCGCGGAGACGCCGACCGCACCGCCGAGGGAGCGGAAGAAGGTGACCGTGGAGCTGGCCGAGCCGAGGTCGGAGGGCGCCACCTGGTTCTGCGTGGCGAGCACCAGGTTCTGCATCATCATGCCGATGCCGAGACCCAGCAGGGCCATGAAGACGGCCATCTTCCAGTAGTCCGTGTCGTACCGGATGCCACCGAGCAGCAGCAGGCCGGCCGTGACCAGCACGCCACCGCTGACCAGCCAGGCCTTCCAGCGGCCGGTGCGGGTGATGAACTGGCCCGAGACGGTCGAGGAGACGAACAGGCCGCCGATCATCGGGATGGTCATGACGCCCGACATGGTCGGGGACTTGTCGCGGGCCAGCTGGAAGTACTGGCTGAAGAACACGGTGCCGGTGAACATCGCGATGCCGACGAACAGCGAGGCGAGCGACGCCAGCGTGATCGTGCGGTTCTTGAACAGGCGCAGCGGGATGATCGGTTCGCTCGCCTTGGACTCCGCGAGCACGAACAGCGCGCCGAGGACGATGGAACCGCCGACCATCGCGTAGGTCTGCCAGGACAGCCAGTCGTACTTGTCACCGGCGAAGGTGACCCAGACCAGCAGCAGGGAGACGGCGGCGGCGATCAGGGTGGCGCCACCCCAGTCGACCTTGACCTGGCGCTTGACCACGGGCAGGTGCAGGGTCTTCTGCAGCACGATCAGCGCGAGGATCGCGAAGGGCACACCGACGTAGAAGCACCAGCGCCAGCCCAGCCAGGAGGTGTCGGTGATGACGCCGCCGAGCAGCGGGCCGCCGACGGTGGCGACGGCGAAGGTGGCGCCGAGGTAGCCGGAGTACCGGCCGCGCTCGCGCGGGGAGATCATCGCCGCCATCACGATCTGCGCCAGGGCGGACAGACCGCCGACGCCGATGCCCTGGAACACCCGGAAGGTGATGAGCATGCCGGGGTTCTGCGACAGGCCGGCCGCCATGGAGGCGACCACGTAGATGACGAGGGCTATCTGGACGAGAGCCTTCTTGCTGTACAGGTCGGCGAGCTTGCCCCACAGGGGAGTGGCCGCGGTCATCGACAGCAGGGCGGCCGTGACCACCCAGGTGTAGGCGGACTGGCCGCCGCCGAGGTCTCCGATGATCTCCGGCAGGGCGTTGGAGACGATCGTGGACGACAGGATCGCCACGAACATGCCGAGCAGCAGCCCGGACAGGGCCTCCATGATCTGCCGGTGCGTCATCGGGGCGTCGCCTGGGCCTCCCCCGTGCTTGGCGTGAGCCCGCACACCGGCTGGTGTGGTCGTTGCCATGGGCTTCCTTTTCTTACGTGCTTGCGGGTGTACGGGTGGTCTCTTCGATTACGGGGGCGGGGAGCCGGACCGGTGCGGACCGGCAGTCTCCGAAGGAGTCGCGCAGCCGCGTCATCAGCCGGATCAGCTGGCCGACCTCGTCGTCGGTCCAGTCCGCCAGCCGCTCGGCGAGCAGATGCGTGGTCCGCCGGGACAGCTCGTCGAGCTGCTCCAGGCCCTCCGGGGTCAGGCGCAGGATGCGCGACCGCTTGTCCGCCGGGTCCGGGAGCCGCTCGATCCAGCCGCGTGCGGCCACGTGCGCGACGTGCCGGCTGGTGACCGACATGTCCACGGCGAGCAGTTCCGCGAGCTTGCTCATGCGCATGTCGCCGTGGCGGCCGAGCAGGGTCAGCACGGCGGCCGAGCCGGCCGGGCAGTCGGGCGGCAGGATCCGCCCCATGTCCCGTTTCACGGCTCCGACGGCACTGAGCTGACGCGCCAGCTCTTCAAACTGCGCCCGCTCGGCCATCACACCTCCCGTATTCGTTGCTTGGGGCAACCATAGGACTGTTTGGTTGCTGAAGGCAAACAATCATGGGGTCGTCGGCGCAAAAACTTGGCAAAGGCAAGTATTGCGAACGTAAATGTGCAGGTGGCTGCGGGTGGGGTGTCCCCGTCTGTCCCGAAGGCCCCGCGGTTGGGCCGGTCGCCTGGATTCGCTAGGGTCTCGGGGCATGGCTAACACCCAGGGCCCCCAGGGCAATTACGACCCCGCAGGCAGCACCCAGATGTTCCGCGCCTTCGTCGACGAGGCGCCCCAGGGGCGTCAGCAGCAGGCGGCCTCCTCCGGCCCCCGGGTCGGTCTGATCATCGGCGTCGTCGTGGCGCTCGTCGTGGTGGCCGGCGTCGCCTGGCTGGCGCTGAAGTAGCCGAAGCAGGGGGCGGTCCCCGCGGGGCGCGGCCCCGTGGGGCTCGGTCCCGGAACGAACCGCCACCGTCCCGGAGTCGCGCGAGGCGGCGGTCGCCTTCCGGCACCGGCGCCGGTCCATGCCCGCGCCCTCACCAGCTTCCCCCGGCGGGGGTCGTACGGCCGGGCGAGGCGGTCGGCGGGGGTGGGGTACACGAGGTGCCGACGCGGCCGGTGACGGCGATGCCGTCGTACGGCCGTCCTGCCCGCCGCCGGGTTCCGGGGGCCGGAGCCGTGCCGCGCGTGTTCGCCGTGCCCTGGGGAGCCGGCGCGGCCGTGCCCGTACGGCCGTGGACGCCTGTGCGTCCGTCAAGGTCCTGAGGTCCGCCGGGATTCCGGTCCGCCCGGGGCCTGCTCTCCGCTCGCCCCGCCCGTCGGCGGGCTCGTCCAGCGGTGCGCGCGGCACCGGATCCGTCGGCGTCGCGCCGCGGCCGTCGGTCCGCCGCGGCCCGCGCCGACCCCGGTGGGACCGCCGCCCGCTCCGTCGCCCCCGCGGGCGGCACCCGCTCAGGGCGACGGCCGCCGAGGCCGCCGTGGCGGCGACCCGGCGGCCGCGTGTCCATCGGGAGAGGCGGGCGGGGGGCCTCAGTCCGAGATCAGGCCCTCGCGGAGCTGGGCCAGCGTGCGGGTCAGCAGCCGGGAGACGTGCATCTGGGAGATGCCGACCTCCTCGCCGATCTGCGACTGCGTCATGTTGGCGAAGAAGCGCAGCATGATGATCCGGCGCTCGCGCGGCGGGAGTTTGGCCAGCAGGGGCTTGAGGGACTCGCGGTACTCCACGCCCTCCAGGGCCGTGTCCTCGTAGCCGAGCCGGTCGGCCAGGGAGCCCTCGCCGCCGTCGTCCTCGGGGGCCGGCGAGTCGAGGGAGGAGGCGGTGTAGGCGTTGCCGACCGCGAGGCCGTCGACCACGTCCTCCTCGGACACGCCGAGCACGGCGGCCAGTTCGGTGACCGTGGGGGAGCGGTCCAGCTTCTGCGACAGCTCGTCGCTGGCCTTGGTGAGCGCCAGGCGCAGTTCCTGGAGCCGCCGCGGGACCCGCACGGACCAGGAGGTGTCCCGGAAGAACCGCTTGATCTCGCCGACCACGGTGGGCATCGCGAACGTCGGGAACTCCACGCCCCGCTCGCAGTCGAACCGGTCGATCGCCTTGATCAGGCCGATGGTGCCGACCTGGACGATGTCCTCCATCGGCTCGTTGCGGGAGCGGAAGCGGGCCGCCGCGTACCGGACCAGCGGGAGGTTCAGCTCGATCAGGGTGTCCCGGACGTACGCCCGCTCGGGGCTGTCCTGCTCCAGCGCGGCCAGACGCAGGAACAGCGACCGGGACAGGGTGCGGGTGTCGATGTTCGCCGCGGCCTGCGGGGCCGGGAGCGTTTCGACGGACGGGTCGGCGGCCTGGGCCGGCACGGTGTCGAGGGCCGGCACGGCGTCGAGGGCCGTGACACCCTCGAAGCCGTCGAGGACGTCGAGAGCGTCGAGCTCCTTGGGCGCTGCCTCGCACTTCGTCGGCGTCAGCACCTTCGAGCTGCCCTGGTCTGCGGACATGCCACCCCCTTTGGGTCGCGGGACGGTCGCGGCGGCGCCGTCGTCGAGCAACGCAGCCTTCACCTGAATACCGGAGCCGGAGCCACGGCAAACGCGCTTCCCGCAGAATGTCACATGTCGGCAACGCTCTGTACCGACATGTCGACACGGGAGTGGTGAATCGCCCCTGCACGGAAGGGGTCTGACGGGGTTTCGGGCCGTGTTTGCCGGCATCCGCCCTGGTGAGCGATTCGCTCGCGCCGGTTACCGATCGATCGGGTATGCGATGCAGTGCCATGAGGGTCGTGCTTCCGTGCGCCCGCCGTGCGCCAGGCCGACCCCCGGCGTGCTCCGGGCCGGTGCCGGTGGTGTCCGCGTACCGTTCGTGGGTTACGCGTCGATCCGGTTCGCGGAGCGCAGCCGCTGGAAGCTGCGCGCGAGCAGCCGGGAGACGTGCATCTGGGAGACACCGAGCTCGGCGCTGATCTGGGACTGGGTGAGGTTGCTGTAGTAGCGCAGCAGCAGGATGCGCTGCTCCCGCTCGGGGAGCTGGACGAGGAGATGGCGGACCAGGTCGCGGTGTTCGACGCCGTCCAGGGCCGGGTCCTCGTAGCCGATCCGGTCCAGCAGGCCGGGCAGTCCGTCGCCCTCCTGGGCGGCCTCCAGCGAGGTGGCGTGGTAGGAGCGCCCCGCCTCGATGCAGCTGAGCACCTCCTCCTCGCTGATCCGCAGCCGGTCGGCGATCTCGGCGGTGGTCGGCGAGCGGCCGTAGAGCGTGGTCAGGTCCTCGGTCGCGCTGTTGACCTGCACCCACAGCTCGTGCAGCCGGCGCGGGACGTGGACGGTGCGGACGTTGTCCCGGAAGTAGCGCTTGATCTCGCCGACCACGGTGGGCATGGCGAAGGTCGGGAACTGCACGCCCCGGTCCGGGTCGAACCGGTCGATGGCGTTGATCAGGCCGATGGTGCCGACCTGGACGACGTCCTCCATCGGCTCGTTGCGGGAACGGAAGCGGGCGGCGGCATAGCGTACGAGCGGGAGGTTCGCCTCGATCAGCGCTCCCCGCACCCGGTTGTGCTCCGGCGTGCCGGGGGTCAGCTGCTGGAGTTCGGTGAAGAGCACCTGGGTCAGGGCGCGGGTGTCCGCGCCACGACGCTTCGCGGGGGCCGACGGGGTCGGGGACGCCGCCTCGTCCTGAGGGGGCGCAGTACTGGCCGACACGGTCAACGCCACCTCTTCGTCCGTCAATCATCCGTCAAAAGCGGTCATAGCATCACAAGACATGTGCACGGTGTGCAAGCACCCGATAACACCGTGTTGCCGTCCGTTACCGACAAGTTGACGGGCGTACGGCCATGCGAAAGCCCCCCGCCGAATCGGATCGGCGGGGGGCTCGCGGGTGTCCGGGGCTCAGAACTCGTAGTCGGCGATCACCCAGGTGGCGAACTCCCGCCACTGCGCGCCGGCCGCCTGGTGGGCCGGGTGCTCCAGGTAGCGCTTGAGGGCGTCGGCGTCGTCCACGGCCGAGTTGATCGCGAAGTCGTAGGCGATGGGACGGTCGCTGATGTTCCAGGCGCACTCCCAGAACCGCAGCTCCTCGATCTGCCCGCCGAGGGCCCGGAATGCCTCGACGCCTGCCACGACCCGCGGATCGTCGCGCTCGACGCCCTCGTTGAGCCGGAAGAGGACCAGATGGCGGATCATGGGGGTACCTCAGCTCTTTCCTCCGTTGGCGGCCCAGGTCATGAAGTCCCCGACGGCCCCGGCCGCGTCCGATATGCCTTCGAAGCCTATCTGGACGTAGTCGGCCGCCTTGGCCGGGTCCGTGATGATCACGTACAGCGCGAAGACCACCAGGACGTACACGGCGATCTTCTTGACGTTCACCGCCACCACGGCCTCCCTGTGCCGGGCCCCGAGGCCCCCCTGTTGCCGGCCGTGAGTGTAACGTCCGGGCTTCGCGCGCCGGGGCGACAGCCCGCCGGGGCACGCCCGTTGTGAGCCGGAACACGCGAAGGGCCCCGCCTCTCGGCGGGGCCCTTCGACAAGCGGTAGCGGAGGGATTTGAACCCTCGGTGACTTGCGCCACACTCGCTTTCGAGGCGAGCTCCTTCGGCCGCTCGGACACGCTACCGAGGGAGACCTTACAGCACGGGGAGGCGTGGTTCGAAATCGATGGCCGCGGTGCCCGGTGACCGTGCCCGGCGCTCCGGTCGGCCGCCGCGCGGGCGCTCCGCGGGCGGTCCCGCCGGCAGTCCCTGTCAGCGGTCCCGGAAGAACTCCCTGAGCGGCCGGGCGCACTCCGCCTCGAGGACGCCGGCGATGACCTCCGGGCGGTGGTTGAGCCGCCGGTCGCGCACCACGTCCCACAGGGAGCCGGCCGCGCCCGCCTTGTCGTCCCGGGCGCCGTAGACCACCCGGTCCACCCGGGACTGGACGAGCGCGCCCGCGCACATCGTGCAGGGTTCCAGGGTCACCACGAGCGTGCAGCCGGTCAGCCGCCACTCGCGGATCCGCCCTCCGGCGTCCGCCGCCCCGTTCAGGGTGGCCGCCGCCCGCCGCAGGGCGAGGATCTCCGCGTGGGCCGTGGGATCGCCGGTGGCCTCACGCTCGTTGTGCCCGGAGCCGAGCACCGTCGTACCGTCCGGGGACAGCACGACGGCGCCGACCGGGACGTCGCCGCCCCGGGCGGCCAGGCCGGCCTGGTCCAGGGCGAGCCGCATCGCGGCCCGCCAGGGGTCCCGTACCGGGTCCGGTGTGCCGCGCGGGTGTCCCGCCGGTTCCGGGACCTCCCGCGGATTCCGTGCCGTGGTCAGCGGACGGTCTCCAGCACCTCCGAGGCGCCCAGCGCCTCGGCGATCGTGCCCAGCGCGTCGTCGGCGTCCAGGGCCCGCAGCTCCTTCTCGCTGATGCCGAGGTCGTCGAGGATGCCGCTGTCGCCCACCGGGCTGTGCGGCACGGCGCCCGCGGCGCTCTCCTCCTCGTCGTCCTCGGACTCGCCCTCCTCGGTGCCGTCGAGGTCCAGGGCGTCCAGGTCCGGGCCGTCGTCCTTACCGGGCTCCCGGCCGAGCAGCTCGTCGGTGAGCAGCAGCTCCCCGTACGCGCTGCGGCGGGCGGCGGCGGCGTCCGAGACGTAGATGCGAGGGTCGTCCTCGCCGTCCACGCGGACGACGCCGAACCAGGCGCCCTCCTGCTCGATCAGGACGAGCACCGTGTCGTCGTCGGGAGAGGCTTCCCGGGCCAGGTCGGCCAGATCCGACAGGGTTTCCACATCGTCGAGCTCTGTGTCGCTCGCTTCCCACCCGTCTTCGGTGCGCGCGAGCAGTGCGGCGAAGTACACCGTGACTCTCCCACTGGTCATAGGCGTGCCGGTTGGGGGTCCCCCCGGCGGAGGTACTTGGGCGGAGAGAGCTGGGCTCCGAGCCCCACCCACTCGGAATCGTGGCAGAAACAAGGCGTTCAGGGGACGTCTTCGGCTCCCTGTGTCTGGCTGTTTCGATCGTTGGTCCGTGATCGGCTCAGCAGCGCACTCGTTGCCGCCACCTGCGGATCGTACGCGGCTTTTCGCCGCGGCCACGCACGGCCACCTCTCCAACACCGGTGCGGACGGGGGTCTTCCACGCCGGTCACGGCCTCGCGGGCTACCAGCGGAACGTGCGCATCCGCAGCGCCTGGCGCAGCCGGGCGGCCTTGGCGTGCCGGGGCCGCACCCGGGCGCGCAGCTCCCGGGCCTCGGCGAGATCGCGCAGGAACCGGGCGCGCCGCCGCCGGCGCTCGGCCTCGCTCTCGGGTTTTCCGGGCTGGTCAGGCAGGTCGGACACGTCACACCACCCCATTCCCTTCCTTCCCCCTTTCCCCCGGACGGCCGGTTTGACGCCAGCGTGAGGGCGGCCGGGGGCGCAGGTACCGTTAGGGGCATGCGTCTCCATGTCGTCGACCACCCCCTGGTCGCTCACAAGCTCACCACGCTGCGCGACCAGCGCACCGACTCCGCGACCTTCCGGCGGCTCGCCGACGAGCTGGTCACCCTGCTGGCCTACGAGGCCACGCGGGACGTGCGGACCGAGACCGTCGACATTCAGACACCGGTCGCCCGCACCACGGGTGTGAAGCTGGCCCGTCCGCGTCCGCTGGTGGTGCCGATCCTGCGGGCCGGTCTCGGCATGCTGGACGGCATGGTCCGGCTGCTGCCGACCGCCGAGGTGGGCTTCCTGGGCATGATCCGCAACGAGGAGACGCTGGAGGCGTCCACGTACGCCTCGCGCATGCCGGAGGACCTGTCGGGCCGCCAGGTGTACGTGCTCGACCCGATGCTGGCGACGGGCGGCACGCTGGTCGCGGCGATCCGGGAGCTGATCAAGCGCGGTGCCGACGACGTGACGGCCGTGGTGCTGCTGGCCTCTCCCGAGGGGGTCGCCGTGGTGGAGCGCGAGCTGGCGGGGACGCCGGTGACCGTGGTCACGGCGGCGGTCGACGATCACCTCAACGAGCAGGGGTACATCGTGCCGGGGCTGGGGGACGCGGGGGACCGGCTCTACGGCTCCGCGGAGTAGTTCCCCGCGGCGCTTTCGCCGGGGTGCGGCTCCCCGCGCCTGATCAGCAGGCCCTTTTCGCGGGAGCCGTGGCCCGGGGGGCCGTCAGCGTGGTCACGGCCTCGTCGGCCGTCCGCTGGCGGGCCAGGGTCTTGAAGGCGTCGCCGATGATCAGGTCGAGGTCGGCGCCCTTGCGGGCGTCGGCGCGCAGGTCGGCGCCCGCGAGCTGGGTGGCGAGCACCCGCAGCGAGGTGTCCTGGGCGGCGGGGGAGCCGAGGAGCAGGCCCGTGCCCTTCACCTTCTTGTCGTACGCCTTGGCCGCGTTGCCCACCTTGCCGATCCGGAAGCCGCGCCGGCGCAGTTCGTCGGCGGTCTTCTTGGCGAGCCCGGTGCGCGCGGTGGCGTTGTAGACGTTCACCGTGATCCGGCCGGGCGCGGGCAGGGAGTCCGCCCGCGCGGCCGGGGCCGGATCGGTCCGGCCGGCCCGGTGGGCCCCGGTGCGGCAGTCCGCCGTACGGCGGGCCGCCGCGGTGTCGCCGCCGCCGGTGAAGACGTCGATGAGCTGCACGGTGCCCCAGCCGAGCAGGCCGAGCACGGCGACGGACGCGACCGCCGCGGCCACGAGCCTGCCGTGCCGGCGGGGCGGACGCATTCGGGGGTACTTGTCCCCCGTGATCCGGTACTGGCCGCCCATGCCGGGAGGAGTCAGCATGCTCATGAGCGCAGCGTAGTGCGCCCGGGCGGCGATGCCTATCAGATGATCAGCCGATGCCGGAGAGCGAACCCGAAAGGGCCAACGGCCGTGTCGTGCCGGGTCAGTCGAGTTCGAGCACGCGTGCGTGCAGCACCTGGCGCTGCTGGAGGGCGGCGCGGACCGCGCGGTGCAGCCCGTCCTCCAGGTACAGGTCGCCCTGCCACTTCACGACGTGCGCGAAGAGGTCGCCGTAGAACGTCGAGTCCTCCGCGAGCAGGGTCTCCAGGTCGAGCTGCTGCTTGGTGGTCACGAGCTGATCGAGGCGGACCGGGCGCGGCGCGACGTCCGCCCACTGCCGGGTGCTCTCCCGGCCGTGGTCGGGGTACGGCCGGCCGTTTCCGATGCGCTTGAAGATCACACGGAAAGCCTACCGGCCAACACGTTCCGGGCGCAGCCATGGCGGCCCGGTGCGACGCTTGAAAAGACGGTTCGAAGACAGGTCAAAGAAGCACGAATACGGGCATACAGTCTGCTACGGGAACAGGGGCCCGAGATGAGTGACAGCGAGAGCGTGCCGTCCGCCGGCGCCCCGCAGGCCGCCGCGCTGCCCGCCGAGGCGGCGCGGATCGCCGCCGGTTACGCCTTCGCCGGCCCCGCGCTCGACCTCGGGGCGCTCCTGTGGGACGGGCGGTGCCTGCCGGGCGCGCCCGTCCGCGTCCCGCTGTCGGTGCTCAACCGGCACGGCCTGGTCGCGGGCGCCACCGGCACCGGCAAGACCAAGACCCTCCAGCTGATCGCCGAGCAGCTCTCCGCGCGGGGCGTGCCGGTGTTCCTCGCGGACGCCAAGGGCGACCTGTCCGGCATCGCGCGGCCCGGGCAAGGCGGCGACCGGGTACGGCGGCGGGCCGGCGAGGTCGGGCAGGAGTGGGCCCCGGCCGGCTTCCCGGCGGAGTTCTACGCGCTCGGCGGTCTCGGCCACGGCATTCCGGTACGGGCCACGGTCACCGGTTTCGGCCCGGTGCTGCTGGCCAAGGCCCTCAGGCTGAACCGGACCCAGGAGCAGTCCCTCGGCCTGGTCTTCCACTACGCCGACACCAAGGGCCTGGAGCTGACCGACCTCAAGGACCTGCGCGCGGTCGCCGCCTTCCTCACCTCGGACGAGGGCCGGGCCGAGCTGAGGGGGATCGGCGGCCTGTCCCGCGCCACCGCCGGGGTGATCCTGCGCTCGCTGACGGAGTTCGAGGCGCAGGGCATGGCGGACTTCTTCGGCGAACCGGAGTTCGACACCGCCGATCTGCTGCGCACGGCACCGGACGGCCGGGGCGTCGTCTCGGTCCTGGAACTGCCCGCCGTCCAGGACAAGCCGCTGCTGTTCTCCACCTTCCTGATGTGGCTCCTCGCCGACCTCTTCCACGACCTGCCCGAGGTCGGCGACGTCGACCGGCCGAAGCTGGTCTTCTTCTTCGACGAGGCGCACCTGCTGTTCCAGGACGCCTCCAAAGCCTTCCTGGAGTCCATCACCCGGACCGTGCGGCTGATCCGCTCCAAGGGCGTCGGCGTCTTCTTCGTCACCCAGACCCCGAAGGACGTGCCCGGCGACGTCCTCGGCCAGCTCGGCAACCGGATCCAGCACGCCCTGCGCGCCTTCACCCCGGACGACCACAAGGCCCTGCGGGCGACCGTGCGGACCTTCCCGGAATCGGCGTACGACCTGGAGGAACTGCTCACCGGGCTGGGCACCGGCGAGGCCGTGGTGACCGTGCTCGGCGAGACCGGCGCGCCGACCCCGGTCGCCGCCACCCGGCTGCGCGCCCCGGAGTCCCTGATGGGACCGGTGGACCCCGCCGAACTGGAGCGGGCGGTCCGCGCCTCCGCGCTCCACGGCCGTTATGCACAGGCTGTGGACCGCGAGTCGGCGTACGAGAAGCTGAGCGCCGCGGGACCGCGGGAGGCGGCACCGGGTCCCCGGGAGGGGCCGCGGCAGGCGCCCGGGGAGGAGCCCTCGCTGGTCGAACAGGTCGTGAACAGCGGGATGTTCCGGTCGCTGGCCCGCTCGGTCGGCACGCAGATCGGCCGGGAGATCACCCGCTCCCTGTTCGGCACGGCCCGGCGGAGGCGGTAGCTCCCGGGGAGGGCACGGGGTGGGCGGGGAGCCGTCCGGCGGAGGCGGGGGACCACCCCCGCCGGGGGCGGCTCAGCGGTTCCGGTTCCCGTCCGGTGCGCGTTCGGGCCGGGGGTCCGTGGGTCCGGTCCGGGGGGCGTGCCGCGCCGGGCCTCCGCGCGCAGCAGGGGGCACAGGACGGCGTAGGGGTCGTTGGGCATGGCTGTGCCGCTCCTTGCGTAGAGCCGACCGACCTTGCGGGGGAGCGCGGGTCCGTCAGCGGCGCGGCACCACCGTGCGCGGCGGGGACGCGGCGGGCGTCGGCCCGGTGCACGGCGCGGGTGGGCGGAGCGCCGTCGTGCCGAGGAGGTCGTGCTCGGCGGTCTGGGCGGCCACCACGAGGTCCGGGACGGCCTGGAGCGGGACCTGGGCGCCGGGCACCCACAGGACGAGCAGCAGCGCCGGCGGCCGCAGCCGGTGGCGGCTGCCGGACGCGCGGGCGCTGTTCCTGCCCATGGGCGTTGTCTCCCCGCCGGGGCGGGGGGCACCGGAGTGGTCCGGACGGCGGTCGGGAGCCTCCGCTTCCGCGTCCGCAGCGCCCTTCCCCCTCCCCTCCTCCCCCTTCCTCCGCTACTTCTTCTTCGTCGCCTTGGCGGCCTTGGCCGCCGCCTTCGTCTCCTGCTTGTGGGCGCGCACCTTGGCCAGCGACTCGGGTCCGGTGATGTCGGCGACGGAGCGGAAGGAGTCCGGTTCGCCGTAGGCGCCGGCGGCCTCCCGCCACCCGTCGGGGGCCACCCCGAGCCGCTTGCCGAGCAGGGCCAGGAAGATCTGCGCCTTCTGCCTGCCGAACCCCGGCAGGTCCTCCAGCCGGCGCAGCAGCTCGGCCCCGCTGCCGGCGTCCCGCCAGACCGCCTCCGCGTCCCCGTCGTAGTGCTCGACCAGGTACCGGCACAGCTGCTGGATCCGCTTCGCCATCGAGCCCGGGTAGCGGTGCACGGCGGGCTTGTCGGAGAGCAGCGCGGCGAAGGCCTCCGGGTCCATCGCGGCGATCTCGTGGGCGTCCAGGTCCTCGGCGCCGAGCCGGTCGGCGATGGTCCGGGGACCCTTGAACGCCCACTCCATCGGGATCTGCTGGTCCAGCAGCATCCCGGTCAGCGCGGCGAGCGGGGAGCGCCCGAGCAGCGCGTCGGCCGCGGGGTCCTGGGCGAGGTGCAGGGTGACGTCCATGCGTCGATGATCCCGCGCCCGCGCCCGCCCCGCCCGCTCAGTCCTGTCCCTGGGGCGGGGAGTCCGCGCGCCAGTACCCCAGCGCGTGCACGCGCTGTTTCGGCACGCCCAGTTCCTTGCGCACGTACGCCGCGAGGGTGCGGGTGGTCGCCGTGTCGCAGGCGATCCAGACGTACGGGTGCGGGGTGCCGGCGAGCACGGCGGGCAACTCGGCGCGGACCCGTTCCACCAGGTGGGCGCCCGCGTCCCGGCGGGGCACCGGCCGGATCTCGTGCCGGCCGGGCTCGATCCGCTGGGGCAGACCCGCCGGCTCGCCCTCGAACCAGACGGTCGCCGGGGCCGGACCGAGGGCGCCGAGCAGGGAGTTGACGGCGGGCAGCGAGGCCGCGTCGCCGATCGCCACGAGGTGGGAGGGCGCGGGGTCGGGGTCCCGGAAGCCGGTGCCCTGGACGGTGGCCTCGATGGTGTCGCCGGGCCGCGCGGCCCGGGCCCAGTCGCAGGCCACGCCCTCGTGCAGGGCGAATTCGAGACCGAGGGTGCCCGCCGCCGGGTCGGGGTCGACCAGGGTGTACGCCCGCTGGTGCGGCCGGCCCCGGTCGTCGAACCACAGCCGGACCCACATCGTCGGGTGGACGCCGGTCGCGGCGAGCAGCCCGCCGTCGCTCAGCCGCAGCCGCCGGTAGTGGGGGGTCACGTCCTCGGCGTCTAGGACGGTCAGTACGAAGTCCTTGGCGCGCAGCAGTCGTAGGACCGCGCCTTCCCAGCCCCGCCCCTGTCCCATGCCCCCTCCATCGTTCGCGTACGATTCCGCCACGGAAAATACTTAGGCAAGGCTAACCTAAAATCCTCTAGGGGGTCCCTCGTGGCCATCGAGATCTACCGCGACGCCCGGGGCGTCCCCCACTTGCGCGCGTCCGGCGCCCGCGAACTGGCCCGTGCCCAGGGCCTGGTCACCGCGCACGACCGGGCCTGGCAACTGGAGGTCGAGCGCCACCGGGCGCGGGGCACCTCCGCGTCCTTCCTCGGCGCCGAGGCCCTGTCCTGGGACCTCTTCGCCCGGCGGGCCCGGCTGGAGGACACCGCCCGGCGCTGCTTCGCCGCGCTGGAGCGCCGGGACGCCGAGACGGCCGACTGGGTACGGGCGTACGTCGACGGCGTCAACGAGGGGCTGGCCGCCGGTGCCCGCCGCGCCCCCGAGTTCGCCCGCGCCGCTCTGGCCCCGGGCCGCTGGCGGCCCTGGACGCCCCTCGCGGTCTGGCTCGGCACGCACATCCTGTTCGCCGGGTTCCCCGCCAAGCTCTGGCGCGAGCAGGTGATACGGCATCTGGGCCCGGACGCGGTCGGCCTGTTCGCCACGGACGGGACGGGCACGGCGGGCAGCAACGGCTGGCTGGTCACCGGGGAACGCACCGCCGGCGGGCGGGCGCTGCTCGCCGGCGATCCGCACCGGTTCATCGAGGACCCCGGTGTCTACCAGCAGATCCGCCTGGCCTGCCCCGAGTTCGACGTCGTCGGCCTGGCCGTGCCCGGCGCGCCCGGCATCGCGCACTTCGGTCACACCGGCACGGTCGCCTGGGCCATCACCAACGCCATGGCCGACTACCAGGACCTCTACCGCGAACGGCTCCGCCGCACCGGCGCGGGCGTCGAGGCCCTCGGCCCCGACGGCACCTGGCAACGCGCCGCCCGCCACACGGAGACCGTCCACATCGCCTCCGCGCCACCGCTGGAGATAGAGCTGATCGAGACGCCCCGGGGGCCGGTGATAACCGGCGGCCCGGAGGAACCGGACGCGCTCGCGGCGCCGGGGGCGGACGCCGGCCGGGACCAGCCGGTGACGGCGGATGACGGCGCGCGCGGAGCGGAGGCGCTGGCCCTGCGCTACCCGCCCCGCGTCACGGAGGACCTGGGCTTCGGCGCCCTGCTCCCCCTCCTCCGCGCCCGCACCGTCGCCGACGTCGACCGCGCCCTGGACGCCTGGACCGAGCCGGTCAACGTCGTCCAGGCCGCCGACACCGCCGGAGGCATCCTGCACCGCGTCGCCGGAAAGGTCCCCCGCCGCGCCGCCGCCAACCTCCTCCACCCGGTCCCGGCCTGGGAGCCCGGCCACGACTGGGACGGCACGCACGAGACGCCGTACGCCGACCCGCCCACCACCGACGGCATCGCGGTGATGGCCAACGCCCGCGGCCCGGCCGCCCCCCTCGGCGTCGAGTTCGCCCCGCCCCACCGCGCCGCCCGTATCGCCACCCTGCTCGGCACGCGCCGCGTCTGGACCGCCGACGACATGGCCGCGATCCACACCGACACCCACCTCGGCTCCGCCGCCCCCCTGCTGGAGCGCCTCACCGCCCTCACCGGCCTCACCCCCGCCGCCGCGGCCCTGCGCGACCGCCTGCTCGACTGGGACCGCCGGATGGACGCGGACAGCACCGACGCGGCGGCGTTCGCGGCACTGCGCCACGCGGTCGTACGCCGCCTCGCCGCGCACCCGGTCTTCGCCCCGCTCGCCGAGCCCCCGGCCTGCCCGGACGTCCTGCGCCCCTGGCTGGCCCTCGTGCCCCGTATCGGACACGCCCTCGAACACCTCCTGGAAGCGAAGGAGCTGTACGACATCGACCGCACCGAGGTCGTCCGCTCGGCCCTCGAGGAGACCGCCGCCGCACCGCCCGCCCGGCCCTGGTCGGCCACCCACCGCCTGGCCCCCTGGCGGGCGCTGCCCGGGCAGCCGGACGCCGCCGCCGAACCCGGTCTCGGCGGCGACCACGACTGCGTGCTGTGCACCTCGGCCGTCCCCGGCGTCACCGACCGCGCCGCCCGCGGTCCGGCCGCCCGCTTCGTCTGGGACCTGGCCGACCGCGCCGACAGCCGCTGGGTGGTGCCCTTCGGCGCCGACGGCGTACCCGGCACCGCCCACCACCACGACCAGCTGCCCCTGTGGCTCGCGGGCGACCTGGCCCCGGTGGTCACCGACTGGTCCCGGCTCACCCCCGAACGCCCCGCACCCCCGAGGAGTCCCATGACCGACCTGCACGTCCAGCACATCGACGGTTACGGCACCGTCCGGATCCGCCCCCTCGACCCGGAGGGCGACGCGGAACTGATCCACAGCTGGGTGAGCGACGAACGCGCCGCGTTCTGGGGCATGAACGGCCTCACCCGGGAGCAGGTCGCCGACGTCTACGCACACATGGCCGCCCTCGACACCCACCACGCCCACCTGGTCACCAAGGACGGCGAACCGGCCGCGCTGTTCCAGACGTACGAGCCCTCGGCCGACCGGGTCGGCGAGTGCTACGACGTCCGCCCCGGCGACCTCGGCGTCCACCTCCTCCTCGCCCCCGCCGGACCCGGCGGCCCGCACCCCGGCTGGACGTCCGGGCTGGTGAGGGCGATGACGACGTACGTGCTGCGGGTCCTGGACCGGCCGCGGATCGTGATCGACCCGGACGTGCGCAACGACAAGGCGATCGCCCGCTTCGAACGCCAGGGCTTCACCCGCGGCCCAGCAGTCGTCCTGCCCGAGGTCGACCTGCCCGAGGTGTACCTGCCCGAGAAGCACGCCCAACTCGCTTTTCTGGACCGGGCGGTAGCCTTCCCCGGGTGACGACGCCCGAAGAGCTGATCGCGCGCTACGGCCTCGAACCCATCCCCCGCGAAGGCGGCCTGTTCCGGCGCACCTGGGCCGGGCCCGAGCGTCCGGACGGCCGCCCCGAGGGATCGGCGATCGTGGCGCTGCTCACCGCCGACGACTTCTCCGCCCTGCACCGGCTGCCCTTCGCCGAGACCTGGCACTTCTACCTCGGCGACCCGCTCCACCTGCTGCTGCTCGCCCCCGACGGCACCATCCGCCGCCCCGTCCTCGGCCCGGACCCCGGCGGCGGCCAGCACCTCCAGCTGACCGTGCCGGCCCGCACCTGGATGGGCGCGCGGGTGGCGGCGGGCGGCGCGTGGACGTTCTTCGGCTGCACGATGGCCCCCGGATT
The DNA here is from genome assembly GCF_055583025.1 of Streptomyces sp. NPDC104831. NCBI lineage: Bacteria > Bacillati > Actinomycetota > Actinomycetes > Kitasatosporales > Streptomycetaceae > Streptomyces > Streptomyces sp. NPDC104831. Next base: position 195,354 of record NZ_JBVJOT010000005.1, read on the forward strand.
CACCTACCCGGACTACGAACACGGGGATGCGGCCGACCTCACGGCGCGTTATCCGGCCGAGGCCGCCCTGATCACGGAACTCTGCCGCCCATGACCCCGTCCGCGTCCCCGATCACGGAGCCCCGCCGCCCATGACCGCGCCCCCGCGCCTGCTCGAAGGACAGACCGCCCTGGTGACCGGCGCGGGCGGCGGCATCGGCCGCGCCCTCGCACTGCGCTTCGCGGAGCACGGCGCGGCGGTCGCCGTGCACTGCCGCACGGCGCTCACCGCCGCCACCGAGGTGGCCGGCCGCATCCGGGCGGCGGGCGGCAGGGCGGTCGTCCTGCGGGCCGACCTGACCGACGAGGCCGCCTGCCGCCGCCTGGTCGAGGAGACGACGGACTGGTCGGACGGGCACCTGACCGCGCTCGTCAACAACGCGGCCGTCCAGCCCGTCCAGCCGCTCCCGGAACTGACCGCGAAGGACTGGCGCACGGTCGTCGACACCAACCTCACCAGCGTCTTCGCCTGCACCCAGGCCGCCGCCGCCCACATGCGCGCCCACGGCGGCGGCACCATCACCCACATCGCCTCCATCGAGGCCGCCCACCCGGCCCCTGGCCACGCCCACTACGGCGCCGCCAAGGCGGCGGTGGTCATGCACGCCCGCGCGGCGGCCCTGGAGTACGGCCCCGACGGCATCCGCGTCAACACGGTCTCGCCCGGCCTGATCGACCGGCCCGGCCTCGCCGGGTCCTGGCCGGACGGCGTCCGCCGCTGGCTCGCCGCCGCCCCGGCCGGCCGCCTGGGCCGCCCCGAGGACGTGGCCGACGCCTGTGCCTTCCTCGCCTCCCCGCTGGCCTCCTGGATCACCGGCCACGACCTCGTGGTGGACGGCGGGGTGACCTCCCGCCCGACCTGGTGAGCACACCGGCCGCCACTTCCGTACGTATCCCGGGGCCCTGCCGACGGACACGGCACACGAGGCGACGGACGGAGACCGAGGGTGCGACGCCAGGAACATGGAACACACCCGGCCACCCCCACCCAACCCCCGGCGCCCCGACCGGCCCCGCGCCCCGACCGGTGGATCCGCCTCCGCGCGGTCCTTCTGCTCCCCGTCCTCCTTTGCGGTCTCCTCTGCGGTCTCCTCCTCGGTGCCGCCGCCCCCGCCCGCGCCCACGCCGTGCCGCGGGTGACGGAACCCGCCGACGGGGCGGTGCTGCGCACTGCGCCCCGCCACGTCACGCTGGCCTTCAGCGAGCCGGTCGGCCTGCCGACCGACTCCTTCCGGGTCTACGACCCCGGCAACCACCGCGTCCGCACCGCCCCCGCCGATCACGTCCCGGGCCGCTCCGACACCGCCAGGGTCACCCTGCCCGCCCGCCTCGGCCCCGGGACGTACACGGTCGCCTGGCGGGTGGTGTCGGCCGACAGCCACCCGGTGTCCGGCGCCCTCACCTTCTCGGTCGGCGAGCGCACGGCGGCAGCGGAGGCGCCTCCCGCGCAGCCGGCGGAGCACCCGGCCACCACCGCCCTGCACACGATCGCCCGCCACCTCGCCCACCTCTCCCTGGCCCTGCTCCTGGGCACCGCCGCCTTCGCGGCGTACTGCCGCCCGCCCGTCACGGCCCCCCTGCGCACCCCCGCGCTGGCCGCCGGAGGCACCCTGCTCGCCGCCACGGCCGCCGGCTACCTCCTGCGGGCGCCGTACGAGCGGGGCACCGCCCCGGCGACCGCGTTCACCGCGGCCGCCCTCACCCACACCGCGACGACCCGCCCCGGCCTGCTGCTCCTGGCCCGCATCGCGCTGCTCCTCCTGGTGGCGGCCGGCGCGTCCCTGCCGCGCGCCCGCCGCGTCCGGCTCCCGCGCCGCGCCACCCTCGCGGCCGGCACGGGCACCGCCGTCGCCCTCTGCCTGACCTGGCCGGCCTCCGGCCACGCCGCGGCCGGCATACAGGTCCCGGCGGCGATCGTCTCGGCCACCCTGCACCTGCTGGCGACGGCGGTCTGGCTGGGCGGCCTGGCCGCGCTCCTGTGGACGCTACGGCGCGCCCCGGGTCCCCTCCCCGCCCGGGTCCCGGCCCGCTTCTCCCGGCTGGCGTCGGCCTCGGTGACGGTCCTGGTGCTGACCGGCGTCTACCAGTCCTGGCGCGGCCTCGGCTCCTGGCAGGCGCTGACCGGCACGGCGTACGGGCACACGCTGCTGGCCAAACTGGCGGCGATCGGCGCCCTGCTCCTCGCGGCGGCCCGCTCCCGCGCCTGGACCACCCGTCCGACCGGTGCCGCCGCCCCGACCGTGGGCGACGCGCGCCCGCTGCGGCGCTCGGTGCTGGCGGAGGCGGCCGTGGCCACCGTCGTCCTGGCGCTGACCACCCTCCTGACCGGCACCGTCCCCGGCCGCGCGGCGGCGGAGCAGGCGGCCGCGTCGGCCTCCGGGTCCGCGCCCGTACCGGCCGGCGTCCCCACCGCCTCCGTCACCACGGTCCCCTTCGACACCGGCGCCTCCGGCGGCCACGGCACGGTCCAGATCACCCTGGACCCGGGCCGGACCGGCCGGAACTCGGTCCAGGCGGTGGTCTACGGCCCCGACGGCGGCCTGTCCTCGGTCCCCGCGCTCCGGATCACCCTCACGCTCCCCGCCCAGCGCCTGGGCCCCCTGGACACCCGCCTCACGGACCGCGGCGGCTACTGGGCCGCCGACGCCTTCACCCTCCCCTTCCCCGGCACCTGGACCCTGAAGGCCACGGTCCGGGTGTCGGAGGTCGACCAGGTGACGGTGTCGGCACCGCTGAACGTGATCCGCCAGTCCGTGGAAGGGCGAACGCCACAGGCCCAGGGAGCTTCCGCGGGGCTGAGGACGTCGGTCACACGGAGTCTCAGGAGACGGCGTCGGGCGGGACCAGCCATTCGCGAGCGACGTTGGCGGTTGCCCTGAGCTGGGGATGCTCCCGCACGATCTCGCTCTGCCGCCGGGCAGGCAGGCCGAGTTCGTGCAGAAGATTGAGAATGACGACTGCCGTGGTCACCTCCACGACGGCAATCAGCTCTTCCACGCGGTGATTCGGCGTCTTTCCCTCGTGCGTCAGGTCGTTGCGCGCCCGAGTGGTCCTTTCGGCCCACCGGTCCACGTCCGGGACGAGAAGCGCGATCGCGTCCTGGTCGGGGCGCGCGGCGAGGGCGTACAGCCGGTCCCGGAGAGTCGGGTCGTTGCGGATGACCCCCTTGAACCTCTCCTGGTGCCTCTCCGGCACCTGCTTGAGCATGGCGTCCCGCATCGCCTTGAACTCCGCCCTGGGAAACGGCTTCTCGTCGATGCGCAGACCACGGTGCAGCACCTCGGCGGCTCCCACCGCCGTCAGGAGGTTGTTCTCCACGTAGCGGGCCGGTGCGTAGCGCAGGCCCAGGATCATGCTGGTGGCCGCCCGCAGCCGGCCGTGTGCCTCGTACCAGCGGGGCACCACGTCTTCGAACGGGAGCGACGCACAGGTGAAGAAGACACGGTGGTGGTCGACCGCCTTGGCGTCTCCCCTGCCGAGTGCGGTGGGCGAGTAGAGCACATCGGCGCGTCGCCTCGGCGCGGGGCGGCCGTCCGGCAGCGGCGCGGGCTCCGTCTGCGCCACCTCGAGCCGGAGCCAGATCAAGCCGGCGGCTCGATGGGTCGCGAGCGAGACGAGATCCTGCACCAGGCCGGCCGCTTCCCGCGCGCCGGCCAGGGAATACGGGGTGGGCGGTACGACGCGTACGAACACCGTGTCGTGCATGCGCCCGACGGTGCCGCCTTTGCGCTGGTCGAAGAAGGGCACGGTGTGCTGGTGCTGCAGTTGGAACTCGATCCCGTCGACCAGGGCCGACCGCGTCTCCACCGGTTTCACGGAGATGCTCCCGGTCCCGTCGAACCTGCCGTCGGCGGTGCCGACGAACCCCTCGAACACCGATGACGCGGCCCACAAGCCGAGGTCCTCGACGGCGATCTCCGCGGCGGAGAACACGGCGTCGTCCTCACCGCTCACGTGCGCCCCGACGAGGGCGGTCATCGCCACCACGGTCTGCTTGTCGGGGCTCTTCACCCGCGCGCCGATCGTTCGCTTCCCGTCCTTCGGGAAACAGCCGAGGAGGGAGATCTCCCGTTGCTCGGCAGCGCCATGGATGACGTCCCACTGCCGGCTCCCCTGGTGGAACACGGTGATTCCAGGAGAGGGCGTCGACATGATGCGGTCTTCGAACGCACCGATCAGCGACAGCACCAGGCCGTCGTCCGGGGAGTACCGCAGGACACCGGGTATCCGCCGGTCGGGATCTTCGGGCAGCCACCAGAGGCCCGACCATTCGCCGACTTCGTCGAGGTTCAACGGGTTGTTCGCCAAGTGTCTTCTCCCGAGCGGGGCTGCCGAAGAGGTGTCGGCTTCGTCCACGAGGAGGGCCGGCGGCTCGTCCGGGATCACACGGAAGACGGCCGCTGCCTGGACTGCACACTACTAGGGCCGCGTTGTCGTCCGGAGTGGAATGACGACGTCTGGGGACAACGTCGAAGGGCCCCCTGTTTCCAGGGGGCCCTTCGACATCGTGCCCGGTGAGGCACTGGCGGAGGATACGAGATTCGAACTCGTGAGGGGTTGCCCCCAACACGCTTTCCAAGCGTGCGCCCTAGGCCTCTAGGCGAATCCTCCGCCGAGAACATTACATGACCGAGGGGAGTGCTCGCGAACCCGTTCCCGCAGGCCGTCCCCGGGTGCGGGGGGCCGGGCGATCGGGTTCGGTCCGGGGGCCGCCATCGGGTACTGTGGGGCACAGCCCCTCACGCGGCGCTATCTGACTGAACTCCCCCAGGGCCGGAAGGCAGCAAGGGTAGGTCGGCTCTGGCGGGTGCGTGGGGGGCCCTTGCGTTCCCCGGGCCGTGGGTCCGGATCCGCGGGCGGGGCCCGTTGTCAGTGCGCCCCATTAACCTCGTATGCGTGTCGTCTCTCGCGCTGTACCGCCGCTATCGCCCGGAGACCTTTGCCGAGGTCATCGGGCAGGAGCATGTCACCGACCCGCTGCAGCAGGCGCTGCGGAACAACCGGGTCAATCACGCGTACCTGTTCAGCGGCCCCCGCGGATGCGGCAAGACGACCAGCGCGCGCATCCTCGCCCGCTGCCTGAACTGTGAGCAGGGTCCCACGCCGACCCCCTGCGGGGAGTGTCAGTCGTGCCTCGACCTGGCCCGCAACGGGCCGGGGTCCATCGACGTCATCGAGATCGACGCGGCCTCTCACGGTGGTGTGGACGACGCCCGCGAGCTGCGCGAGAAGGCATTCTTCGGCCCCGCGAGCAGCCGCTACAAGATCTACATCATCGACGAGGCCCACATGGTCACGTCGGCCGGTTTCAACGCGCTGCTGAAGGTCGTCGAGGAGCCGCCGGAGCACCTGAAGTTCATCTTCGCGACCACCGAGCCCGAGAAGGTCATCGGGACGATCCGGTCGCGCACCCACCACTACCCGTTCCGGCTGGTGCCCCCGGGCACCCTGCGCGAGTACCTCGGCGAGGTGTGCCAGAAGGAGGACATCCCGGTCGAGGACGGCGTGCTGCCGCTCGTCGTGCGCGCCGGCGCCGGTTCCGTGCGTGACTCCATGTCCGTCATGGACCAGCTCCTCGCCGGTGCCGGCGAGGACGGTGTGACGTATGCCATGGCGACCTCCCTGCTCGGCTACACCGACGGCTCCCTGCTCGACTCCGTCGTGGAGGCATTCGCCACCGGTGACGGGGCCGCCGCCTTCGAGGTCGTCGACCGGGTCATCGAGGGGGGCAACGACCCGCGGCGCTTCGTCGCCGACCTGCTGGAGCGGCTGCGCGACCTGGTGATCCTCGCCGCCGTGCCGGACGCCGTGGAGAAGGGCCTCTTCGACGCCCCGGCCGACGTGCTGGAGCGGATGCGGGCCCAGGCCGAGACGTTCGGCGCCGCCGAGCTGAGCCGCGCCGCCGATCTCGTCAACGAGGGCCTGACCGAGATGCGCGGCGCCACCTCGCCCCGCCTCCAGCTGGAACTGATCTGCGCCCGCGTCCTGCTCCCGGCCGCCTACGGCGACGAGCGGTCCCTCATGGCCCGCCTCGACCGCCTGGAACGCGGCATCGGCTTCTCCGGCGGGGGCGGCACGCCCGCCATGGGCTACGTCCCGGGCCCCGAGGCCCACGGAGGCGCTCCGGCGGCAGGAGCCGGCACGGGCGTGGGTGCGGTGTCCGTGCCGCCCGGCGGGGGCCCGGCGGCGGCCCGCGCGGCCGTCCGGGGCCCCGGTGTCCCGGGCGCTCCGAGTGCCGAGGGGGTCCCGGCGGCTCCCGGTGGTCCGGCCGAGGCCGTCCCGCCCGCCTCCGCCGTACCGGCGCCTCCACCCGCCCCCGCGCCCGCCGCTCCCGCCGCGCCGGCGGCGGCCCCCGCCCCGGCGGCCCCGGCCCCCGCGGCGGCGCAGAGTCCTGCCGCCCCCGCCCCCGCCCCCGGTGCCTGGCCCGCCGCCGCCCCCGCCGGCGGCGGCCGGCGCCCCGGTGGCTGGCCCACGGCCGCCGCCCCGGCGAGCGGGCGGCCCGGTCAGGGCCAGGGCACCGGTCAGCCGCAGCAGCCCCAGCAGCAGCCGGGACACGCGTCACCCGCGCCCGCTCCGGCGCCCCAGGCCCCGGCGCCCGCGCCCACCGGGGGACTCGACCCCCGCGCGCTGTGGCCGAACATCCTGGAGGCCGTCAAGAACCGCCGTCGCTTCACCTGGATCCTGCTCAGCCAGAACGCCCAGGTGACCGGCTTCGACGGCACCACCCTCCAGCTCGGCTTCGTCAACGCCGGCGCCCGGGACAACTTCTCCGGCAGCGGCAGCGAGGACGTGCTGCGGCAGGCGCTGGCCGAGCAGTTCAACGTGCAGTGGAAGATCGAGGCGATCATCGACCCGTCCGGCGGCGGCGCCCCGCAGTCTCCGGGCGGCGGCGCGTCCGGCCACGGCGGAGGCGGCGGCTACGGCGGCTCCCCCGCCGGCGGCTACGGCGGCGCTCCCGGCGGTGGTGGCTACGGCGCCCCGGCCGCCCCCCGCCCCGCGGCGCCCCAGGCCGCCCCGCAGGCCACCGCCCCGCGGCACAGCGCCCCGGCCTCCTCCGGTCCCGTGCCGCCGCCCCAGCCGGCCGCCGCCCCGGAGCCCCCGCCCGTGGCCCTCGAGGACGACATCCCCGAGGACGACGACCCGGACCTGGACGAGTCGGCCCTGTCCGGTCACGAGCTGATCGTGCGGGAGCTGGGAGCGACGGTCGTGGAGGAGTTCTCCAACGAGTAGCCCGCGGGCGGGCGGGCCCCGAGGCAGGCACGCCGTCTCGCGGGAAACCCCCGCTCCGGGGGCCGGAGACGGGCGTAGCCGGCGTCGTTTTGGAGGAAGCTCCGACAAACCCGGCGCCCGGGCTTCGGCGACCTTGCCATTAGGCTGACCCCGTGAAGGTCCTCGTCATCGGCGGCGGCGCCCGCGAACACGCCCTGTGCCGCTCCCTGTCCCTCGACCCCGACGTCACCGCGCTGTACTGCGCCCCCGGCAACGCCGGCATCGCCGAGGTGGCCGAGCTGCACCCGGTCGACGCGCTCGACGGCGCGGCGGTGGCCGGACTCGCCACCCGCCTCGGTGCCGAGCTGGTCGTCGTCGGCCCGGAGGCCCCGCTGGTCGCCGGTGTCGCCGACGCCGTCCGCGCGGCCGGCATCCCGGTGTTCGGCCCCTCCGGGGAGGCCGCCCGGCTGGAGGGTTCCAAGGCCTTCGCCAAGGACGTCATGGCGGCGGCCGGGGTGCCGACCGCCCGCTCCTACGTCTGCGCCGGCGCGGACGAGGTCGCCGAGGCCCTGGACGCCTTCGGCGCCCCCTACGTCGTCAAGGACGACGGCCTCGCCGCCGGCAAGGGCGTGGTCGTCACCTCCGACCTCGACGCCGCCAAGGCGCACGCGGCCGGCTGCGAGCAGGTGGTGATCGAGGAGTTCCTCGACGGCCCCGAGGTGTCCCTCTTCGCCGTCACCGACGGGGAGACCGTCGTACCGCTCCAGCCCGCCCAGGACTTCAAGCGGGCCCTGGACGGCGACGAGGGCCCGAACACCGGCGGCATGGGCGCGTACTCGCCGCTGCCGTGGGCCGACCCGAAGCTGGTCGACGAGGTGCTCCAGACCGTGCTCCAGCCGACGGTGGACGAGATGCGCCGCCGGGGCACGCCCTTCTCCGGGCTCCTCTACGCAGGTCTCGCGATCACCTCGCGCGGGGTCCGGGTCATCGAGTTCAACGCCCGCTTCGGCGACCCGGAGACCCAGGTCGTGCTGGCCCGCCTGGCGACGCCGCTGGCCGGCGTGCTGATGGCCGCCGCCACCGGGAACCTGGCCGACCTGCCCCCCCTGCGCTGGAGCGACGACGCGGCGGTCACCGTCGTCGTCGCCTCGCACAACTACCCGGACACCCCGCGCACCGGTGACCCGATCACCGGGCTGGACGCGGTCGCCGCCGAGGACGCCCCGCACGCCTACGTGCTGCACGCCGGCACGAAGCGGGACGGCGACGCGGTCGTCAGCGCCGGCGGACGCGTGCTGTCCGTCACCGCCACCGGCAAGGACCTGGCCGAGGCGCGCGAGCGGGCGTACCGGGCGGTGGGCCGGATCGGGCTGGACGGCTCGCAGCACCGCACGGACATCGCGGCGAAGGCGGCGCAGTCCGCGGACGCCTGAGCCCCTGCCCTTCTGACCTGCGGTTCTGCCATCAGGCCCCGGATCCACGATCCGGGGCCTGACCCTTGCTGTCTGTCACCCAGCTCTGACCAAAGCCATTCCATCGAGTGAGCAATCGGCTATCCGGCTGACGGGGACCCGGGCCCCAACTAGGGTGCCGCGCAAGCGTTCCGGCACTTGGCCCACCGGCATTGCGATGTCAGTGACGGGTGCCACAGTGGGGGAGTGAGCACCACCAGGACAGCACGCGAGCGGCAGGGAGGGGGCGAGATCGGCACGTGAACGGAATCGGTGTGGAGGCGGGCGCGCAGGCCGCGCGCTCCCGGGCCCTCGCCGTGCTGCGGGTCCGGGGCCGCGCGCTGGGCGTGGCGCTGCTGCCCGCGGGCGCCGCGGTGATCCTGCTGACCGGCGCCTCCACCGGCCAATTCGCCGGCCCGGGCTGGGACGCCGCCCGCTGGGCCGTGGGCGCGCTCGCGGTGCTGGTGCTGCTGACCGCCGCGAGTGTCGCCCTGGTCGTGGCCCGGGCCCGCCCCGCCACCAGCCCCACGGTGCCGATCCCGGAGGAGTCCGCCCCGGATCTGTACCGGATGGTGCGCGACCTCGCCGACCGCCTGGACGTGCCGGCCCCGTCGGCCATAGCCCTCACCCCGGACTGCGACAGCTGGCTGGAGGACCGGGCGCACTCGGCGCACGGCCCGCCCCCGCGTCCGGCACCCGGCCGGCCGGCGTCCCCCCGGACCCCGACCCCGCCGGTCCTCGTCATCGGTTCCCCGTTCCTGTGGTGGATGCGCGTCGGCGAGCTGCGCGCGGTCCTCGCCCCGGTCATCGCGAGTACGGGCCCCTCGGCGCACCCCGACATAGCGGCCGCCCGCCGCTTCGTGCGCGGGCTGGACGCGGCCGTGGCGGTCACCTCGGCCCCGGGCCGCCGTCCGCCGGCCCGGGGGCTGTGCGCGGCCGTCGGCTGGGTGGCGCGGCTGCTGCTGCGCGGCTGCCAGGAGCACGCGACGCTGATGGAGCGCGGGGTCGCGGCGGCGGCGGCCGAACGCGCCCAGGCGGTCGACTACGGCCTGCGGATCGTCGCCCAGGAGCAGGTCGGGCTGGCCTACGCCGGCTGGGACCGGCTGCTGACCAGGGTCGCGCTGCCCGCCTGGCGCATGGGCCGCTGGCCGTCCCGGCTGGACGCGGGCGTGGTGGCGGCGCTCACCGAGCTGTCCCGCCGCGACCGGCTGGCCGAGGGCTTCGCCTCCCGGCTCGGCGAGCGGCCGGCCTGCGACCTGCTGGAGGAGCCCGGCACGGTGGACGAGGCCGCGTCCCTGCTCGCCGCCCGCCTCTTCCACGGCGGCCCCGCCGAGCCGTGTTCCGACTGGGCGCCGGTCGACTGGCAGGCGTACCCGGAGGAGGTCGTGGACCGCACCTGGCGCGTCGACGCGGCCCGCCTGCACCGGGCCCTGGACTCGCTGGGCGTCCGCCCCGCCCCGGCCGCCGGCCATCGCGACCCGGGCGGCCCCACCCTCGCCCGTGTCCTGAACCACCTGACCACCGCCGCCCCCGAAGCCGACGACGAGCCCGCGCTCGGGTTCGAGACCGACGGGAAACAGGCGCGAGAGACCACGCGGGAGACACCGGCCGGCCCGGCGACCCGGGCCACCACCGAGGCCCCCCAGCAGACCCCCGACGCCGGGCCGGAGCCGCGAACCGCCTCGCAGACTCCCGAAGACCGACTGGACCAACCCGCCTCGCAGACTCCCGAAGGCCGACTGGACCAACCCGCCTCGCAGATCCCCGAGGGCTCCCTGGCCCAGGCTGCCCCGCAGACCCCTGACGGCAGGACCGAGGCACAGACCGCCCCGCAGACCCCCGAGGGCCCCCTGACCCAGGCTGCCCCGCAAGCCCCCGACGGCAGGCCGGGACCACAGACCGTCCCACAGGCCCCCGGCGGCGGGCCCGAGACGCAGAGCGCCGACGGCAGCGCCCCGGCAGAGACGGCCCCCGGCGCATCCCTGGACTGGCCGGCCCCCGGCACGGCCCCGGCGTGGGAAGCCGCCGTCGGGTCCCCCGCCCCGCCCCACTCCCGAGCCGCCGACGGCGGGAGCCACCCGCAGGAACCTCCGGTCCTCGACGACGTCACACGCGCGGGTGGTACGGGTGGGAGTGAAGTGGACGCCGACGGTGAGGCCGAGGCGGAGCCCGGAACGCCCCGCAGCGTCGCCCTGGCCGCCCTCCTCACCGCCGAGCTGGCCCGCGAGGAGGCCCGCGCGCAGCAGGCCCGCAAGGGCAAGGACCGCAAGGGCGCCGCCGGCGCCCCCCACGGCCCCGACGGCACCGCGTGGGCCCCCGGTGACTACGGCCTGCCCCCGTTCCCGCTCCAGCCCCACCGCACCGCCCGCGAACTCCTCGCCGACCACGTCACGGCGATGGTGTGCTGCGCGGCCGTGGACACCGCCGGCGCCGTCCCCGCCCTGGACTGGCTGGACGGCCCCTCCCTGCTGCTGGACGGCGAACGCGCGGCCGACCTCGCGCCCAAGGTGCTCACCCTGATCGAGGACGGCGACCCGCGCCCGCTGCGCGACTGGCTCACCGCGTTCGGGATACGCCCCGAAAAGCCCGTACGGCTCGTGTGATCCCGCCGCGGCCCGCGCCGCGCGGGCCGGAACCGGGCCGGGCCACCGCAGCCACCGCACCTTTCGGCAAGCCGCCTCCGCTCTCTCCCCCGTAGCGGAAACGCGTCTTCCACTTCAGGTCAATTCGCAACGAGTAGTGACCGGCCCCGTGCGTAATGTGATGTGCTGGGACCGACCACGCCTTTGGCAATGGCGCGCGACATACGACAGCGCGGCCGAGCACGGCGGAGCATCACCGCTCAGCGGGCACCACCGAGACAGACACGGGGGGATGAGGGAGGGGAGCGACCATGGCCTCGGACCACATTCGTCGCTGGGAGTCCGGAGCACTCGCGCATGGCGTCACGGATCCCTTCGGCCAGGGCCCGGTGCCCTGGCTGCGCGGCAGTGAGCCGTACATCGACGACTTCGGCAAGGTGATGCCCTGGTACGTCGACGCCTGCCCGCAGGCCGCCGGGGCGGCCGGCCGCCGCGCCCCCGCCCCCCGCACCTCCTCCTCCGGCCCCCGTTCGGCCGACGACGTGCACCGCCAGATCAAGGGCTTCACGTCCAGCGGCGCCGTCGCGCCCGGCGAGGCGATCGACTTCCACATCACGGTCGACCCGCCGCAGGAGTTCTTCGTGGACATCTACCGCATCGGCCACTACGGCGGCGACGGCGCGGCGAAGATCACCACCAGCCCGCGCCTGTCCGGCATCGTCCAGCCCCCGCCGCTGACCGCCGACCGCACGGTCTCCTGCCACCACTGGTGGCTGTCCTGGCGCCTCCAGGTGCCCTCCTACTGGAGCATCGGCGCCTACGTGGCCGTTCTGACCACCGCCGACGGCTACCGCTCCCACGTGCCCTTCACGGTCCGCGACAGCCACCCCGCCGATCTGCTCCTGCTGCTGCCCGACGTCACCTGGCAGGCGTACAACCTCTACCCGGAGGACGGCCACACCGGCGCCAGCCTCTACCACGCCTGGGACGAGCACGGCCGTCTCCTCGGCGAGGCCGACGCCGCCACCACGGTCTCCTTCGACCGGCCGTACGCGGGCGCGGGCCTGCCCCTGCACGTCGGCCACGCCTACGACTTCATCCGCTGGGCCGAGCGCTACGGCTACGACCTCGCCTACGCCGACGCCCGCGATCTGCACGCCGGCCGGATCGACCCCACCCGCTACCGGGGCCTGGTCTTCCCGGGCCACGACGAGTACTGGTCGGTGCCGATGCGCCGGGCCGTCGAGGAGGCCCGCGACCGGGGCACCTCCCTGGTCTTCCTCTCCGCCAACACCATGTACTGGCAGGTGGAGCTCGCCCCGTCCCCGTCCGGCGTCCCGGACCGGCTGCTGACCTGCCGCAAGCGCAAGGGGCCCGGCAAGCCGGTGCTCTGGCGCGAGATCGACCGGCCCGAACAGGAACTGGTCGGCATCCAGTACGCGGGCCAGGTGCCCGAGCCGCGCCCGCTGATCGTCCGCAACGGCGGCCACTGGCTGTGGGAGGCGACCGGCGCGCACGAGGGCGACGAGATCAAGGACCTGGTCGCCGGCGAGGCGGACCGCTACTTCCCGCGCACCGCGCTGCCCGAGCACGACGAACGGATCCTGCTCGCCCACTCCCCGTACACCGACGCCGACGGCGTCCTGCGCCACCAGGAGACGTCCCTCTACCGCGCCCCCTCCGGCGCCTGGGTGTTCGCCTCCGGGACCTTCGCCTGGTCCCCGGCCCTGGACCGCCCGGGCCACGTGGACGCCCGCGTCCAGCGCGCCACGGCGAACCTGCTGGACCGCATCTGCAAACGCGACTGACCCCCGGGCGCGCCCGATCGGCCCCGTACGGGAGAATCGGGTGCATTGGACAGAGCCACGGGGAGGAACCGTGTCCGGATTCGTAGAAAAGCCCGAGCCGATCGAGGTTCCGGGCCTGGTGCACCTGCACACCGGGAAGGTGCGCGACCTGTACCAGAACGAGGCGGGCGACCTCGTGATGGTCGCCAGCGACCGCATGTCCGCCTACGACTGGGTGCTGCCCACGGAGATCCCCGACAAGGGCCGGGTCCTCACCCAGCTCTCCCTGTGGTGGTTCGACCAGCTGCGCGACCTCGCCGTGAACCACGTCGTCGGCACCGAGGTGCCCGAGGGCGCCCCGGCCGACTGGGCGGGCCGGACGCTGGTGTGCAAGTCCCTGAAGATGGTCCCGGTGGAGTGCGTGGCCCGGGGCTACCTCACCGGTTCCGGCCTCGCCGAGTACCGGGAGTCCCGCACGGTCTGCGGCCTCGCCCTCCCCGAGGGACTCGTCGACGGCTCCGAGCTGCCCGCCCCGATCTTCACCCCGGCCACCAAGGCCGAGGTCGGCGAGCACGACGAGAACGTCTCCTACGAGGAGGTGGCCCGCCAGGTCGGCGCGGAGACCGCCGCCCAGCTGCGCCAGGCCACGCTCGCGGTGTACTCGCGGGCCCGGGACATCGCCCGGGACCGGGGGATCATCCTGGCCGACACCAAGTTCGAGTTCGGCTTCGACGGCGACACACTCGTCCTCGCCGACGAGGTCCTCACCCCGGACTCCTCCCGCTTCTGGCCGGCCGACGAGTGGCAGCCGGGCCGCGCCCAGCCGTCGTACGACAAGCAGTTCGTGCGCGACTGGCTGACCTCGCCGGCCTCCGGCTGGGACCGGCGGAGCGAGCAGCCCCCGCCGCCGCTGCCGGACGAGGTCGTGGCCGCGACCCGGCAGAAGTACGTGGAGGCGTACGAGCGGCTGACCGGCACCGGCTGGTCGTAGCCCGCGAGCCCCCGGCGAAAGCCGGGGGTACGCGAAAAGCCCCCGGCGGAGAACCGGGGGCTTTTTCGTGGAGCGGACGACGAGGCTCGAACTCGCGACCTCAACCTTGGCAAGGTTGCGCTCTACCAACTGAGCTACGTCCGCGTTGCGCCGTGGCGCGAGAGCAACTATACCCAACCTCGCTCGCGGGCGAGACGCACCGCCGTGTGACGGTTCTCGGCACCGAGCTTGGTGACGGCCGAGGAGAGGTAGTTCCGCACGGTCCCCGGCGACAGCGCGGCCCGCTCGGCGATCTCCGCGACCGGTGCCCCGTCGGCGGCCAGCTCCAGCACCTCGGCCTCCCGCGCGGTCAGCGGGGAGTCCCCGGCGGAGATCGCGTCGGCGGCCAACTCGGGATCCACGTAACGGTTTCCCGCGTGCACGGTGCGGATGATCTCGGCGAGCCGCCGGGCGCTGACCGTCTTCGGGACGAACCCCCGCACACCGGCCGCGAGCGCCCGTTTCAGATGCCCGGGGCGGCCGTGCCCGGTGACGATCAGCACCCGGCAGCCGGGCAGTTCGGCGCGCAGCGATGTGGCGACCTTCACACCGTCGGCGCCCGGCATCTGCAGGTCCAGGACGGCGACGTCGGGCGCGTGCGCCAGCGCCATGGCCAGCGCCTCGGGCCCGCTCGCCGCCTCCGCGACGACCAGCAGATCGTCCTCCAGGGACAGCAGCGCGGCCAGCGCGCCCCGGATCAGATGCTCGTCGTCGGCGAGCAGCAGCCGTACCGGGCCGCTCATGAGGCGACTCCTCCCACCGTGGTCAGGGGTACTTCCGCGATCAGCCGGAACCGGTCCCGGCCGGTGCCGACGTGGCCGGCCTCCAGGGTCCCGCCCACGGCGGCCAGCCGTTCCCGCAGTCCGGCCAGTCCCGAGCCGCCGCCCCCGTCCCCGGGCGCCGCCACGGCACCGTCGTTCTCCACCGTCAGCACCGCCTGCCCCTCACGCACCGTCAGCCCCACCCGGCACCGGCCCGCGTCCCCGTGCCGGAGCACGTTGGTGGCCGCCTCGCGCACCACCCAGCCGAGCGCGGACTGCACCTCGGCGGGCAGTCCGCCGGTCTCCGCGTGGACCTCGCAGTCGATCCCGGCCGCCGCCAGCACGCCCTGCGCCCCGGCGAGTTCGGCGCCGAGGTCGGCCTCCCGGTAGCCGCGCACGACGGCCCGCACCTCCCGCTGGGTCTCCTGGGCGATGCGCTGCACCTCGATCATCTGCTCCACCGCCTCGGGCCTTCCCCGCCGGGCCAGTTGGACGGCCAGCTCGCTCTTGAGGGAGATCACCGACAGGTTCCGGCCCAGCACGTCGTGCAGGTCCCGGCCGAACCGCAGCCGCTCCTCGGCGACGGCGAGCCGGGCCTCCACCTCGCGGGCGCGTTCCGCCTCCCACAGCACGGACAGCGTCCAGGCCCCGCACCGGCAGGCGAGCTGGGCGAACACCGCCATGAAGGCGGTGACCAGAGCGGTGGCGAGCAGCCCGGCGGCGGAGGGGTCGGCGAGCCAGAGGGCGGCCGCCAGCGGCACCGAGCACACGGCCGCGCCGCGCAGGTAGACCCGTACCGGGACGGTGAGGCCGTACAGCAGCGCGAACGGCAGCAGGACCGCGCCGAGCGCCAGCCGGGCCGTCCCCCGGTCGGTCCCGTCCACCGCGGCGAGGGCCGCGATCAGCGCCACGGAGAGGACCAGCAGGGCGGCCGGGACGCGGTGGGCGCCGGCCGGCAGCCGGGCGCGTCCCAGGTAGTGGTCGAGGGCGGGCCGGGTGAGCCGGTTCGCGACAGCGCACTGCAGGGCCGCCACCAGCATCAGCGGGACGCCGAGGAGGGCCGCGGGCCGGTGGTGGGCGAGTGCGGCGGACAGCGGCAGCACCAGCCAGCTCAGGACGAAGAACCAGGTGGTGACGTACCAGGTGACGACCGTGTACAGCTCGACCCGGTCCGCCTTGCCGCGCTCCCGCCAGTGCCGCTGCTGCCACCGCCGTATCGGCCCCACCACCACGCACGCCCCCCGTTCCTCAGCGCCGGGGCTCCCACCGGAACCACCGCCGTACCGCGACCACCGCCACCACGGTCCAGGCCAGCGCGGTCGCGAGCGCCCCGAATGCCTCGTAGGCGCTCAACTGGCCGGTCCAGCCGCCCCGGACGAGCCGGAGGGCGGGGGACAGCGGGAGCAGCTCGCAGACGGAGGCGAGCGGCTTCGGCATGACCTCGGTGGGAACCATCATCCCCGAGCCGATCATCGAGCCGAACACCACGGGCAGCGCGGTGACCTGGCCGCTCTCCACGGTCCGGGTGACGGACGCGGTGAGCGCGGCCAGCGCGGCGCTCAGCACCAGCCCGGCGAGCAGCCCCAGCAGGGTCAGGTACGGCGCCTTCGGCGCCCCGGCGCGCAGCAGCGCCGCGCACCCGGCGCACAGCACCAGCGACTGGGCGAGACCCACGGTCATGGCGGGCAGGGCGGTGCCGGCGAGGATCTCCGTGTCGGACAACTCGCCGGTGCGCAGCCGCTTCAGGACCAGTTCCTCGCGGCGGGCCACGTAGGCGTTGACGAGCGCGCTGTAGACGGCGAAGAGGAACGAGAAGCCGATCCCGGCCGTGAGCAGGGCCGAGCCGACGCCGATGCCCTGCTTCTCCAGGTCCACGTGGTCCAGGGCCGGCCGCATGCCGAACGGCAGCACCAGCGGCACGACGAGCGCGGTGAACACGACCCCGCGGTTGCGGCAGAGGAGGGACAGCTCGGCCCGGGCCAGCGCCCGCAGCCGGCGCGCGGAGGGCGCGGTGGGCGCTGTGGGGAACGTGCTCATGCCGCCACCTCCGCCCGCTCCCGGGCGATCCCGAGGAATGCCTCCTCCAGTGAGGCCGAGCGCACGTCCAGCGCGCGCAGTTCGACGCCGGCCCGCGCGGCCCAGGTGAGGACGGCGGTGGCGGTCCGCTGGAGTTCGCGGGTGCGCAGCCGGACGGTCCGGCCGTCGTACTCGTGGTCCAGGACGCCGAGGGTGGCGAGCGGCGGCAGGTCGCCGGGGAGGTGGCCCGGGGGCAGCTCGAAGGACATCCGGGAGGGACGGTCGGCGGTGACCTCGGCCGGTGTCCCGGAGGCGGCGATCCGGCCCTCGTGCAGGATGGCGAGCCGGTCGGCCAGCTCTTCGGCCTCCTCCAGGTAGTGCGTGGTGAGCAGCACGGTGGTGCCCTCCTCCCGCAGCGCGCGCACCAGGGCCCAGGTGTCCCGGCGGCCCTCGGCGTCCAGTCCGGTGGTCGGCTCGTCGAGGAAGAGCACCTCCGGGTCGCCGAGCAGCGCGAGGGCCAGGTCGAGGCGCCGGCGCTCGCCGCCGGACAGCTGCTTGACCCGTACCCCGTGCTTGTCCGCGAGCCCCGCCCGCTCCAGCACCTCGGCCGGGGGCCGGGCGCCGGTGGTGCAGCCGGCCCACATCCGGGCGGTCTCCGCGACGGTCAGTTCGGCGGGGAAGCCGCCTTCCTGGAGCATCACGCCGGTGCGGGGCCGTACGGCGGCCCGCTCGCGGTGGGGGTCGTGGCCGAGGACCCGGATCCGGCCGCCGGCCGGTGCGGCCAGTCCCTCCAGCAGCTCCACCGTCGATGTCTTCCCGGCGCCGTTGGTGCCCAGCAGGGCGAAGATCTCCCCGCGTGCCACGGAGAAGCTGATTCCGCGTACGGCCTCGAACCCGCCCCCGTAGACGCGCCTGAGGCCGGTGACCTCGATCACGTTCTCGTGCCCGTCGATGTCCATGGCACCAGCGTCCGCGCGGCGGGCGCCCGTCGGCAGTGCGCGATGTCATCCGCGCGCATGACAAATGTCAGAAGGGCGCCGGAGAACGAAAAGACCCCGGTCCATTGGACCGGGGTCTCATTCCCGAGCGGACGACGAGGCTCGAACTCGCGACCTCAACCTTGGCAAGGTTGCGCTCTACCAACTGAGCTACGTCCGCACTGCCCCCGATCGGCTCTCACCGACCGGTGCGAGCACCAGCCTACCCGATCCACGGCAGTGGTCGTGTCGGCGGTGCAGAGCGGGTGACAGGAATTGCACACTGCGCCTTCCCCCTGGAAGGGGGATGTTCTGCTACTGAACTACACCCGCGTGTCCTCGGGGTTCCGGCCTGTCGGCCTCGCCCCTCGGCGTGTCCCAGACATTAGCCGATCGTCGGGGGGGTTGCGCAAGTCGGCTCCCTCCCGGGTCCCGTATGTCCCAAGTGCACGGCTCCCAGGGGCCCCTGACGGTCCCTGGGAGCCGCCCCTTCGCGGGCTCACTGGGCGGCGGTGAACGCCTCGTAGACCTTCTTCGGGATGCGTCCGCGGGCCGGGACGTCCATCTTGTTGGCCTGGGCCCAGGCGCGGACGGCCGCCGGGTCGGGGGCGACCTCCGTCTGCTTGTACGCCTTGCCGGAGCGCGACCGCTTGCGGCCGGCCTCGACGTACGGTGCGAGCGCCTTGCGCAGTTTCTCGGCGTTGGTTTCGTTCAGGTCGATCTCGTACGACTTGCCGTCGAGTCCGAAGGCGATCGTTTCCGCCGCTTCCGAGCCGTCGATGTCGTCAAAGAGAGTGACCACGACCTTTTGCGCCACGAATATCGGTCCCTTCGTGCGGCACGTCGTTACAGCTCAGCGCCGACGACGTGCCGAGTATCGGCTATTGCCAATTCATTTGTACAGTGCCCGGCAATGAAATGTGAAGCCCGACTAAATCCGCCCGCGTGTCCGGGCGCAATAGGCGTGGGCGGGCGGACTGTGGAACTTTCCCAGATCTTTTCGCGGGCGCGCGGCTTCGACACCCGATCGTGATGCGCCTCACGTACTTTCCTCCAACTCTACCCGCGTAGAAATTTTGTGCGGGTAGTCTGAAGGAACCTGCTCAGCACCACACACCGGGAGTGCCAGTGGCACGCGTCGTAGTCGACGTCATGCTCAAGCCGGAGATCCTCGACCCCCAGGGCCAGGCGGTCCAGCGTGCGCTGCCCCGCCTGGGATTCGAAGGGATCTCGGACGTACGTCAGGGAAAGCGTTTCGAACTGGAAGTTGACGGGCCGGTCGACGAGGCCGCCCTCGCCCGCATCCGCGATCTCGCGGAATCCTTCCTCGCCAACACCGTGATCGAGGACTTCACGGTCCGGGTCGACGAAGTCGCGGAGGCGGCCAAGTGACCGCTCGTATTGGCGTCGTCACTTTCCCGGGCAGCCTGGACGACCGGGACACCCAGCGTGCGATCCGCCTCGCGGGCGCCGAACCGGTCGCCCTGTGGCACAAGGACAAGGACCTCAAGCAGGTCGACGCCGTGGTCCTGCCCGGCGGCTTCTCCTACGGCGACTATCTGCGGGCCGGTGCCATCTCCCGGTTCTCGCCGGTGATGGACTCCGTGATCGAGCAGGCGAAGGCCGGGCTGCCGGTCCTCGGCATCTGCAACGGCTTCCAGGTCCTCACCGAGGCCCACCTGCTCCCGGGCGGCATGCTCGGCAACGACCACCTCCACTTCATCTGCCGCGACCAGAAGCTGCGGGTGGAGAACGCGGGGACGGCCTGGACCGGCGACTACCGCGCCGGGCAGGAGATCCACATCCCGCTGAAGAACATGGACGGCCGGTACGTCGCCGACGAGTACACGCTCGACAAGCTGGAGGCGGAGGGCCGCGTCGTCTTCCGGTACCTCGACTTCAACCCGAACGGCTCGCTGCGGGACATCGCCGGCATCACCAACGAGGCCGGGAACGTCGTCGGCCTCATGCCGCACCCCGAGCACGCCGTCGAGCCGCTGATCGGTACGGGCCGTACCGACGGGCTCCCGTTCTTCACCTCGATCCTCAAGAAGCTGGTGGGCGCATGAGCCGGACGCCTCTGGACACGGTCGAGCACGCGGCCGCGACCCCCGACGTCGAGCTGCCCTGGGCCGAACTCGGTCTGAAGAAGGACGAGTACGAGCGGGTGGTGGAGATCCTCGGCCGCCGCCCGACCGGCGCCGAACTCGCCATGTACTCGGTCATGTGGTCCGAGCACTGCTCGTACAAGTCCTCCAAGGTCCACCTGCGCCAGTTCGGCGAGAAGGCCCCGCGGTCGGACGCCCTCCTCGTCGGCATCGGCGAGAACGCCGGCGTGGTCGACGTCGGCCAGGGTTACGCCGTGACCTTCAAGGTCGAGTCGCACAACCACCCGTCGTACGTCGAGCCCTACCAGGGAGCGGCCACCGGCGTCGGCGGCATCGTCCGCGACATCATCGCGATGGGCGCCCGCCCGGTCGCGGTCGTGGACCCGCTGCGCTTCGGCGCCGCCGACCACCCCGACACCAAGCGCGTCCTGCCGGGCGTCGTCGCGGGCATCGGCGGCTACGGCAACTGCCTGGGCCTGCCCAACATCGGCGGCGAGGTCGTCTTCGACGCCTGCTACCAGGGCAACCCGCTGGTCAACGCCGGTGCCATCGGTGTGATGCGGCACGAGGACATCCACCTCGCCAAGGCGTCCGGCGCGGGCAACAAGGTCATCCTCTACGGCGCCCGGACCGGCGGCGACGGCATCGGCGGCGCCTCCATCCTGGCCTCCGAGACCTTCGACGACGCCAAGCCCTCCAAGCGCCCCGCCGTCCAGGTCGGCGACCCCTTCCAGGAGAAGCTGCTCATCGAGTGCACCCTGGAGGCGTTCCGGGAGAAGCTGGTCGTCGGCATCCAGGACCTCGGCGCGGCCGGTCTGTCCTGCGCCACCTCCGAGCTGGCCTCCAACGGCTCCGGCGGCATGCGCGTCACCCTGGACGACGTGCCGCTGCGCGACTCCACGCTCTCGCCCGAGGAGATCCTCATGAGCGAGTCGCAGGAGCGCATGTGCGCGGTGGTGGAGCCGGACAAGGTCGACCGCTTCCTGGAGATCTGCGACAAGTGGGACGTCATCGCCACCGTCATCGGCGAGGTGACCGACGGCGACCGGCTGGAGATCTTCTGGCACGGCGGGAAGATCGTGGACGTCGACCCGCGCACGGTCGCGCACGACGGCCCGGTCTACGAACGCCCGTACGCCCGTCCCGACTGGCAGGACGCCCTCCAGGCGGACGACGCGAACAAGCTGCCCCGCCCGGAGACGAGCGAGGAGCTGAAGGACCAGGTCCTGAGGCTGGTGGCGTCGCCGAACCAGGCGTCGAAGAAGTGGGTCACGCAGCAGTACGACCACTTCGTGCAGGGCAACACCGTGCTGGCGCAGCCGGAGGACTCCGGCATGATCCGCGTAGACGACGAGACCGGTCTCGGCGTCGCGATCGCGACGGACGGCAACGGCCGGTACGCCAAGCTGGACCCGTACACGGGCGCGCAGCTGGCCCTCGCCGAGGCCTACCGGAACGTCGCCACCACGGGCGCCAAGCCGCTGGCGGTCTCCGACTGCCTGAACTTCGGCTCGCCCGAGGACCCGGCGGTGATGTGGCAGTTCGCGGAGGCGGTGCGCGGTCTCGCCGACGGCTGTCAGCAGCTCGGCACGCCCGTGACCGGCGGCAACGTCTCGTTGTACAACCAGACCGGCGACGCGGCGATCCACCCGACCCCGGTCGTCGCCGTCCTCGGCGTGATCGACGACGTGGCCCGCCGCACCCCGGTCGCCTTCCAGGAGGAGGGCCAGCTGATCTACCTCCTCGGCGACACCCGCGAGGAGTTCGGCGGCTCGGCCTGGTCCCAGGTGGTCCACGACCACCTCGGCGGCCTGCCCCCGGCGGTGGACCTGGAGCGGGAGCGGCTGCTCGCCGAGATCCTGATCTCCGCCTCCCGCGACGGCATGATCGACTCCGCGCACGACCTGTCCGACGGCGGTCTGATCCAGGCGGTCGTGGAGTCGGCGCTGCTCGGCGGCATCGGCGCCCGCCTGGTCGTCCCCGACGGCCTGGACGCCTTCACCTTCCTCCTGTCCGAGTCGGCCGGCCGCGCCATCGTCGCCGTGCCGCGCTCGGAGGAGATCCGCTTCACCGACATGTGCGGCGCCCGCGGCCTGCCGGCCACCCGCATCGGCGTGGTGGACGGCGAAGCGGTCGAGATCCAGGGCGAGTTCTCCCTCCCCCTGGAAGACCTCCGCAAGGCCCACGAGGAGACGATCCCGGCGCTGCTGGCGTAACCCCACCGGCTCGGGGCCACGGCCCGTACGGCGAGGAGGCCCGCGCCCGGAAACACGAACACGTTTCCGCGCGCGGGCTTCCGCGCTCCGCCGCCCCGGGCCCCCCGGCCCTCGCCCGGTCCGCGTCCGCATAGGCTCGGCGCATGCCAACAGCCAGGAAGCGTGCGCGCAGTTACGACCCGGCCAAGACCCGGGCCGCCGTCCTCGCCCAGTTCGGCAACGTGCGGGAAGCCGTGCGCGGGCTGGACGAGGAGCGGCTCGGGCTGCCCACCCGGCTCGGGGCGTGGACCGTGCGGGAGCTGGTCGCGCACATCGGGATGAGCGTCACCGCCGTGCTGCGGGCCGCCGCGCGGCCGGCGCCGCCGAAGCAGGACGTCCAAGTGGTCGACTGGACCTTCGCCACCTCCGCCAACTCGGCCGCGATCGCCGATTTCACGCGCCGGATCGCCGAGGAGCACCCGGACCTCGACGCGTACCTCGCCGGGGCCGAGGACGGCCTGCGCGCCCTGCTGGACGAGCACCCCGGCGGCCGGCTGCTGGAGACCAACGCGGGCGCCATGCCGCTGGACGACTACCTCGTCACCCGCACGGTGGAACTCGTCGTCCACACCGACGACCTGAACGCCGCCGTCCCGGGCCCGGCCGTGCCGTTCGACCGGCAGGCCCTGGCCGCCGCCACCCGGCTGCTCGCCGACGCGCTCGCGGTCAAGGCGCCCGGCGGCTCCACCGAGGTGCGCGTGCCGCCGTACGCCGTCGTGCAGTGCGTGGAGGGGCCCCGGCACACCCGCGGCACCCCGCCCAACGTCGTGGAGACCGACCCGCTGACCTGGATCCGGCTCGCGACCGGCCGCCTGGCCTGGGCGGACGCCGTGGCCGGCGCACAGGTCGCCGCCAGCGGGGAGCGGGCCGACCTCGGCGGGCTGCTGCCGCTGCTGGGGTAGCGGAACCGGCGGTCGCCCGCCCTCGTCCAAACGGCATGAAACGGCACGGGAAGTGGCTCGGGCTGCTGATGGTTCCCCTGTTGGCGGGCTGCGCCGCCGGGGAGGCGGACAGGAGTGCCATGGACGGGAACGCGTCGGTGACCGGGGTGGAATGGCGGGTCGAGAGCGTCACGGCGGGCGGGGAGACCCTCGGCGCCCCCGCCGGCGGCTCCCCGCACCTGAGGATCGGCACCGACGGCACCGCGGCCGGTGATCTCGGCTGCAACCGGTTCAGCGCCCGCGTCGGGGTGCGCGGGGACCGGATCAGCTTCGGGGCGCTGCGCACCACCAAGATGGCCTGTGATCCCGCGCGGATGCGCTTCGAGCGGGCGCTCACCCGGGTGCTCGACGGGCAGACGGTCACCGGTACCGTCGAGCAGGGCAAGCTCACCCTCACCAGCGGTCACGGCGACCTCGTCCGGCTCGGCCGCAGCGCGCCCGAATGATGTGCGACACCTCACTCATCGCGGCGGCGAATCGTTCGTATTCGCCTCCCGCCGGCCCGGCCCGGGAACGGCCCGGTCGCCGGGACACGCCAGGTGACCTGCGGAAACGCAGAAAGCACCAAGGTGATCGGAGCGGTCGGGCCGGTCGAGGGCACGTATCCCCAATTCGGACCAGTGGTCGACCTCGCCTACACTCGGTGGCGTGCCACGTGGTGACGGTCGACTCAATCACGATCTGCTTCCCGGCGAAAAGGGCCCCCAGGACGCTTGCGGCGTCTTCGGCGTCTGGGCTCCGGGTGAAGAGGTCGCAAAGCTCACGTACTTCGGGCTCTACGCCCTCCAGCACCGGGGTCAGGAATCCGCGGGAATCGCGGTCAGCAACGGCTCCCAGATCCTCGTCTTCAAGGACATGGGCCTGGTTTCCCAGGTCTTCGACGAAACCTCGCTCGGTTCGCTCCAGGGTCACATCGCGGTCGGACACGCCCGCTACTCGACCACCGGGGCCTCCGTGTGGGAGAACGCCCAGCCGACGTTCCGTGCCACCGGGCACGGCTCGATCGCGCTCGGTCACAACGGCAACCTGGTCAACACGGCGCAGCTCGCCGAGATGGTCGCCGAACTGCCCAACGACAACAACAGCCGCTCCACCCGGGTCGCGGCGACCAACGACACCGACCTGCTGACGGCCCTGCTGGCCGCCCAGGTCGACGAGGACGGCAAACCGCTGACCATCGAGGAGGCCGCCCACACGGTCCTCCCGAAGGTGCGGGGCGCCTTCTCGCTCGTCTTCATGGACGAGCACACCCTCTACGCCGCCCGTGACCCGCAGGGCATCCGCCCGCTGGTCCTCGGCCGCCTGGAGCGCGGCTGGGTGGTCGCCTCCGAGTCGGCCGCCCTGGACATCTGCGGCGCCAGCTTCGTGCGCGAGATCGAGCCGGGCGAGTTCGTCGCCATCGACGAGAACGGCCTGCGCAGCTCGCGATTCGCGGAAGCGAAGCCCAAGGGCTGTGTCTTCGAGTACGTGTACCTGGCCCGCCCGGACACCGACATCGCCGGCCGCAACGTGTACCTCTCCCGCGTGGAGATGGGCCGCCGGCTGGCCAAGGAGGCCCCGGCCGACGCCGACCTGGTCATAGCGACCCCGGAATCCGGCACCCCGGCCGCCATCGGCTACGCGGAGGCCTCCGGCATCCCCTTCGGCGCCGGTCTGGTCAAGAACGCCTACGTCGGCCGGACCTTCATCCAGCCCTCGCAGACCATCCGCCAGCTGGGCATCCGGCTGAAGCTGAACCCGCTGAAGGAAGTCATCAAGGGCAAGCGCCTGGTCGTCGTCGACGACTCGATCGTGCGCGGCAACACGCAGCGCGCCCTGGTCCGCATGCTCCGCGAGGCGGGCGCCGCCGAGGTCCACATCCGGATCTCCTCGCCGCCCGTGAAGTGGCCCTGCTTCTTCGGCATCGACTTCGCCACGCGCGCGGAGCTGATCGCCAACGGCATGAGCATCGAGGAGATCGGCACCAGCCTGGGCGCCGACTCCCTCGCCTACATCTCCATCGACGGCATGATCGAGGCGACCACCATCGCCAAGCCGAACCTGTGCCGCGCCTGCTTCGACGGCGAGTACCCGATGGAGCTGCCGGACCCGGAGCTGCTCGGAAAGCAGCTCCTGGAGACCGAGCTGGCCGCCGGTCCCGCCGCCACGGCCGCGGCCGACGCGATCCGTCGCCCGTAACACCCCCGCAGTACGACACGAAAGCTCTCACAGTCATGTCTGAGACAACCGGTGCCAGCTACGCAGCGGCGGGCGTCGACATCGAGGCGGGCGACCGCGCGGTCGAGCTCATGAAGGAATGGGTGAAGAAGACCCGGCGCCCCGAGGTGCTGGGCGGCCTCGGCGGCTTCGCCGGGCTCTTCGACGCCTCCGCCCTCAAGCGCTACGAACGTCCCCTGCTGGCCTCGGCCACGGACGGCGTCGGCACGAAGGTGGACATCGCCCGCCGCATGGGCGTCTACGACACCATCGGCCACGACCTGGTCGCCATGGTCATGGACGACATCGTGGTGTGCGGCGCCGAGCCGCTGTTCATGACCGACTACATCTGCGTCGGCAAGGTCCACCCCGAGCGGGTCGCGGCCATCGTCAAGGGCATCGCGGAAGGCTGCGTGCTGGCCGGCTGCGCCCTGGTGGGCGGTGAGACGGCCGAACACCCGGGTCTGCTGGGCGAGGACGACTTCGACGTCGCCGGGGCCGGTACGGGCGTCGTGGAGGCCGACCGGCTGCTGGGCGCCGATCGCATCCGCACGGGTGACGCGGTGATCGCCATGGCGTCCTCCGGGCTTCACTCGAACGGGTACTCCCTGGTCCGTCACGTCCTGCTGGACCGCGCCGGGCTGGCCCTGGAGTCGGAGATCGCGGAGCTGGGCCGCAGCCTCGGAGAGGAGCTGCTGGAGCCGACGAAGATCTACTCGCTGGACTGCCTGGCGCTGACCCGCACGGCCGAGGTGCACGCGTTCAGCCACATCACCGGCGGCGGTCTCGCGGCGAACCTGGCCCGGGTCGTCCCGGACGGCCTGCACGCCGTGGTGGACCGCTCCACCTGGACCCCGGGCGCGATCTTCGACCTGGTCGGGAAGACCGGCAGCGTCGAGCGCCTGGAGCTGGAGAAGACCCTGAACATGGGCGTCGGCATGATGGCGATCGTCCCGCAGGAGTCGGCCGAGGTGGCCCTCGCGACCCTGGCCGACCGGGGCGTCGGCGCCTGGGTGGCCGGCGAGATCACCGAGCGCGGCGACCGGACGACGGGCGCCGAGCTGATCGGTGACTACGCGTAAGACCGGTGCGGGGGGGGGGGGGGGGGGGAGGGCAGAACAAAAAAAAAGCCAGCGACCCGGCCCCAGAACAGGGGAAGGGGGGAAAAATCGCCCCAAGAGTCGATCGCACCGACGGGGCTTCTGA
>NZ_JBVJOT010000006.1:0-220367 GCF_055583025.1 Streptomyces sp. NPDC104831
TGTGGGCAGGGGGGGGTTTCCAACGGCCAGGGGCGGCGGGGACGGGGGAAAGGAGGGAGGGACCCCGAGGGGACGGCGGAGCGGCGACCGGGGCCCGGTCGCCGCTCCGCCTACCGGGTCACGATGAGTGGCGGGCGGCCGCGTCCAGGGGTGAAGCTGGGAGGTGACCGTCGGCCACCTGGAGAAGTCCGTGATCAACGCCGCTACCACGCCCCGGGCGGACCCGCACCTTCCCGTGCTCGGGGCCGCCCGGTACGCCTGCGCGCTCGGGTGACTCGAATCCCGTGATCGGGGAACCGGAAGTGGTGCCCTGATCCATGAGGGGAGGGCCGGGTCTCCGGACGCCCGGCTCCCTCGCCGGAAGAAGGACCATGATGGTGCACGAAGACGATGGCGGGAAGGCCGTGCCGAACACCCCGGGCATGCGCTCCGACGGCGACGGCGTCAAGCGCCGCCGTCCGGTGCGCGAGTGGCACGTCGAGGAGAGGGCCGAGGTCGCGGTGCCGGTCCGCACGGCCTACAACCAGTGGACGCAGTTCAAGGCGTTCCCGCGCTTCTCGGCCGTGGTGCGCGACGTCGAGCAGGTCAGGCCCACCGTCACCGCGTGGACCATCGGCTACGGCCTGCTGCGCCACCGTTTCCCGGTCGAGATCGTGGAGCAGGACCCCGACGCCTACCTGGCCTGGCGCGGCCTGGGGCAGCACCCCACCCACGAGGGCGAGGTCGAGTTCAGGCCCACGGGGTCCGGCGGCACCGCGATCACGGTCCGGGTGCTCCTGCGGCCGCAGGGGGCCGCGAGGGTCCTCACCCGCACCCCCGGGGTCACGGGGCTGACCGCCCGGCTGGTGCGCGCCGAACTGGTCAACTTCAAGCACTTCATCGAAGGGCTCGGCCAGGAGGGCGGCGCCTGGCGCGGCACCATCCGCAACGGCCGCGTCCAGCACGACACCCCGGAACCGCCCAGGAGCCGTGTCGCCCAGTGGCCCGTCGGCTGACCCGCCCACCCGCACACGGCAAGAGAAAGGCCAAGCGATGCAGAACCCGCCCGGTCAGGAGCCGGAGACCTCCCTCTCCGTGACACCGCCGAAGAAGTGGGCGGCCGGGGTGCCCGCCGTCGTGCACGCGCTGGAGTACTCCCTGGAGCAGACCTCCCCGCGCAAGGCCGGGGTCGACCTGCTCACCATGAACCAGGTGGGCGGGATCGACTGCCCCGGCTGCGCCTGGGCCGACCCCGCCCCCGGCCGGCGCCATCGCAACGAGTACTGCGAGAACGGTGCCAAGCACATCAACGACGAGGCCACGACGCGCCGGATCACCGCCGACTTCTTCCGCGAGCACAGCGTGTCCGATCTGGCCGCCCGTTCCGACATGTGGCTCAACCAGCAGGGCCGGCTCACCGAGCCGATGATCAAACGACCCGGATCGGACCACTACGAGCCCATCGGCTGGAACGACGCCCTGGGCGTCCTCGCGCAGGAACTCGAAGGGCTGGACTCGCCCGACGAGGCGGTCTTCTACACTTCCGGCCGGGCCAGCAACGAGGCCGCCTTCGTCTTCCAGCTCTTCGCCCGGGCCCTGGGCACCAACAACCTGCCCGACTGCAGCAACATGTGCCACGAGTCCAGCGGCTTCGCCCTGAACGAGACGCTCGGTGTCGGCAAGGGCACCGTGAGCCTCGACGACCTCCACCACGCGGACCTGATCTTCCTGGTGGGGCAGAACCCGGGCAGCAACCACCCGCGGCAGCTCTCCGCACTGGAGGAGGCCAAGCGCAACGGCGGCCGCATCGTGGCGGTCAACCCGTTGCCGGAGGCGGGGCTGCGGCGCTTCAAGAACCCGCAGAAGCCGCGTGGGGTCGTGGGGCGGGGCACCCAGATCGCCGACCGCTTCCTGCACATCAAACCGGGCGGGGACCTCGCCCTGTTCCAGGCACTGAACCGGCTGCTGCTGGAGGCGGAGGACGCGCGTCCCGGCACCGTCCTGGACCACGACTTCATCAACGCCCACACCTCCGGCTTCGAGGACTTCGCCCGGCACGCCCGCACCGTCGACTGGGACGACGTGCACGCGGCGACGGGACTGACCCGCCAGGAGATCGAGAAGGTCCGCGACGAGGTCCTGCGCAGCGAACGCGTCGTCGTGTGCTGGGCGATGGGCATCACCCAGCACAAGCACGGCGTGCCCACCATCCGGGAGATCGTCAACTTCCTGATGCTGCGCGGCAACCTGGGGCGCGCGGGCACGGGCGCCTGTCCGGTGCGCGGCCACAGCAACGTCCAGGGCGACCGCACCATGGGCATCTGGGAGCAGATGCCGGACACCTTCCTGGACGCCCTGCAGGAGGAGTTCGGCTTCGACCCGCCGCGCCCGCACGGCCTGGACTCGGTGAACTCGATCAAGGCGATGCTGGAGGGCCGCGTCAAGGTCTTCCTCGCCCTGGCCGGGAACTTCGTGCGCGCGGCACCGGACAGCGAGGTCACCGAGAAGGCGATGCGTTCGTGCCGGCTGACCGCCCACATCTCCACCAAGCTCAACCGCTCGCACACCGTCTGCGGCGACACCGCCCTGATCCTGCCGACGCTGGGGCGCACCGAGCGTGACGTCCAGGCCGACGGCGAGCAGTTCGTCACCGTCGAGAACTCCATGAGCGAGGTGCACACCTCCCGAGGGCGGCTCGAACCGGCCTCGTCCATGCTGCTGAGCGAGGTCGCCATCCTGTGCCGGCTCGCCCGGCTGACCGTCGACGGCGTGGGGGACATCCCCTGGGCCAGGTTCGAGGGCGACTACAACACGATCCGCGACAGCATCTCCCGGATCGTGCCGGGCTTCCACGACTTCAACGCCCGGGTGACCCGTCCGGGAGGCTTCCAGCTGCCCAACCCGGTCAACGAGGGCGTGTTCAGGACCGAGACCGGCAAGGCGCGGTTCACCTGCAACGAGCGGGTGGTGCCCCTGGCTCCCCAGGGGCACCTGCTGCTGCAGACCCTGCGCTCGCACGACCAGTGGAACACCGTCCCGTACACCAACAACGACCGCTACCGCGGCATCCACGGCAGCCGCCACGTCGTCCTGGTCAATCCGGCCGACCTCTCCGAACTCGGCCTCGCCCAGGGCGACCGGGTGGACCTGGTGAGCGTCTGGGAGGACGGCACCGAGCGCCGGGCGGAGAACTTCGAGGTCGTGTCCTACCCGGCGGCCAAGGGCTCGGCAGCCGCCTACTACCCGGAGACGAACGTCCTGGTGCCGCTCGACAGCGTCGCCGACATGAGCAACCAGCCCACGTCGAAGGGCATCGTCGTCCGCCTGGAACCCACGGGCGACCGGAACCGGCCGGCTCCCGTCTGACCGGAACCGACGACGCCGCACCCCGGCGGGGCCCCGCGACAGCAGTGGGGCCCCGCCGGTGTGCATCGGGCAACTTCCACTCCAGATCGACGAGTTCGTGATGACGTCTCGCGACGCCGTGATCCACCACTCGGATCCTCAAAGCGGTCGTATCGCAATTCCCTGCGGATGAACGCCTGATGGCAGTGGATAAAGGCCATAGATTTCAAAGAATCGGTCAGTTGGAGCGTGAACAGGCGGCAAGTGGAAAAGACGGGTAGGTAAGGGGACGTACGAGCGGAAGGCCCGGACTTCTTCTGTCACGACGAGACTCTTTCCGGGCCCCGGCAGCCCATCGGGTGGTGTTCCGGCTGCCTGCCGAGCGGCGCGCGGTCGCGCGCACGGGGTGTGCACGCCCACGAGCGGGTGCTCGTCACACGGGGCAGTGTGCGTACTGCCCCGTCGGGGCCATTGGCACAGCCTGCACCGCGAGCACGATGGACAGCGCTCCGTCCCGTTCGGCCTCGGCAGGCGGACGGACCGCACGACGACAGGAGCACGTACCGACAGGCAGGCCGATGCGGAGGAGGGACGGGTGCCGCGCCGTCGCAGACGCAACGATGCGCTCGCGCAACTACTGGCTGAGGCGGACATGAGCGCCGCGGAACTGGCGAGGAGTGTCAACCGCCTCGCGGTCGGCGAGGGGAGGTCACTGCGGTATGACCGCACCGCGGTGGCCCATTGGCTCGGCGGCTCCCGACCCAGGGAACCGATACCCGAGCTGGTGGCCGAAGTACTGACGCGCCGAACGGGCCGCCCCGTCAGTCCCGTTGAGACGGGACTGGTCGGGAACGGCGACCGGGACGGAACCGGCGAGGCGGCGAGAGAACAGGGGGAGGAGGACTCCATCCGCGGTCTCGTCGCCTTGGCCAGGGCCGATGCCGATCCCGCCCGTCGCCCGAAGCTGCTGGGTCCGGTGTTCCGGGAACTGCCCCTGCCGGGCGGCGAACCGCCGTCCGCACGGCAGGACTCAGGCAGCGGCGCACGTCGCGGCAGGGTCGGTGACGCCGACATCGAGAGGGTCCAGTTCATGCTGGACCAGATGGCTGCCGACTGGTCCCGGTTCGGGGGCGCGCACGCCCGGGCACTGCCCGCCTCGTACCTCGGTGATGACGTCGGGCGACTGCTGACGAGACCGACACCGCCGATCGTACGACGCCGGCTTCTGTCGGTGACCGCGCAACTGGCGCACCTGTTGGGCGACATGTCGGCGGACGCGGGTCACCAGGCGCTGGCACAGCGCTACTACTACGCCGCGCTGGGAATCGCGGCCGAGAACGGGGATCCCCGAACCCGTGCCGTCACGCTCCGAGCGCTGAGTGTCCAGGCGGTCCGGTTGGGAGCCCTGCGCTACGCGGCCGACCTCGCCGACGCGGCGGTCGCCGCCACCGGCACCGGGGACAGCGACGACCTGCAGGCGTTCGTACTGGCCCAGCGGGCCCACGTACGGGCGCTCTCCGGCGAACGTCGCACCGCCTACCAGGACTTGGACACGGCCGAGAGGTGTCTGGGCCGGACCACGCCCTGCCCGGGGCTCTTCACCTCCTATCCGAGGGCCGGCTTGGCCTATCGGAGGGGACAGGTGCTCCATCGGCTCGGGGACACCCAAGCGGCCTTGGAGGCGCTGAGGTACGCGGCCGACGAACGCCCTGCCCACGAACGGCGCAGGAGGGCCCTCAGCCAGGCGCGCCTGGCGCTCGTCCTGCTCGACGTGGGCCGAGTCGACGAAGCCTGCGTCCACGGCCGGTACTTCACCGAGCAGTGCGCCCTGTTGCACTCCCAGCGATCCGCGCTGCTGGTCAAGGAGTTACGGGCAGGGCTGGTGCGCTTCCGGCGCGTTCCCGAGGCTGCTCGCCTGCTGAGCAGCCTCTCACACCTCGCCTCCCCGCCAGGCGCGCTCTGAGAACCGGACGAGCGGTGCGCGGGCGGCAGCCGGACGGACGCCGTTCAACACGTTCACGCATCCCTGTACGCCTGGAGGCGTGAGCAGCCTTCTCCCGGAGAATCGCAGGGCAGGGCCACCGGGTGAAGCGTGGTCCGGGAGAAGAGCTGATCGAAACGACGGAGAGGTGGTGCACGGCTGTGGACGATCCGCTGCACCGAAGAAGACACGTGACTTCCGTTGACCAGCCGGGGCAGGGGATCGTGGTGACGGATCCCGGGCACAGACGCCGACCGGCCGAACGCCGTCGACGTCCGCCCCTTCCTCTTCCGGAGACGGCAGCGGTCCAGGCCGCCGGGGATCCGGAGTGAACCGATGTCCGGCGGCGTAGGCGCGGAGCCGGCACCAGGCTCCACGGGGCGGGCCCGATCGTCGTCGTACACGCGCGTCATGGCCCACCGGCTCCGGGAAGCCCGGACGCGCGAACCCCTCACCGCACCCCCCGAACTCCTGGCCGTGGCACGCCCGGAAGGCACGTCTTTCCGCCCGGCCCCGCGCGCCGGCGCGGAAGCCGCGCCTCGGGACTCCCGGCTTCCCCGCCGCTCATCGGCTGGACAGGAGTCAGCAAACAGTGCCCATCGGTCTGAACAGGATTGACACCACATGGTCGACCAGGACAAGTCTGCCGAAACCCACGTACCCCCTGCCGAGGTGGCCGTGGGCGTCGACGGTCCCTACGCCTCGGCCCGGCGCGTCATCGTGCGGGAACTCGATGCCCTGCTCTCCCACGTCGACGATCAGGTCTCCGCCGCCCTGGTCGCCTCCCTCCGCGACGCCGGGAGGATCTTCGTCGCGGGAGCCGGCCGTTCCAAGCTCTCCGCGGAGGGGTTCGCGATGCGTCTGACACACCTGGGGATGCACGCCCACGCCGTCGGTGACGTCACCACTCCCGCCATCGGCCCCGGTGATCTGCTCCTGGTGTGCAGCGGGTCGGGTGAGACCCCGACGTCGGTGCTGATGGCGGAGAACGCCGCCGGTGCGGGAGCCCGGATCGTCGCGGTGACGGCGAACGCCGGCTCGCGGCTGGCCCGGCAGGCCGATCTGGTGGTCCACCTGGGCGAGTACAGCCAGGACCACGAACCCGGCCGATCGGTCCAGTTCGTCGGCACCCTCTTCGAACAGGGCGCCCTGCTGTTCTTCGACTCCCTGATCCTCGCCTACGAGCGGCTGCACGAGGTCGACCCGCAGGACATGCTCGCCTTCCACACCAACCTCGAGTAGGAACAGGAACGCATATGGCCACGCCCGTCTCGCTGACCAGCACGAAGATGAACCTCGGTCTGCGGCGGACCGAGGCATGGATCGACGGCGTCCTCTTGCCCAGGGCCGACGCCCTGGGACGGCTCCGCTTCTGCGTCTGCCTGCCCCACCCGCTCCTCCCCCTCGGCGTACGCCGCATCCAGGGAACCGGCATGACCATCGGAGCCCAGAACGTGTGGTGGGAGGCCGGAGCGATCACCGGAGAGGTCTCCGCCGACCTGCTGGCCGAGATCGGCTGCACGCACGTCATGGTCGGACACGCCGAGCGACGCCACCTGTTCGCCGAGGACGACCTGCTTGTCGGCCGCAAGGCACGGGCGGCCTCGCTCGCCGGGCTGACTCCGGTGATCTGTGTCGGTGAGAACGAGCGTCTTGGCCCTGCCGAGACCGTGGCCCACGTCCGCCGGCAGGCGTCGACCGCCCTGAACCTCCTTCCCGCCGGCGCCGCGGCCACCGTTCTCTACGAACCCGTCTGGGCCATCGGCTCCGAGAGGGGCGCCGGACCCCATCAGGCCGCCGGCGTACTGGACGCCCTGCGTCACGCGGCATCCGGCCGCGTCGCCCTCACCCTGATCTACGGCGGCGCCGTCACCCCGGGCACCTACTCCGCCCTGCGCCGGCTGGCCCCGTGGGACGGAGTGGCACTGGGCAGGGCCGCCCAGGACGCCGCGATGCTCGACGACATGCTCGCCGAACTCCTGGAGCCGGCACCGCGAGAGCCGTGAACGGAAGACGACCGTGGGGGCACGGACAGCCGAGGAGTGGGCCGGGGGACACAGGCCCGACGAAGGAGGCGTACGTGTGACAACGTGCGCTCCGGGCCACCGAGTCCGGACTCCCCCTCCGCAGGGGTGCACCGACCCGCCTTCCCGGCAGACCCGCCTGCGGGCTCTTGCGGGCGAACGCCACACCGCCCCGGGCACCCGCCGGTACGGCACCGGCCGCGCCCGCATCTCCCGCAGCCCGACAGCAAAGCGGTGGGAACGCGGGGACCTGCCGCAGCGGTTCGCGGCGCCCGCCCGCCCGCCCGCCCGCCCGCACGACGCCCGGTCCCTGACTGCGCTTCGGGGGAACTCCGCCGTGGCACGCGCGGGACGACCCGGACGAGTGGACCGGTAGGGCGTACCGACGCGTGACCCGCCGGCGCCGGAGGTCACCGGACCGCGCCCGACGCGGCGTCGTCCGCCGACGACGGTTCGAGGCGGAGCACACGGATCACGCGGACCCGCCGGAGCCGGCCACCGCTTCGCCTTCCGCGTCCGACACCGCCCGCACCCCGCAGGGTTGCCGCTGTCCGGTCGCGGGCGGGCCGGCCTTCGCGCGGGGGCACGCCCGTTCCGTTGCGGCGGCACGCAGGGCGAGACCGGCGACATGGTCGAAGAGCGGATCGTTCATGGGACCACCCTGTGATCGCGGACGAGTGGACGCACGGCGGGGAGGCCGTCCGAGTGAGGGGACGCGCGGGGACCGATGCGGGCCGCCGTTCAACGCGTTCACGCTTCACCGGCACCGGGCGGGTGTGCACCACGCGCACCCGGGGAGCCGGTACAGGGCCCGAGGGAGTGCCGCCCGGCACTCCGTGAGGTGCCGGGAGCCGAGTGCGGCGCGGGTGACGCGTCGACACCTCCGAAGGGACACGGCGGTGTCCTGCCACCGGCGTGACGGAGCGTCCAGAACGGAGCACCAGCCATGACCACGGAACACACGTGAACGGCGCGGGACATGCGGGAGCGGGGCCCGGCGGCGCGCACCGCTCCCGCCGGACGGCGGCCGGGCGACGAGGTGTACGGACCGCCACCCGGCACTCCGGCGCGGCCGCGGCCCGTCGCGGCCCCACCGGTCCGCGCACCCGGCCCGGACGGTCGGCGCCGTGCCTGACGCGACCGGCGCCCGTCCCGACATGCCATCTGCCGATCCGAGGAGTCCCCTCCATGCCTGCCACCGAGTTCATCGACACCGTGGGGATCAACCTCCCCGAGCATCTCAGCGCCAACGAGTTCCTCTCCCTCGCCCGCGAGGGGATGATCGAGGCGAAGCACCTGCGGAGCTTCGCCCTCGCCGAGTTCCAGTCACAGGAAGCCGAGTTCACGGCGTACGGCCTGTTGCTGGCCCGCTATTCGCATGAGGTGCCCGGCGGCTTCTTCTCCTTCGTCGCACACGAGTTGATGCGGGCCCGGCACCGGATGGTGAGCGGCCTCGCGCCCGCGCTGGGCCTCTCGCCCGACGAGATGCGCCGTGCTCCTCGCCTGGAACCGGTGCGCCGCTTCACCGAGTTCATCTCCTGGGTCGCTCTGCACGCCGGAGCGGCGGAAGCGGCCCTCGTGGCACGCACCGACTTCACCCTGTGGTGCAACACCTGTGCCGTTCTGGCCGACGTGCTGGGCGAGGCGGAGCAGGTTCCCGAGGCCGCGGTCGAGTACATCGGCGCCTATCGCGAGAACCCTCCCGAGGTGGCGGACGGCGTCCTGGAGGTCATCGAGTACGGCAGGGCGCGCGACGAACCGGACGAGTGGATCACTCGCAGTGCGGTGCGGATGGAGCCGGCGCTGCGGTCCTGGTGGCGGGCGGTCGCCACGGCCGAATGAGGGCCGCGGGGACGAGTGCGACCGGGTGAGGTCAGGTACGGGAGGAAGTGGATATGGGCCGCGAGGTCGGACGAGTGGCATTCACGGAAGAGGAGTACGCACGGTTCCGCGTGCGCCTGGCGCATTGCCTCGCCGCGTTGGAGAAGCTGGTGGCCCGGCCCGGATTCGGGCAGGTGCCGAGCACGTTGGGCGCGGAACTGGAGCTGTCGCTGGTCGGGCCGGACGGCCGTCCCGCCCCGGTGAACGCGGCCGTCCGCGAGGGACTGGGTGACGACGGTCTCGCCCTGGAAGTGGCCCGTTTCAACCTCGAAGCCAACCTGGAGCCGGTTTCCCTGCGGGGGCGTCCGTTCACGGAGCTGGCCGCGCAGGCATCCCGGGCGCTGGCGCGGATCACCGCGTGGTCACTGCCGCGCTACGGCGCCCGGGCGGTACCGATCGGGACGCTGCCCACGCTGACACCGGCCGACCTCTCGGCACGGGCGCTGACGGATCTGCCGCGCTACCACGCGCTGGAACGCGCCTGGGCCCGGCGGCGCCCCGCGCCGTTCCCGCTGTGCGTGGGGGAGGGCGACCAGGGACTGCTGCGGGCCGAGTCCGTGGCGGTCCAGGGCGCGGCCTGTTCCTGGCAGGTGCACCTGACAGTGGCCCCGGACCTCTTCTGCCCCATGTACAACGCCGCCCAGCTCGCCACCGGACCGGCTCTGGCCGCCGCGGGGAATTCGCCCTTCCCGCTGGGCCGGCGCGGCTGGCAGGAGGCCCGCATCGCGGTGTACGAACAGGGCTTCGGGGAGCGTGGCGCCGGCCGTCGCGGGACTTCACGACCGCGGGTCGGTTTCGGGCACGCGTGGCTGAGAGACGGTCCTCTCGCGGCGTTCGAGGAAACCGTGCGCGGCTACGACGTCCTGCTGCCGGCGGCGTCCTCGTCCGGGGACGACGAGGTCTCGCCGAACGGTTGCCCGTCGCTGGAGGAACTGCGCCTGCACGTGAGCACCGTGTGGCCGTGGAACCGGCCGGTGTACGA
Organism: Streptomyces sp. NPDC104831; assembly: GCF_055583025.1. Lineage (NCBI taxonomy): Bacteria > Bacillati > Actinomycetota > Actinomycetes > Kitasatosporales > Streptomycetaceae > Streptomyces > Streptomyces sp. NPDC104831. The sequence goes on from NZ_JBVJOT010000006.1 coordinate 10,193, forward strand.
CCCGCTCGGGCACCTGCGGATCGAATTCAGGGCACTCCCCTCCGGCCCGACCTCGCTGGACATGGCGGCGAACACGGCGTTCCTGGTCGGTCTCACCCTGTCCCTGACCGCCGAGGGCCGCGACGTGGCGCGGGAGCTGCCGTTCGCCCACGCCAGGGAGAACTTCTACCGGGCCGCGCGTGACGGCCTGCGGGCGAGCTTGTGGTGGCCCGCACCCGGCTCCGCGCCCCGGAGGCACGAGGCCGGCGCCCTGGTCGAAGAGCTGCTGCCGCAGGCACGGGAGGGACTGGTCGCGGCCGGGGTGGACGCCGCCGAGGCGGATACCGTACTGGACCTGCTGGGCCGTCGGACGGCGTCGGGCCGTACCGGGGCGTGGTGGCAGCAGCGGACGCTGGAGGCGTTGAGCCGACGATCTGGGCGCGCGGGAAGCGCGGACCCGGAGACGACCGGCCCCGGTGCCACGGCACCGGAACGAGGCGTGATCCCGCCGGCACCGGAAGGCGTCACCGGGACAGGGACGGCCGGCCGAGCCGGGCGGACCGCTGACGGGGGCGCACGCGTCGACGGTGCCGGCCGGCCCGACCCGCTCCTGGAGGAGCTGACGGTGCGCTACGCGCAGCTCGCCGAGGGCGCCCGCCCCGTGCACACCTGGAACCTCCCCACCCCTTCCCGACGGAGTCAGCGATGAGCCCCAGCGCACCCCCGCCCGCCAGCGACTTGCAGGTCGACTTCCCCTTCGACTACGCCGCGCACGTCGGTGGCGGCCGGCGCATGGGGCGGCTGCCCGAGAGGACCGCGGGTGCGCGCGTCGCCGTGATCGGAGCGGGCGGCAGCGGACTGGCAGCCGCCTATGAGCTGCTGCGGGCGGGCTGCCGGCCCGTCGTGTACGAGGCCGAACGGAGCCAGGACGGACCAGGGGGCCGCCGTCTGGGCGGCCGCATGTACAGCCGGCGACTCGACGAGGCGGACAGCGCCGTCGTGGAACTGGGCTGTCTGCGGTTTCCCGAATCCGCACGGCTGCTGCGCCAGTACGCCCACACGTTCGGCGTACGGCTGGAGCCCTTCCGTGACAACTACGCGGCTCCCACGCCGTTGACCGTGCTCGACGTCGACGGACGGCAGTACCCGGCGGGGAGCCTGGAAGACCTGTGCGGCCTCCACGGGGAGTTCCGCGAGGCGTACACGCGCTGGCAGCGGGCGCTTGCCCGCATCGGTTTCCTCCAGATCCAGCGAGACGTCGCCGCCCGCGACCTCACCGCGGTGCGCCGCCGCTGGCGCACGGTGCTGACCAGGTTCGAGATGTGGTCCTTCTACCGCTTCCTGCGCGACCCGGAGGGCGCCGGTCTGAGCCATGACCAGGCACGGCTGCTGGGCACCGCCGGGATAGGGCCCGCGGCCTGGGACTCCTTCTTCGAGCTCAGCGTGATAGAGGTCCTGCGCCTGCTGTTGTGCACCGAAGGAAGCACTCTGCTGTACGCGCCGGACGGCATCAGCCGGCTGGCCGAGGGCTTCTGGGCGCACCGCACGACGGGCCCCGACGGGCGCGCCCACAGCCTGGAAGCCGCCAACGAGGGCGCATTGCGCCCCGCGGTGCGCGCCATCGACGTCGAACCGGACGCGTCCCGCGGGGTCGTGGTGCACAGCGAGGACGGGCGCAGCGAACACTACGCGGCCGCCGTGTTCACCCCCCAGCTGCGTCTGCTGGAGACCGGCGTGGAGGTGCGCTCCACCGTCGCCCACACCCCCGCGCTCGGCCCGCGCCTGTGGCGGGCCATCCGCCGGTTGCACTACTGGCAGTCCTCCAAGACCGCGCTCGTGGTGGACAGCCCCTTCTGGGAGGGGACGTCCATGGACGGGGTCACCCTCACCGACCGGCTGCCGAGGGCCGTCTACACCCTGGACTACGGCCCCCCGCGCGGACCCGGGGGCCGGCGCGGTGTGCTGGACCTCAGCTTCACCTGGGCGCAGGACGCCATGAAGGTGGCGCCCTCCGCCCTGGAGGAACGCATCGCCCTCTTCCTGCGCGATCTCGCCGCCATCCACCCGCGGGTGGCGGACGAGCTGCGCGCCCGCACAGACACGGCTGCGACGGTCACGGTGTCGTGGGAGAACGAACGGAACTTCCGCGGTCTGAACCGTTTCTCGTGTCCCGGTGATCACCACTACCAACGCGACCTGTTCGCCCACTTCATGAAGGACTTCAGCGGCGCGGCGGCCGTACCCGGGGAGACACCGAACGCCCTCTTCCTGGCCGGTGACGACACCTCGTGGTCTCCGGGCTGGCTCGACCACGCGCTCGCGTCCGGCCTGAACGCCGCCTGGGGGGTCCTGCGGCAGCTCGGTGCCCGGCCCGAGCCGGGCAATCCCGGGCCCGGAGACCTGTGGGAGGACCCCCGGTACACACCGCTCACCGTGTCCTGACCCAGAACACCGCAGGCCCTCAAGGCGCCCCGGCCCCCGCCCGACCCGCCCCCGCACCGCCGCTCTGGAGGTATCCATGCACCCATCCCCTGGCAGAGACCTGCTCCTGCGACCCGACCGAGTGTGGGACGCGGTCGCGGACGCACCGGTGGACGGCCTGTCCGTCCTCGTGCACGACGGCCGGATCGCCGAGATCGGACACGGCCTTCCGGCCGGTCCGGAGACGGACATCGTCGAGATGCCCGGCTGCACCCTCCTGCCCGGGTTCATCGACTGCCACGTCCACCTCCTGGACGAAGCCGCGGAGACGGCACCCGCCGCCTACCAGACCCTCACCGCGGTGCCCGTCCTGCGCGCCCTGCTGCACCGCGGCTTCACCACCGTGCGGGACCTGGGCGGTGCCCACCTGCCGCTCAACGTGTCCTTGCGCCGGGCGGTCGAGGACGGCCTCATCGAGGGACCCCGCATCCTGGCGGCGCCCAACATCCTGTCGCCCCCCGGAGGCCACGGGGACAAACAGCCCGACCTCGCCCTGCGGTACGGGCACCGGATCGGCACGCTGGCCGAAGGCGTCGAAGGGCTGCGCCGCGCCGTGCGCGAGCAGTCCCGGGCCGGCGCCGACTGGATCAAGTTCGCGGGCGGTGGCGGGTTCTCCTCACCCGTGGACAGCCCCACCAGTACCGCGTACTCGAGCACGGAGATGCGCGCCATCGTCTCCACCGCCGACGATCTGGGACTTCCCTGCGCGGCGCACCTCTTCACCGACCGTGCCATCCTGCGCGCCGTCGAGGCCGGGGTGCGCAGTGTGGAACACGGCTGCTTCGCCTCCCCGTCGACCTACCAGGTCATGGAGGAGGCCGGGGTGTTCCTGGTGCCGACCCACTACGCCCAGACGAACTTCCTCGACCGGCTCGACGACGACGACTTCTGGGACAGCTCCACGGCGGTCGTCCGCGCGAACTACCGGGAACACGCCGAGGCACTGCGCGAAGGACTGCTGCGTCCCGCCCGGACGAACGTGAAGACCGCCTTCGGCACCGACGCGGGGATGTTCCCCCACGCCGAGAACTGGCGTGAGTTCCCCACCCTGGTCGCCCACGGATACACCCCCCTGCGTGCCCTGAGGGCGGCCACCTGCGTCGCCGCGGACCTTCTGGGCCGCCCCGACCTGGGCACCATCACCCCCGGCGCCACTGCCGACCTCGTCGCCCTCGAAGGCGACCCCTTCCACGACATCACCGCCACCGGCCGCAGCCGGTACGTCTTCCAGCGGGGGCGGTCGATCACCGGATCAGCCGCCCCCGTCCGGGTGGCGCCGCGTTCGGCGGCGCCACGCCCCTCACCCTCACCTCTGCGATCGAACACGGGAGATCACATGAAGGCCGAACAGCTCGTCGAAGCGATGAAACCGGACGTCGAACGGTTCGTCAGCGGCAACCGGCTCGTCGAACTCGCCCGGACCGGTGAGATCGACACCGACCACTTCAAGCGCATCGTGCTCGCCGAGTACCAGTGCCAGGAAGCCGAACTCTCCACGTACGCACTGCTGGTGTCCCGGCACCGCCACGAGATTCCGGCCACCCTGTTCTCCTTCGTCCTGCACACCATCGCCACCGCTCGCGCACTGCTGCGCGAAGCCGCCCCGTCCGTCGGCCTCACCGGTGGTGACGTACCGCCGGTACCGGTCGACCAGGGCCTCTTCCGGGTCGTGCGCGACCTCACCTGGATGGGCACCCAGGCAGGCCCCGCCGAAGCCGCCCTCTACCTCCACACGGACCTCTCCACCTGGTGCACCCTCTTCTCCGGCCTCGTCTCCGCCGCACGCCGGCTGCCGGACGCCCCCCGCCCCGTGCTCACCTACATGGAGAGCTGGGGCGACCGGCCGCCGCCCGAGGTCGCGGAGGGGACCCTCAAGGTGCTCGAGTACGGCCTGGCCCGGGGAGAGGAACCGGACCGCATCCTCCACACCGCCCGGCAGCTGGGGGAGATCGTCGAACCGTACTGGTCCTATGTCGCCGGGGGTTGAAGGGAGCGGACACCGTCGCGGGCACGGCCTCGGAAGGCCGCGGTGACGGAGCGTTGGATGCCGTTCACGCTGCCCGTCGGCGCCGCCGTCCGGCGCCACGACCCCGGACGGCGGGATTTCACCAGCGACAACTGCTCAGGTGCCCATCCGGAGATCCTCTCCGCGCTCCACGTGGCCAACGGCGGCCACCAGCAGGCCTACGGTACGGACTGCTACACGGCTCACATGGAGGACACCTTCCGCCGTCACTTCGGGCCCGACGCGGAGGCGTTCGCCGTCTTCAACGGGACCGGAGCCAACGTCATCGCGCTGCAGGCCGTCACCAGTCGCTGGGGAGCGGTGATCTGCGCCGAGCAGGCCCACCTGAACGAGGACGAGGGGGGCGCCCCGGAGCACATGGCAGGGCTGAAGCTGCTCGGGACGCCCTGCGCGGACGGCAAACTGAGCCCGGAACTGATCGACCGGGCGGTGGCAAAGGCGAGCGGCGTGCACTCCGCTCCGCCCCGGACCCTTTCCCTGGCCCAGGCCACGGAGCTGGGCACCTGCTACACCCCCGCGGAGATCCGCGACCTGACCGCCCGCGCGCACGCCCACGGCCTGGCCGTGCACATGGACGGCGCACGCCTCGCGAACGCGGCCGTGTCCCTGGGAGTCCCCCTGTCCGCCTGCACGACGGACGCGGGGGTCGACATCCTCTCCTTCGGCGGCACGAAGAACGGCCTGCTGTTCGGGGAATGCGTGGTGGTCCTGGACCCGTCCCGTGTCTCGGGCATGCCGTATCTGCGCAAACGCTCCGCCCAGCTCGCCTCCAAGATGCGTTTCCTCTCCGTCCAGTTCGAGGCGCTCCTCGACGGGGACCTGTGGAAGCGCAACGCGGGGCGCGCGAACGCCATGGCCACACGGCTGAGCGTCCTCCTGTCACGGATCAAGGGAGTGACGGTCAGCCGTCCCGTCGAGGCCAACGCGGTGTTCGCGACGCTGCCTCACGTGGCCCGCGCCCGTCTTTCGGACCGGTACACGCTGTACCTCAACGACGAAAGCCGAGGCGAGGTACGGCTGGTGTGCTCCTACGACACCACGGAAGGAGACGTCGACGACTTCGCCGCCGCCGCCGAGGCGGCGGTCGGACCGGCCTGAGCCGACCACTCCCGACCGGCCGGGACGGCCGGCCGGGGTCAGTGGTGGAACGCCAGGAGCCCGGCGATGCCGTTGCGCTGGATCTCGGACGTGCCGGTGAGGATCCGGAACATGCGGACCTTGCGGAAGAGGTACTCGATCTCGTTGCCCTGGGTCAGGCCCTCCTTGCCGTGGATCTGTACGGCCTCGTCGAGGATGCGGAAGGCGGACTCGGCGACGAACAGCTTGCACATGAACGCCTCCGCGGTCACCTCGCGCCCCTCGTCCAGCGCCGCCAGCGCGGCGTACGTCATGGAACGCGCGGCGTAGAAGTCGGTGGCCATGTCGGCGACCTTGTGCTGGATGGCCTGGAGCATGAGCAGGGGCTTGCCGGAGACCTGACGGGTGCGGGCGCGGTCCAGGGTGAGCTGGAGGGCGCGGCGGGTGGCGCCGAGCACGGTCGGGCAGTGCAGCAGGCGGTTGGTGGTGACCCTGCCGAGCGCGAGGCGCATGCCGTTGCCCTCCTCGCCCAGGAGGTTGGCGGCGGGGACGTGGCAGTCCTCCAGGACGATGTCGCTCTCGATGTGCTCGCCGGACATCGGTGTCGCCCCGTCCTCGACCCGGCAGCCGGGGCTGTCCAGGTCCACGAGGAAGGCGGAGAACCTCGGTTTGTCGCGCTCGCGTTCGCCGGTGCCGGCCATACGGGCCACCACGATCGCGAAGTCGGCGAAGGGGCCGGCGGAGGAGAAGACCTTGTGTCCGGTCAGCCGGTAGCCGTCGCCGTCGCGTACGGCGACGGTGCGCATGGAGCGGACGTCGGAACCGGCGTCGGTCTCGGTGAGGGAGAAGCAGCAGGCCCGCTCGCCCCGGACGAGCGGGAGCAGGTAGGTGTCCAACTGGTGTGGGGTGGCGTGCCGGAGGATGTCACCGGCCCGCAGGGGACCGCCCATGTCGCCGAGCACACTGTGCGCGAGGACGCGCCCGCTCGCGCCGAGTTCCTCTTTCAGCGCGGCGAGTTGGGAGTGACTGAGGTTCTGGCCGCCGTACTCCTCGGGCAGGTGGATGCCGTAGAAGCCGAGTTCGCGGCTGCGGCGCCAGACCGGTTCGAGGTCGGCGCGGGTGAGGCGGGTGGCCCGGGTGATGCCGTGCTCGCGTTCGTGGTCGGCGAGTTCGCCGTCGAGGTAGTCGCGCAGACGGTCCACCAGTCCGGCGGTTCGTGCGTCGGTGTAGGTGGGACGCAGGGAGAAGGTCACCGGTAGCTCCGTGAACGAGGGGTCAGTTGACGCGGCGGGCGGTGTCCGCCCAGAACGGCTCGCGTACCGCCTTGCGGTCGAGCTTGCCGTTGCGGTTGTGGGGAAGCCCGGTGACGAAGTCGACGGAGCGGGGCTTCTTGAGGCGGTCGAGGCGGTCCGCGCAGAACGCGATCAGGTCCTCGGCGGTGACGGTCGTGTCCGCGCGGCGTACGACGACCGCCTTCACCGCCTCGCCCCACCGCTCGTCGGGCACACCGACGACACACACCTCCTGGACGGCGGGGTGTTCGTAGAGGGCGGCCTCCACCTCGGTGCAGTAGATGTTGAATCCGCCCGAGATGATCATGTCCTTCTTGCGGTCGACCAGGAACAGGTAGCCGTCCTCCCGCATCCACGCGAGGTCCCCCGTGTGCACCCAGCCGTCGCGGAAGGTCTCCGCGGACAGGGCGGGCTCCTTCCAGTACTCGCGCACACAGTCGGGTCCGCGCACGACGACCTCTCCGACCTCGCGGGGCCCCAGCTCGCGGCCCGCCTCGTCCACGACGCGTATCTCGGTGTCGTAGACGGCTCGTCCGCAGGACTGGAGCAACTCGGGGTCCTCCTCCAGCGCGCGGGCGATCTCCTCGCCGCTCAGGGCCGCGACCACGCTGGTGGTCTCGCCGAGCCCGTAGCCCTGGGCCACGACCGGACCGAAGAACCCGACCGCGTCGCGCAGCCGCCGGGGTGAGATGGGCGCGCCGCCGACCCGCACGCTCGTCAGGGAGGACAGGTCGTAGCGCTCGGCGCCGGGGTGGGCGAGGAGCATGTTCACCATGGCGGGCACCAGGAAGGTGGCGGTGATGCGCTCCCTCTCCACCGTTTCCAGGAAGCCCTCGGGGCTCCAGGCGGGCAGGACGTACGTCGTGGAGCCGCCGAACACTCCCGCCAGCAGCCCCATCCCGGTGGCGTGGGTGATGGGGCCGCAGGCCAGGTAGCGGGTGCCGGGGCGGGGCCGGGACGCGTCGGCCATCAGCAGTTTGCGCATGTTGGCCAGGCGGTTGCCGACCGTCTGCACCGCGGCCTTCAGGGACCCGGTGGAGCCGGAGGTGAAGTTCAGGACGCACGGCTGCGACTCGTCGACCTCGACGCGGAACGGAGCCTCCGTGCCCTCGGCCAGCAGGGCGTCGTAGGGGACACCGTCCGCCTGCCCCGTGTCCAGCGGGACGGGCAGGCAACCGGTGCCGGCGGCGGTGATCGCGGCGAGGGCGTCCTCGCGGTGGGGCGCGTCGAAGACCAGGGCGCGGACGGGTGCGTAGCGCAGGATGTGCTCGATCTCGCCGCGTCCGAGGCGGGCGTTGACGGGGGCGCGCGTCAATCCCGCCTTGTACAGCGCGAATTCGACCTCCACCAGCTCGCCGCGGTTCCACGCGAGCGAGGCCACGGCGTCATCGGGGCGCAGGCCGCGGGCGGCCAGGGCGGAGGCCAGGCGGTTCGTCGCGCGGTCGAGTTCGGTGAAGGTCCAGGAGCGGTCCGCGCAGACGAGTGCCGGGGCGTCGGGCCAGTAGCGGGCGCTGCGGGACAAGTAGGTGCCGAGGTTCATGAAGACCTCTCCGAGGCGTGTGTCGGGAGCGACGGCGGTCAGCGGCCTGCCACTGCCGGACCGACTGATCAGTGCCATACAGATTGTTCAGTAACTGTTCGCCTGTCAAGGCTCTCCTACACTGGGCGCGCACCGAGGCGCGAGGAACGAGGAGGGCTCCATGGCCGAGGACAGACGGACCAGACGGTCGAGGCGCGCCCTGGGGGCGGCCCTGGTGGAACTCGTCCTGGAGCGTGGCTTCACCGCGCTGACCGTGGAGGACATCACCGAGCGCGCGGACGTGGCCCGGGCGACCTTCTACGCCCACTTCCGGGACAAGGAGGACCTGTTCGCCCGGGTGACGGCCGACCTGCTGGCCGCCCTCGGCGAACGGCTGGCCCCGGCCGTCGCCGACAGCGCGGTCGGCTTCACCGGGAAGCCGGTCCTGGAGATGCTGCGGCACGCGCGCGAGGAACGCGACCTGTACCGGATCGTGCTGCGCGGCGAGGGGGACGGCAAACCGCTGCGGATGTTCGTCGACGCCTGTGCGCGCGCCACCGCGGAGGAGTTCCGGGCACGCGCGGAGCGCAACGCCGTCAAGCCGCGCATCGACCCGGAGCTGCTCGCCCGGGTGTGGGTGGGGGAGCAGCTGGCGGTGCTGCGCTGGTGGGTCGAGCAGGACGCGCCGTCCCTGCCCGCGGAGGAGGTCGTGCGCATGCTGCTCGACCTCGCGATGCGCGGCCGCTACTGGGCCAGCGGCTTCGAGCCGCCGGCCTGAGCGGCGGGACCGGGCGCTTTGGGGCCGGGGGAGGGGTGTCCGCACCGCGGTGGCCCGGGGGCGGGCCCGGTCGTCCGGGGCGGAGGACCGCCCCGTGCCTCGCTCCGCGCTTACGCGTCCCCGCCCGGTCGCCGTGCGCCCGGGCACGACCGCCGCACGTCCCCGGCCGGCTGCTCCGTGTCCGGGTTCAGCCGTCGCGCGTCCCGGTCCGGCCGGACCGTGAGCAGCGCGATGATCCCGCACACCAGCATCACCCCGCCGGAGAGCAGGAACGCGTGGGTGTAGCCGGCGTGCTGCGAGGGCGCGGAGTCCAGCAGATGGCCGGTCAGATACGGAGCCACCAGCCCCGGCAGGGTGCCGGACGCCGCGACGATGCCGAACACCGCGCCCCGCTGGAGCGGCGGGACCACGGCCGAGGTGGTCATGTAGTGCAGCGGGAAGACGATGGCGTGTCCCCCGAACGCCACGGTGAGCAGCGCGAGATGGGCGCCTTGGGCGTCGACGAACGGCAGCGCGGTCATGGCCAGTGCCGCCACCGCCACCGCGATCCCCTGCGGGACGCCGCGTGACCCCCGGTCCGACAGTCCCCGGCGGCGGAGCGTGTCCAGCAGCGGCGGCACCGAGAGCAGGAGCACGAGGCTGAACGCCGAGACCGCGCTGATCAGCGTGGCCGCCGTGCCCGGCGTCATGTCGAGCTGCGTGCGCAGGTACGCGGGCAGCCACGCGTGGCTGAGGGCCAGGGCCCAGGACGCGCCGAACGCCCCGGCGATGCTGCCCAGCACCGTTCCGTTCAGCAGCACACGCCGGTACGGCAGCCGCTGTCCGCCCGCCGCGGCGGTCGCCGTCCGGGGCTCGCCGTGGGGGCCGTCGTGCCCCACCCGCCACCACGCCAGCGCCCACACCAGGCTGAGTACGGCCAGCGCCCCGAACGCGGACCGCCAGCCGAAGCTGCCGATCAGCCCCGTCACGGCCGGCGCGGCCACCAGCGTGCCGAGCGCCGCGCCCGCGATCTGCAACGCCGAGGGCAGCCCCCGCCGGTCCGCCGGGAACCACTTGTAGAGCGCGTGCATCGACATCGACGCGGCCGGTCCCTCGGCCGCCCCCAGGAGCACGCGCCCGGCGACCAGTGCCGGCACCGACGCCACGAACAGCACCGGCAACTGGGCCACCGCCCACACAACGGCCATGCCGAACAGCAGCACACGGCTGGAGATGCGGGCGGAGACGAAGCCGACGGCCAGCCCCGAGAGGCTGAACAGCAGCGAGAACGAACCGGAGACCATGCCGTAGGTGCTGTTGCTGATGCCGAGCTCGTCCATGACCGGCACGGCCGCCAGCCCCAGGACGGACTTGTCGGCGTAGTTGACCAGCATGAACGTCACGATCATCGCGGCGATCAGCCACGCGTGCCGGCGGTCCGGTCTTCCGGCGCGCGGCGAGGCCGCCGCGGCGTCCCGGCGGGGTGGTGCGGACGAGGACGGCTCGGCCATGGGGACTCCTGCGGCTCGGGAGGGAGTGGAGACGGCGTCCCCGGTGCGGGGCGGGGATCTCCGGACTCGCACGGCGCCCCAAAGCGGGAGGGCGGGCGCCGTGCGCTGTCCTGGTTGCCGAACAGGTTGTACGTTAACGGCGTCCTCGTTCAAGACCTTTGCGTAGACGGAGTTGAGATGACCGACACGGACACCCGGCTGGGCGACCTGCTGCGGACCCGCGGCTGCCCCGGCCCCGGCCGGACCCGCCGCCTCACCTCGGCCGGCCGCGAACTCTCCCCGAGCCGCCGCGTGCGACGCGGCCCTACCCCGCCCGGACCCTCCCCGCCGAGCCCGGCCGGCCCCGAGCGCCGGGTGCTGAAGCCGAGGGCCGTCGTGAGGCCCGGACCGCACCTCACGCTCCCGCTCAAAGGGGCCTTGTACGTCCGCGGGTTGTCTTCACCGTCTCTTCCAGCAGGAAGGCAGTCGCGGCTTGGATCCGTGGCTAGCGGCTGGAGCGAGCGCGCTGCGACCTCGCCGACCCGGCCCTGCGCACGCTGCCCGTCCACGCCGTCGCCGCGCTCTGGCGCTACGCACGCGCCGCCACCACCGCCTCGCCCGCGACCACGGAACCCACCCCCACCGCTCCGAAGCCCTCCGGGGGCGTGGTCGCCGAGCGGATCACTCCGCCATGGGCAGGCACTCGGCGAGCAGGTCGACGACGTCACGCCAAGCTCGCCGCGCGTGCTGCGGGTGGTAGCCGACGCCGGGGCGCACGGTGTGGCCGACCGGTGGGTGGTGGAAGGCGTGCAAGGCGCCGCCGTAGACCACGAGGCGCCAGTCGACGCCCGCGGCCTGCATCTCGGCGGTGAACGCGTCCCGTTGCGCCGGCGGCATGATCGGGTCCTCCGACCCGACCCCGGCCCACACCGGGCAGTGAATGCGTGCCGTCTCGCCCGGTCGGCCCGTGGTCAGCGCGTTGACCGTCGCGATCGCGCGCAGGTCGACGCCGTCGCGCCCGAGTTCCAGCGCGACCGCGCCCCCCGTGCCGTAGCCGACGGCGGCGATCCGGTCCGGGTCGGTCCGCGGCTCGGCGCGGAGCACGTCGAGCGCCGCGTGGCCGATGCCGCGCATCCGGTCGGGGTCGGCGAGCAGCGGCAGGCAACGGGCCAGCATCTCCTCCGGGTCGCCCAGATAGCGCCCGCCGTGGAGGTCGAAGGCGAGGGCCACGTATCCCAGCTCGGCGAGCGCCTCGGCCCGGCGGCGCTCGACGTCGCTGAGCCCCACCCCCTCGGGCCCGACCAGGACCGCGGGCCGGCGGTCGGCGCCGGCCGGGAGCGCGAGGTGCCCGACCATCGTCAGGCCGTCGGCCGCGTATTCGATCGTGCGCGTGGTAACGGTCGTCATGACCTGGACTGTAGTGATCGCCGAGCCCGGTCGGGCCGGTGTTCTGCCGCCGGCAGAAGGCGGGTCTCCGGGGGGTTCCGGAACCCCCGTCAGCGGTTGGGGGTGGCGGTCCCTCCTCACCCGGCCGGTGGCCGGCGGTCGTGGTTCCCGATGGCGTTCTCGATGAGGTGGGCGCACGTCGTGAACGCTTCGGCCCGCTCGGGTGTCAGGTCGCGTACGGAGATCTCCTTGAGGGAGCGCCACATGCCGGCGATGGGCTCCTCGAGTGCGCGGCCGGCGTCGGTGAGCGCGGTCGAAGAGCTGCATGAGCAGCAGTTCCTGCCCCGGGTGCAGGTTCATGGCGCGCAGCGTGGCGGCGGCGTGGCCGCGGTGGGCGCGGGCGAGCTCAAGGGTCCCGCGCCCGCGGTCTTCGGCGGCTTCGATGAGGTGGTGTCCGTCATTGCCGCCCCTTCGTCACACGGAGAGCGGGGTGGTGGAGTGGTCGACGGTGAGGACGATCTTGCCCCGGTTGTGGCCGGCGTCGCTGGCTTGCTGGGCCTTGGCCGCGTCGGCGAGCGGATAGGCGGCGCTGATCGTGGTGACGAGTGTGCCGTCGGCGGCCTGCCGGGCGATCTCGGCGAGGCGGGTGGCGGAGCGGCGCTGGGGGCCCTCGGCGAAGACGATGCCGAGTTCGGCGGCGCGGAAGTCGGCGGTGGTGACGATCCGGTCGGTGGTGCCGCGCAGGGTGATGGAGTCTTCCAGCGCGCCCTTGCCCGCGGCGTCGAAGACGGCGTCCACTCCTTCGGGGGCCACTTCGCGGACCCGCTCGACCAGGTTGTCCCCGTAGACCAGGGCGGTCGCGCCGAGCGAGGTGACGTATTCCTGGTTGGCCGGTCCGGCGGTGCCGATGACGCGGGCGCCGCGGGCGACGGCGAGCTGGACGGCGATGGTGCCGAGTGCACCGGACGCGCCGTGGATCAGCAGCGTGTCGCCGGCGGTGACGCCGAGCAGGTCCAGGACGCGTTCGGCGCCGTCACTCGCCACGGGCAGGGCGGCGGCGTGCTTCCAGTCCAGGCCGGCCGGCTTGGGCGCGAGGACGGTCGCGGACGCCAGGGCGTACTGCGCGTAGGAGCCGGTGTCGGACCAGCCCAGCACCTCGTCGCCCGCCTTCAGGTGGTCGACGCCCGCACCGAGCGCGTCGACCACGCCGGCGATCTCCCCGCCGGGCACGGCGGGCAGGGTGGTGGGGAATATGGCCTCCATGCCGCCGGAGCGGATCTTGCCGTCCACCGGGTTGACGCCGACGGCGTGTAGGCGCACGCGGACCTGGCCGGGGCCGGGCTGGGGCAGGTCGATCTCCGCTTCGTGCAGGACCTCGGTGCCGCCGAACGTGTCGAAAACGATGGCCTTCATGGCTGTTGTCCCCTCGGGTGGTGTTCGTTGCGCCGGCCATTTCTGTGGCCAGCCACATAAAAGTAGCACCGATTCTGTGGCTGGCCAAGTAATTGCCCGGCGGTGCCCCTCGCGCGTGATCCGCCTGCCGGCACGCGACGGCGAGCCCAAGCGAGCGGAGCCCCACCGCTGTTCGGGAGGCCGGCGTGGGTCCGCCCGGGCTGCGATCGCCGTGGGCCGTGCGCGGGCGGTGACCGGGCTCGTGGGCGCCGACGTCCGGGCCGACCCGGCGGTCGGCCGGACACGGCCCCGGGTCATTGCGCTATCGCGGGAGAGTCAGCCCGAGCGTACGCCGCAGGCCCGCGGCCCCCTCGTCGGTCACCCGCACCACGCGCGGCGCCTTTCCCCAGCGCACCCACTCCAGCTCGAACAGCCGGGACGTCAGGGCCGCGCCCAGCCCGCCGGCGAGGTGGTGGCGGTGCTCGCTCCAGTCGACGCAGTAGCGCACCGCCGGGCGGCGCGGCGGCAACCGGTCGGTATCGACACCGAGTTCACGCAAGCGTGTCCGGCCGCTGTCGGTGAGCTCGTAGCGGATGTCGCGTCCGTGGGACGCGGGGCGGTCGCGCACGGCCTCCTCGGGGCGGTGCACGCCGTCGTGGCCGGTCAGCACGCCTTGGCCGAGCAGTGCGCCCATCAAGCCGGTGCCGAGCTGTCCGGCCAGGTGGTCGTAGCAGGTGCGGGCGCGGCGCAGGGCGCTTGCGCGGTTGCTCTGCCTGAGCGAGGTGACGGGCAGTGGCGGGGCGATCAGGGCCAGGGCTTCGAGGGCGGCGGAGACGTCCGGCCCGGCCAGCCGGTAGTAGCGGTGCCGGCCCTGCCGGCTGACCGTGACGAGTTCGCCCTCGACCAGCTTGGCCAGGTGCGCGCTCGCGGTGGCCGCACCGACACCGGCCTCGTCCGCGAGCATGCCGGCGGGCAGGGCGCGGCCATCACCCAGGCACTTGAGCATCCGGGCCCGGGAAGGGTCGGCGATCAGCGCCGCGGCGCGGGCGATGTCGGTCTGCTGCTTGAGCGGCTCGTCCATCATGCGCGCAGCGTACGACGTCGACACTTCGACGCGCGACGAAGTAATCGGCTCCGATCATGTCTGTAGGAGGGGAACACGGCCTGCCGCCCGGGCAGGTCCGCAAGGGGACCCCACCGGAGAGGACGACCGGCCATGGCGAACCCGACGAGGACCGACGCGAGTGAACCGGCTCCGCGTCCGACTGCCGAAGTGCTGCACTACACGGCCTTCACCACGGACCCGGCCGGCGGCAACAGGGCCGGGGTCGTCCTGGACGCCTCCCTTCTGGACGAAGCCCAGATGGTGGCGATCGCCGCCGAACTCGGATACTCGGAGTCCGCCTTCGTCACCGCCGGACCCGACCCGGACGACGACCGTTCGTTCACACTGCGGTTCTTCAGCCCCAAGGCGGAGGTGGGCTTCTGCGGCCACGCCACCGTGGCCACGGCGGTGGCGCTCGCCGAGCGCCTCGGCGAGGGCGACTTCGGCTTCCACACCGCCGCGGGCCACGTGCCCGTCACCGTCCGGGAAGAGAACGGCGCACTCAAGGCCACCCTCACCAGTGTCGAGCCCCAGGTGCTCGCCGCCGATCCGGCAGACGTGGCCGAGGCCCTGGCGGCGCTCGGCTGGCAGCCCGGCGAGCTCGATGCCGCCCTGCCCCCGAGGATCGCCTTCGCAGGAGTGCGCCACCTGGTCCTCGCGGCCTCGACCCGTGAGCGGCTTGCCGACCTGGACTACGACTTCGACCGGCTGCTGCGGCTGATGCGGCGGCTCGACCTGACGACCGTGCAGTTGGTGTGGCGCGAGACGGCGACCGTCTTCCACGTCCGCGATCCCTTCCCGGTCGGCGGTGTGGTGGAGGACGCCGCGACGGGCGCCGCGGCCGCGGCGTTCGGCGCCTACGCCCGCGACCTGGGCCTGGTTCCGGCCGACGCGCGGCTCACCCTGCACCAGGGCCACGACATGGGCCGCCCGTCGCTGCTGGAGGTCGCCCTGCGGGCCGGCGATCCGCGGGTACGCGTCACCGGGGCCGCGATCGCCGTCCGGCCGGCGGCGCCGCGGCCGTAGCGGGTCATCGAGCCGGGCGAGCCGCCCGTGGCCCGGGTGTCCGAAGCCGGGCGCCGGGCGGCCGAGGAGGCGTGGGACGCTTTCCGGCCGCCGCGGGTCAAGCGGCTCCTGTCGCGGCCGAGGGCCGCCGGTAGTCGTGCGGCGGAGGCGAACGCGGGCCGGCCGGTCCCGTCGGATGCCGGCCGGTCCCGTCGGATGCCGGTCGGTGTCCTGCCGGCGGCCGGCGGCACCGCGGACGCCTGACTGCTCCGCCGGGAACTGCCCTCAGCGACGGCGGAGTTCGGGTGCCAGGCGTCTGCGGTGGAGCGGACACGGGGGCACCTCCGCGCTTCCGGTGCCCGGGCCGGCGATGCCTCCGGGAGTGGTGCGGACGGGGGCGGACTCGGCCCTGACAAGCACCATGCTCCGCCGTGGACCTAGCCGAGGGGCGGTGCGTCCCGTCCGGCACCTGGTGTGGCCTGGGACTGCCGCGGTAGACCGGCGGCGGCGGTCGCGAGCCTGTCATGTACCGCTACGGGCGGCCCTCCCCGGCGATCACGAGGGAGCTTCCCGGTACTCGGCGGTGATCTGTGCGGCGGGCTTCGCCGGTCCGGAGCCGACCAGGACGAGGCCGCGCAGGCCGGCGGGTCTGGTGGCAGCGGCCGGCTGTGCGACCTTACCGCCCATCCCATGCCCTGTTGCGGACCACCCATGTGGAGCACACACTGGATGTGCGTGCAGCGATTTGATGGTATATGCCCTCGCTTGCCCGGAAGTCGGCAGGAACAACGGCTACCGTCCTGGCGTCGCGCGAGGATCACAGCGCCTTGATCGCCGCACGGGCGCGATGTGCGGGCGGCCGGCATGTCTCTGCCGGTCCGGGCTCTCTCCGCACTGAAGGGAACGGAAATGAATCACGGTAATCCTGGTGACGCCGTGACCGGGAACACGGCGAGCGGCGGCTCGGGGCAGGCAGGTACTGGGCAGGCGAGTGGGGGATTGAGCCCGGAACTGGCCGCTCAGACATTCGACATCAGAGGCCAGGGTGTCTTCGAGCAGACCCTGGATGTGCCTGGCTTCAAAGGGCCCTTCGCCTTCGTGCTGGGCGCTGTCACGGAGTTCGACCCCGCCACGCAGAAGCCCATCATGGGAAGCGCGGTCGTCACGCTGCACAACTTGGTGCCCTTGGAGGCGGGACACGTGATGGTCCGGGTGGAAGTGCAATGGCCTGAGGAACTCGCCATCAGGGTCCAGCTCCTTTGGTTCGTCTGACGGGACGTCGGTGAGGGCGTGAAGGGATCAGCGGGCTACGCGCGGCGGGGCCGGTGTACCGGCGCGTCCGTGCGGCTGTCGGGGCCCGGCCCGGTCCCGCCGGGCGATCGGATCACGTCCGTCGTAGACCGCGGTCACCATCTGGCGCACCATCAACGGATCCTGGGGCACCATCGGCGGATCGGACGGCTCCACGGGCCTGCCGCCCGTGCTCATCGCCCGGGCCTGGTTCCGGTCAGGGCGGCGGGCCGGACAGGACGGCCTTGGCGGCCAGCCGGAGGTTCCTGATCATCGGATTCGGGTCTCCCTTGCGGCTGACCAGGACGATCCGGCTGGGGGGAGCGCCTTCGATCGGAACGGTGACCAGGTCGGGACGCAGCGAGCTGCGCCGATCGCCGACGGGCAGGACGGCGATCGCCATGCCACTCGCGACGAGTTCGAGCTTGTCCTCGTAGCTCTCGATCGGCGGCACGCCGGCCCCGAGGATCCGGTAGGAGGCCCAGTCCGCGGTCTCGAACGCGCACGGCGCCGCCTCTTCGCCGGCCAGTTCTTCCGCCGTCACCGACGCGCGGCCGGCCAAGGCATGGCCGCGGGGGACCACGAGCATCCGGGGCTCCTGGTACAGCGGGGTGGTGGTCACGTCGTCGGCGGCGAGCGGCAGGGGGGCCCGCGCGATCAGGGCGTCGACGCGCTCGTCGGACAGTGCGCCGACGTCGCGGCAGCTCAGGTGCCGGGTGGCGATCTCGGCGTCCGGGTGACGGTGGCGCAGTTCCCGTACGGTTGCGGTGATCACCAGGTCTTCGACGTAGCCGATGGCGATTCGTTCGGTCCGGGCTGGTTGGCGCACGGCCAGTTCGGCCTGGCGGGCGGCCCGCAGCAGGGCCTCGGCTCGGGGGAGGAACGCCTGGCCGGCCGGAGTGAGCCGGGCGCCCCGGGGAGTGCGGTCCAGCAGTCGTGTGCCGAGATACTTCTCGAGCCGTTGGATCTGGCGGCTCAGCGCCGGCTGGGCTACGTGCAGGTCGGCGGCGGCCCGGCCGAAGTGCTGGTGCGCCGCCACCACGGTGAAGTAGCGCACGAGCCGCAGTTCCAGGTCCTGTCCGAGATCGTTCACCCTTGCAGGGTAAGCGTCATGCCGTTCCGGAATGAGCGGGTTGCCGAACCGGTCTTGGACGGCCGTGCCGCCCCGGGCCTTGACTGGAGGAGCAACGTTTCCCCGAGAAAGCGGCAGGCGCGATGAAGGCGATCCAGTTCCACGAGGCCGGCGGGCCGGACGTTCTGCGGTACGACGAGGTGCCGGTTCCCGGGATCGGCCCCGGCGAGGTGCTCGTCCGGGTGCACGCGGCGGGCATCAACCCGCCGGACTGGTACCTGCGTGAGGGGATGAAGGTCATGCCGGCCGCCATGAGGCCGGCGCTGGAGTTCCCCCTGATCCCCGGAACGGACATGTCGGGCGTGGTCGAGGCGGTCGCTCCGGACGTGTCCGGGTTCGCCGTCGGTGACGAGGTCTTCGGCATGCTGAGGTTCCCGGGATTCGACGGCCGGACGTACGCCGAGTACGTGGCCGCGCCGGCTTCGGACCTGGCTCACAAGCCGGCCGGCATCGACCACGTCGAGGCGGCCGGGGCGCCGATGGCCGTGCTGACGGCCTGGCAGTACCTGGTTGATCTCGGCCACGACGTGCCGTCTCCGTTCACCGGCCGGGTGCACCGGCCGGTGCCGATCACGCCGGGGACGACCGTGCTGGTCAACGGGGCCGCTGGTGGGGTGGGCCACTTCGCGGTGCAGCTGGCGAAGTGGAAGGGGGCGCACGTCGTCGCGGTGGCCTCGAGCCGGCACGAGCGGTTCCTGCGCCGGCTGGGCGCCGATGAGTTCATCGACTACACCACGACGCGGGCCGCGGACGTGGTCAGCGGTGTCGACCTGGTGATCGACACCGTCGGTGGCCCGGACAGCTCACGCTTCCTGACCGTGCTCAAGCGCGGAGGCACCATGCTCCCGGTGTTCTTCGCGCAGTACGACCCGGAAGAGACGGCGCGTCTGGGCATCACCGTGTCGAACATCCAGGTACGTTCCAACGGCCCCCAGCTCGCCGAGATCGGGCGCCTGTTGGACGAGGGCGAACTCCAGGTCGGGGTGGACAGCGTCTATCCGCTGTCCGAAGCGGTCAGCGCACACACGCGAGCCGCGCAGGGTCACATCCAAGGCAAGATCGTGCTGACGGTGGCCTCCTGATCGCCGAACCGCAGCAGGCGGTGGCGAACCACGCTCACGCCCCGGGGGCGACGGACCACAGGGCGAACACAGCGGTCGTCGGCCCCTTGGTCCTCGCCGGGATCACCGGCTCCCCGGCGTCGCCGCAGACGCTGCTGCCGGGCCGCCGCGACGCTGCCGGATGGCTGCGCACGGTCACCCGGACGACGGCGCTGCGCGCGGCCGGTCGGCGAGATCGCCCAGCGCGTGACGCCAGGTGAGCCGGATCACCCGTGGCCTTCGCTCTTGCTGCTCGGAGGGGAGCGCGACGGCCCTCCCGTGAACCGATGGCTGTGCCGGATCGTTGCTTCACCATCCGGCAGGGCGCTGTGTCAGGAGATGGAGAACACCGAGGCCCAGTTCTGGCTGGTCGATCCGGCGGAAGCGGTGTTGGCGGTGACCGCCTGGCCCGCGGTCGCGTTGCCGTCCAGGGCGAAGCCGGTGGCCGGGTTGGTCAGGGTGTACGTGCCGACGGCGTTCTGGGTCACCTGCCAGCGCTGGTTGGCTCCGCCGAGGTAGACGGCCTGGAGGGATACCTGGCCGCCGGCGGTGGTCGGTGCGGTCAGGTAGAGCGGGACCAGGCAGCTGTCGTAGATCCGCACGGTGCCGTCGCCGTTGGCCGTGAACTTCCAGCGCTGTGAGGCGCGTGAGGTGTCCAGGGCGGCGAACTCCGCGACTGACGGGACGCTGCCGCTGCAGGTCCCGCCGCGCTGCAGGGCGACGCCGCCGCCGTTGCTCAGCGCGTGGTAGGCGTTGTCACCCACCACCGTGGGACCGTAGTTGACGGCGTGCGTGTCGAGTGCGGTCAGCGCGGCGCCGGTGGTGGACAGCGGCGGCACGGCCGTCGGGCGGACGTTCTTGAACCAGTCGGAGAAGGTCGAGGGCGTGTGCGAGGCCAGGGTGGTGACGGAACGGTCCCAGCTGCCGTCCACCTGGTTCCACAGCTGGAGCAGCGCGCCGTCCACGTTGCCCTGCACCTGGTCGCCGGTCTGCCAGCCCGCGGCGGCGGTGAACGGGTAGGACGAGCCGTCCGACCACACGTAGCGCGCGTCGCCCAGCAGGTAGGCGGCCACCGAGTCCGCGAACCCTTCGGTCCAGGCGCAGGTGGCGGACGACGCCTTCTCGATGTAGTGCGGGGAGCAGTTGGTGACGTTCGGGAACGTGCCGTTGTACAGCCGGTGCTGGAAGAAGTGCCCCGACTCGTGCAACACGGTGTGCTCGGAGTCCGGGTCGGCATCGGCGAGGTGGACGGTGTTGGACAGGTCGTACCACGGGCCGTCGGAGGATCCGGTCTGCCAGCGCAGCGTCAGCGTGGTGCAGCCGGCGGCGCTCGTCTCGGCGGCCGTCCAGCACGGGGTGGTCGAGTTGACCCGGCGCGACCAGAGCAGATTGACGGTGTCGAAGGCGTGCCAGGCGCGGGCCGCCGTGGTCGGTTTGACGGTACCCAGGTTGACGCTTGCCGATATGTTCGACTGTGTCGGAGTGTTGTAGGTGTAGACCGTGCCGGTGGAGTCGGCGACCCGCCACACCTGGTTGTTGCGGGTGGCGAAGCGGACGAACAGGTGGTCCATCGCGGTGGTGTTGACCGGGGTGTAGCAGAGGTTGAACGAGCCGTCGGCCGCGCTGGTCAGCTGGGCGTCGGTGTTCAGTTTGTGGTCGGTGTCGGTCGCTTTCTCCCGGCCCCAGAGCTCGACCGAGGCGTTGCGAGCGGCCCGGGTCAGGGTCGGCTTCGTGGGTCCCGCCTCGGCGGACTGGTAGTCGAACTGAAGGGTGCCGCTCAGGCATATGGGCTGCGCGGCGGAGGCGACGCCTGCCGAGAGGGGCACGACGACGCCTGTGGCGAGCGCCGTCGGCACCAGCAGGCGCAACAGGACGGTGGACCGGCGTAACATGGACGTCCTTCCGGAGGCCCGAATTCCGCGACCGGCAGACCCGGGCCTGGATGAGACCGGGGTACTCCCGGCTGCGGCTTATGGGCACCGTCGGGCGACGGGCCATCTGCGCCGTGAGCCATCGTCGGTTCGCGCCGTGCCACCCGCCAGCCGCCCGCCAGGGGCGCATGGGGTCACAACGCGCGTTCCCGGATGGGCGTGCACGCCCGGCGCACGCGCGGACCGCCGGGCCCAGCCGACGCCCGCCCGAGGTATCCCGGTGATCATGGCGTACGGGACGGGACTTCCCTACGCAGCCGCTGCTTCTCCGTGTTTTTGCTGGTACTTTCGCCGCATGGCCGGGAACCTTGATCACGTCGACTGGGCGATCATCGAACAGCTGCAACGGGAGGCCCGCATCTCCCTCAGCGAACTGGGCCGCCGCGTGAACCTCAGCCCGTCGGCCACCACCGAACGCGTCCGCAATCTGGAGGCCTTGGGCGTCATCACGGGATACCGTGCCGAGATCGACCTGGCCAAGGTCGGCTACCCCGTCCTCGCCGTCGTCCGCCTCAAATATCCGGGCAACCGCCACGAACCGCTGCGCGGCCTCCTCGCCGAACGCCGCGAGATCCTGGAGTGCCTGCGCACCACCGGCAACGACTGCTACACCCTGAAGGTGGCCGCGACCTCCATGGCGCACCTGGAGACCCTCATGGACGAACTGGCCGGTTTCGGCAGCACCACCACGAACGTCGTCTACAGCCAGACCCTGCCCTACCGCGGTCCCACCGCCCCCGACTGACGACCTGGGGGAGGGCTCACCGTGCGACGTGCCGGACCGGTCGGAACAGGGCTCCGCCGGGCCGCTGTCGCCCGCTCCGGCCGCGGGCAGTGCCCGGGAACCCTCTACGGCGTCACGTGAAGTCCGCCCATTCCTCGCGGAGCATCCCGAAGAGCACGCGGTCGTAGCGCTTCCCGTTCAGCGGCACGGCCGACCGGCGGCGGCCCTCCTCGCGGAAGCCGAGCCTGGTGAAGGCGCGCACGGCGCGCTCGTTGCCGCTCCAGGTGTCCAGTTCGAGCCGGTTCAGGCCGTACGCGCCGAACAGGTGGTCCACGAGCAGCCGCACCGCGTCACTGCCGTGGCCGCTGCCCCAGAACTCCCGCTCGCCGATGGTGACTCCCAGTGTGGCCACGCCGGCGTAGGGGTCCAAGTCCCGGTAGTCGGCCATGCCGATCACCCTTCCGCCGGCCAGGTCCTCGACCGTGAACACGGCCGACTCCCTCGGGTTCAGGCGCAGCATGGTGTCGAAGCCGAGTCCGATCGCCTCCGCCGTGACCGGGCCGAAGCAGGGATCGCCGGCCGCGGCCCAGTGCACCACTTCCGGGTCGTTGCGCCACCGAAGATGATGCTCCGCGTCTTCCGAGCGCAGTGCGCGCAGCCTTACCAGCTTTCCTTCGAACATTGCGCGATTCTAATCGACCGAAGATCCACTCGAAGCCGACGCCGGCGTCGCCGATCGTGCTCATCCTCCCTCTTCGACGCGGGAGAGCCAGGTGGTGAGCAGGGATTCGAGCGTCTTGGCCTCGTCGGGTGTCAGCAGATCCAGCAGGCGGCGTTCATTGCGCATGTGGTCGGTGAACGCCTGGTCGATCAGTTCGCGGCCGGGTGCGGTGAGGGCGACGATCCGGCCCCTCTGGTCGTCGTCCGAGCGCCGGCGGGTGACGAGTCCGGCCCGCTCCAGGCGGTCGATCCGTTTCGTCATCGCGCCGGTGGTGACCATGGTGTGCGCGGCGAGTTCGCCCGGTGCCCGTTCGTAGGGCTCGCCGGCGCGTCGCAGCGCGCACAGGACGTCGAACTCCCCCTCGCCGAGTCCGTAGCCGCCGTAGACGCGACAGAGTTCCCCGGTGAGCCGGGCGGCCAGACGGTGCAGCCGGCCGATCACTCCCTGCGGGGAAACGTCCACGTCAGGCCGCTCTCGGCGCCAGTCGGCCTGGATGCGGGCTACGTGGTCAAGCGGTTGCCGGTCGTCCATGCGGCCATAGTACCTTCCCTGGAAGGTATATTGACTTCCATGGAAGCTAATTTGCGGTGGGTGGCGGTGACCGCGATCGCGCCGGTGACCTGGGGAACCAACTACTTCGTCACCCGTGAGTTCCTCCCCGCCGACCGTCCCCTCTACGGAGCCGCGTGCCGGGCGCTGCCCGCCGGCCTCGTCCTGCTGGCCCTGTGCCGACGGCGGCCGCGCGGCGCGTGGTGGTGGAGGTCCGCCGTGCTGGGCCTGCTCAACGTGAGCGTGTTCTTCGTCCTCGTCTACATCGCCTCCCAGGCGCTGCCCACGAGCCTCGCCTCGACCGTCATGGCGGTGTCTCCGCTGACGATGATGCTCGTGGCCTGGCTCCTGATATCCGAACGGCCCCGGACCACCCACCTGGCCGGTGCCGGAGTCGGGCTCGCCGGCGTGTGCCTCATGCTGCTCACCGGTGCGGAACAGGTGAGCGTGGGTGGTGTGGCCGCCTCGGCCGCCGCCATGCTCGTGTCGTCCTTCGGCTACATCCTGAGCAGACGGTGGAGCGATGGCGCCGACGTGCTCGCCTCGACCGCCTGGCAGCTCACCGCGGGCGGCTTGCTGCTGTTCCCGGGGGCGGCCCTCGCGGAGGGGCCGCCCCCGGCACCCTCCGCACCGGTGCTCTTCGCGTTCGCCTACATCGCGCTGGTCGCCACCGCACTGGCCTTCACCGCCTGGTTCACCGGGCTGCGGCACCTGCCGGCGGGGACCGTGGGCCTGCTCGGACTGCTCAACCCCGTCACGGGCGTGCTGCTGGGCACGGCGGTCGCCTCGGAAACGCTGACCGTCCGGCAACTGGCCGGACTCGCCCTGGTCCTGGCCGGAGTCGTCCTCGGCCGGCCCACCCGCGCGGAACGACGTGACCGTGGTCGCGCGCCGGCCCCGCCTGTCGGAGAAGGCCGGTCCGGACGTGAGGCACCGCCCCGGAGCACCCCATGAGGCCGGCGACGGGACCGGGCACCGGGACCTGGGGCCGGGCCGTGTGTCCGCCCACTCGCCGGCCTCCGCCCCCACCGGTTCCCCGGTCCTCGATGCCGGCCGGGCGAAGGGGTTCCCGGGGCACGGATGACGGCTTCCGGCACGCCGCCGAGACCGAACCCGCCGTCGGGGATGTCGGCGACGGCCCCGGCGGAGCTGTCGCCGGCCCCGTGCGCGTGCGGGGCCTTCCTTTCAGGTGGGGGCGCCGGGCAGGACCGCCGACCAGCCACCGTCGACGACGAGGTTGGCGCCGGTGATGTACGACGCCTCGTCGGAGGCGAGGAACACGGTCGCGTTGACCACGTCGTCGGGTGTGCCGGTGCGGCCGAGGGGGATGTGCCGGGCGATGCCGCGCATCGGGTGGTCGTCCGCGAGGAGGTCGGCGCGGGAGCCTTCCGTGTCGATCATTCCGGGACTGACGCAGTTGGCGCGGACGCCGTACGGCGCACCCTCGGCGGCCAGTTGCCTGCTCAGGGCGATCACCCCGCCCTTGGACGCCGAGTGCGCCGCCCGCCGGTTGGTGAGTGAACCGGTCAGGCCGGCGGTGGAGCCGACGGTGAGGACGCAGCCTCGGCTGTCGGCCAGGTGCGGCCAGGCCGCCCGGACGGTCAGCCACACCGAGTCGAGCTCGGCGCGCACGGTGAAGGCGAAGTCCTCGTACGGCTGGCTGCCGATGCCCCCGAAGCGGACCGCGCCCGCGTTGGCGTAGACGATGTCGACGCCGCCGAAGGCATCGACGGCCTCGGCCACCCACGAGCCCACCGACGTCCCGTCGGTGACGTCCAGCGGGCCGGGCGTCAGGGCGGTGCCGCCCTCGCGGGCGATCAGCCGCTGGGTCTCGACGGCCTCCTCGTGCAGCAGGTCACCGCCCACCACGAGCGCGCCCTCGGCGGCGAACCGCAGCGCGGCGGCCCGGCCCTGGCCGCGGGCCGTACCGGAGATCAGCGCGACCTTGCCCTCCAGCCGCTTCACGAGGCCCCCTCGCGCACCGCGTCGGCGACCGACTTGACCCCGCCGTGCGCGGTGAGCCCGCCGTCGACGGGGATCTCGGCGCCGGTGATGAACGACGACTCGTCCGACAGCAGGAACGCGACCAGGGGGGCGACCTCGTCGGAGGTACCGGTGCGGCCGAGCGGTGTCTCACGGATGTTGGCCTCGCGGAAGGCGGGGGCGGCGGAGGCGGTCATGTCGGTCTCGATGTAGCCGGGGTGGATCGTGTTGACGCGGATGCCGCGCGGGCCGAGTTCCAGCGCCGCCGTCCTCGACAGGCCCCGCAGCCCCCACTTGCTGGCGGTGTAGGCGACCGGGTAGTGGGCGGTGAGGGCGGCCGAGGAGCCGACGTTGACGATCGAGGAGCCGGGCGGCATCAGCGGGGCGAGGTGCTGGATGCCGAGCAGCGGGCCGGTGACGTTGACGGCGTGCACCCGGTCGAAGTCCGCGCCCCGGATGTCGCCGAGGCGGGCGCGCCAGGTGATGCCGGCGTTGTTGACCAGGCCGTGCACCTGTCCGTACGCCTCCTTCAGCTCGGCGGCCAGGGCGGCCCACTGCTCAGCGCTGGTCACGTCCAGGTGCCGGCAGCCGGGCGCCTTCGCCACATCGGTGGCGACGACGCGGGCACCCTCGCGCACCAGCGCCTCCGCCTCCGCGGCGCCCTGGCCGCGGGCGGCACCGGTGACGACCACCACCTTGCCGAGCAGCCGCTCGGGGCGCGGGCCGGTCACGGCCGCTCCCGGTCACGGCGCCGGCCGGTGGGCAGCGGCACGGGGGCGGCACCGGGGACGACGGTGTTGGTGAGGGTGCCGATGCCCTGCACGGTGAGGGTGACGGTGTCACCGGGCTTCAGCGGGGGCGGTGTCCGTTCGCCGCGCCGGCCCCACAGCTCGGCGAGGCAACCGCCGTTGCCGCAGGTGCCCGAGCCGAGCACGTCGCCCGGGACGACCCGCGTGCCGCGCGAGGCGTAGGCCACCATCTCCTCGAACGTCCAGCTCATGTTCGACAGCAGGTCCGACCCGACCGTCTCGCCGTTGACCTCCGCGGTGAGCGCGAGGCGCAGGAAGCCGTCGGCGTCCCGGTAGGGCTCCAGTTCGTCGGCGGTGACCAGGTACGGGCCGAGCGTGGTGGCCGTGTCCTTGCCCTTGCAGGGGCCGAGGCCGACCTTCATCTCGGCGGACTGGAGGTCCCTGGCCGACCAGTCGTTGAAGACGGTGTAGCCGACGATGTGGTCGCGGGCCTGCTCGGGGGTGAGGTCGCGGCCCTCACGGCCGATCACGGCGGCCACTTCCAGCTCGAAGTCGAGGACGGCGGAGCCGGGCGGCATCGGGATGCCGTCGCCCGGCGCGTGGATCGCGTGCGGGTTGGTGAAGTAGAAGGCCGGTGCCGCGTACCACTGGTCGGGCACGCCCACCGCGCCGTCCACCGACCGTCGTACGCCCTCGACGTGCTCCTCGAAGGTGACGAAGTCCCGGACGGAGGCGGGCTGGAGCGGCGGCAGCAGGCGGACTTCGCGGACGTGGGGACCGGGCGGCACGTCGAGCGCCGCCGCGCCCGCGGCGAGCAGGCCGGGCAGACCGCCGGACTCGCGCAGCAGGCCGGTGAGCGAGGTGACGCCGGGCAGGGGGAGAAGCGTGCCGTCGTCCTGCACGACGGCGACTCGGACGCGGTGGTGGTGCTCGTAGGCGGCGAAACGCATGGTGTGGCTCCTGGCCGGTGAGGCCCGGGGCGTGGCGGGTCTGGATCAGGGCGGGTGACAGGGCCCGCCGCGCCCCCGGGAGCGAGAGGGGGGAATCAGACCGGCGGGGCGACGAAGACGCCGCGGTCGGGGTCGTTGAAGGACTCCTTGGCGATGAGTTCGTTCATGGGGTTGGCGGTGCCCCACTGGTCGGTGACCTCGGGCTGCGAGAAGTCGTAGACGTGCGGGTGCCAGGTGTCCTCGTCGAGGCACTCCAGCTCGGTGGTGTACTCGACGGTGTTGCCGTGCGGGTCGAGGAAGTACGTGAAGGTGTTGTCGCCGGCCATGTGCCGTCCGGGGCCCCAGATCTTCTTGAAGCCGGCGCGGATGACGCGGCCGGAGCCGCGCATGTACTCGTCGATGCCGCGCATCTCGAAGGAGACGTGGTGCAGGGAGGTGTGCGGGCCCTTGGCCAGCGCCATGGAGTGGTGCTGGTTGCTGATCCGCATGAAGTGCATGACCTCGCCCATGTGCGGCGAGCCGAGGGTGTCGGACAGCCGGAAGCCGAGGTGGGTCTCGTACCACTCGCGGGTGCGATTCAGGTCGGGGGAGTTGAGGACGACGTGGCTCAGCTTGACCGGGATCGCCTCCTTCTCCTCGATCCTGCGGTGCTGTCGCACCGCCACGTCGGCCAGGACCTCGATGGTGCGGCCGTCGACGTCGAAGAAACGGAAGCCGTAGCCCCCGCCGGGAGTGTCGGCCTCGCCCGGCCGGCTGATCAACCGCACACCCCCGGCGAGGAGCCGTTCGGCGAGCGTGTCGACGTCGGCGGCCGAGGCGGCGCCGTAGGAGACGAGGTCGAGGCGCTTCTCGTCGGCCTTGCGGAGGCGGACGACGTACTGCTCCGGGGAGCCCTCGGCGGCGAGGAAGGAGATCCCGGAGTCCTCGGCGACCTTGGTCAAGCCCCAGACACCGGCGTAGAAGTCGAGCTGCTTGTCGTAGTCGGGCACGGCGAGGTCGACGTGCCGCAGGTGGGTGAGCAGGCGCATGGTGTCAGTCCTTCCGGAGGAGGGCGGAGGCGTTGCCGCCCCGGACGGCGTGGAAGTCGGCCTCGGGGAGCCGCGCGGCGCGCAGTGCGCCGACGGGGTCCCCGAGGCCCATGTCGAAGGGGAAGTCGGAGCCGAGCAGCACCCGGTCCGCGCCCGCGACCCGCACCAGCTCCCGCAGCACGTGCGGGTCGTGGACGAGGGAGTCGAAGTACAGGCGTTTGAGGTAGCTGCTGGGGAGGTGGGCGCAGCCGGCGCCCGCGTCGGAGCGGGTGGCCCAGGCGTGGTCGGCGCGGCCGATGTGGGTCGGCAGGTAACCGCCGCCGTGAGCCGCGATCAGCGTCAGCCCCGGGTGCCGGTCCAGGACACCGGAGAAGACGAGATGGGAGAGCGCGACGGCGTTCTCCACCGGCTGGCCGACGGTGTTGGACAGATACCACCGGTCCAGCCGCTCGTCGAGCGTGCAGCCGAAGGGGTGCAGGAAGACGAGCGCGTCCGTCTCCTGCGCCCGGGACCAGAAGGGTTCGTAGGCCGGGTCGGACAGTTCCCGCCCCGGGGCGTGGCTGGAGATCTCCACGCCGGACAGGCCCTGTTCCAGGGCGTGTTCCAGGGCGGGCACCATCAGGTCCGGGTGCTGGAGCGGGACGAGGCCGAGTCCCCGCAACCGGTCGGGCGCGGCCGAACAGTGCGCGGCGGTCGCCCCGTTGGCGAGCCGGTACACCTTCTCCGCGGTCGCCTCGTCGGCCCAGTAGTGGTAGTGGGAGGGCGAGGGGCTGACCAGTTGCACGTCCACGCCCTGCCCGTCCATCGCCGCCAGCCGCAGGCGCGGGTCCGTCATCCTCGGGGCGCGTTCGCGCACCATCGGGCCGTTGACCTCCAGGGCGGCCGGACCGCTCCGGCGGGCGTCGAGCGCCCTGGCCCCGGCCAGGCCCGGCAGGCCGGCCACCAGCGCCTCGACCTCGGGCAGCAGGACGTGCGCGTGCACGTCCACCGTGGGTGTCGTCGTCACGGCAGCTCCCGCAGCATCGTCATGGTGCGGCCCATCAGGCCGGGCACGTCCGCGTCCCGCACACCGTCCAGCTGCCACTGGCCGAGCTTCACGGACGCCTCGACCACCGCCCGCACGCGCGGCATCCGGCGCGCGTGGTACTCCCGCAGCAGCGCGTCGTCCCACTCCCGGCCGCCGGTGAGCAGTTCGGCGAGGACGAGCGCGTCCTCCAGGGACATCGCCGCGCCCTGCGCCAGGGTCGGCGGGCAGCAGTGCGCCGCGTCCCCGGCGAGGACGACCCGGCCGCGGTGCCAGGAGCCCTCCACCAGCAGCCGGTCGAACCACGTGTAATTGACCTTCGCCGGGTCGGTGATGTGCGGGACGATGTCCGCCCAGTGCCCGCCGTAGCCGACGGCGAGTCGGCGCATCTCGTCGGCGTAGGTCTCCGGGGGTATGGAGGCGCGGTCGCGCTTGGCCTCGACGACGTACGCGTAGATCGTGCTGTCGCTCGTGGGGCAGTAGCCGGCGATGTAGGCCGGGCCGCCGTAGGTGAGGTCGGTGCGGACCACGCCGGCCGGGCGGGGGGCGGCGACGCGCCAGATGGCCATGCCGGTCGGTTCCGGCTCGTCGGCGATGCCGATGGCCGCGCGGGTCGCCGAGCCGAGGCCGTCGGCGGCGATCACCAGGTCGTAGCGGCCCTCGGTGCCGTCGGTGAAGCGCACGGTCACGCCGTCGGCGTCCTGCTCGAACTCCGTGGCACGGGTGCCCAGCCGGACGCGGGCGCCACAGGCGCGTACGGCGTCGATCAGGATCTGCTGGAGCCGGGGCCGCCGCATGCCGACGGTGGCGGGCAGGTCGTCGCCTCCGGTGCGGACGTCCCGGGCGACGTGCAGGACGGTGCCGTCGGGAGCGGTGATACCGACCGAGTCGAAGCCGAAGCCGGACTCCTTCACGCGTTCCCAGACACCGAGTTCGCGCAGGACGCGCAGGGCGTTGCCCTGGAGGGTGATGCCGGAGCCCGCGGTGGCGTTCCAGTCGTCCTTGGCCTCGACGAGGTCCACCGCGATCCCGCCGCGGCGCAGCAGGACCGCGGCGGTGTTGCCGGCCGCGCCGCCGCCGATCACCAGGACCGTACGGGGTGTGCTCATGGGGAACTCCTTCGTTCCTCGGGTGGGTTGACGGCGGTCACTTGACGGCGACGGGGTTCACGGGGGAGCCCACCGCTCCGGTGATCGGCAGGGGCGCGGCGGTGAGCCAGAACTCGTACACGCCGTCGGCGGCGCAGTCCTCGGCGAGCGCGTCGAGGTCCCACATCTCGCCGATCAGCAGGCCGATGTTCGGGATGGCGACCTGGTGCAGCGGCTGGAAGGCGTGCGCGAACTCGTTCGGGCGGACCTCGAAGCCCCAGGTGTCGGTGGCGATCGCGGCGATCTCGGTGCGGTGCAGCCAGCCGGCGGTGGTGAACGACAGGCCGGGCGCGGGACCGCCGGCGTAGTCGCCCCAGCCCTCGCGGCGGGCCCGGGCGAGCTGCCCGGTGCGGACCACGACGATGTCACCGCGGCCGACGCTCACCCCGTGCGCCTCGGCGGCGCGGCTCAGATGCTCCTCGGTGACGGCGAACCCGTCGGGCAGCTCGCCGTCCTCGCCGGCGATCCGGCCCACGTCGAGCAGGACGCCGCGGCCGGCGACGTACGGGGCCATGTGCTCGATGCCGGTGACGAGGTCGCCGTCGGAGGTGACGACCCTCTCGGCGTCCCGGCCGTTCCACGCCTTGCCGTGGTCGAAGATGTGGCCGAGCCCGTCCCACTGGGTCGAGCACTGGAGCGGCATCGCGATCACGTCGTCGGCGCCGCCGAATCCGTGCGGAAAGCCCTGGTTGCCGAGGGCGGCGTCCGTGCCGGTGTCCAGCATGGTGTGCACCGGGTTGGTGCGCCGCCGCCAGCCCTTCTGCGGGCCGGTCATGTCGAAGGACTGGGACAGCGAGAAGCTGACGCCCCGCCGCACCAGGGCGGCGCCCTCACGGCGCTTGCCCTCGTCCAGGAAGTTGAGGGTGCCGAGCCGGTCGTCCGCGCCCCAGCGTCCCCAGTTGGAGTACGCCTCGGCGGCCTCGGCGATCGCGCCCTCGGCGTCGTCCCGGTTCACGACGCCGCCTCGGCGACACACCGGGTGCGCTGCACACCGAGCCCGGTGACCGTGCCCTCCATGACGTCGCCGTCGCGCAGCAGCCGGCCCCAGTGCATGCCGTTGCCGGCGGGGGAGCCGGTGAGCACCAGGTCGCCGGGGAGGAGACGGGCGGTCTGGGAGGCGTACGACACCATGCGCGCGACCTCGAAGATCATGTCCCTGGTCGACTCGTCCTGCATGGTCTCGCCGTTGAGCGTGAGCGTGACGCGCAGGTCGTCCGGGTCGGCGACCGACTCGGCCGGGACGATCCAGGGTCCGAGCGGGGTGAACCCGGGGGCGTTCTTGCTGCGCAGCCAGTCGGTGCCGATCTGCGGCATGTCCCGGCGGAAGACCGTGGCCCGGTCGGTCAGGTCGTTGGCGATGGTGTAACCGGCGATGTACCGCGCCGCGTCCCGCACCGGCACCCGGTGGGCGGGCTTGCCGATGACGACGGCCAGCTCCAGCTCCCAGTCCGGCTGCTCGGCCCACGCGGGCAGCACGACATCGTCGTACGGCCCGGTGATCGCGCTCGGCAGCCCGATGAAGACGTACGGCAGGTCCTCGGCCGCCCGCCGGTCCATGATCTCCGCGGCCTCCGCGCGGCGTTCGCTCTCCGGCCGGTCGTCACCGGGCGCGCGGTGGGCCACGTGCAGGTCGATCACGTGCTGCCGGTAGTTCGCACCTGACTGGAACACCTGACGCGGCGACACGGGGGCGTGCACGCGCAGGTCCGTGACGGACGTGCGGGCCTGGCTCGGGTCGGCCGCGAGCGCGCGCAGCCGCGGCAGCGCCGTCTCCCAGCGGTCCAGGACGTCCAGCGTGGTCAGCCGGTCCTCGCCGAAGGCGTCCCGCAGGTCGAGAGCGAAGCCGTCCGGGGTGACCAGGGCGGGGAATTCCGGCCCGTCCGGGGCCGAGAGGGTGGCAAGGGCGAAGGGTCCGGCGAAGAGCGCGGACGCGGGTTCGGGTTTCACGGACGTGTCCTCCTGGTTGCGGTGCGACTAATCTGGACCCGCCGCTCGTGATCAGGGAAATAGATTCTGTGGATGGTCGGCATCCACCGGGTTTATTCCCGCCGCTCACGTCCCTGCTCGTTGCCCAGCGCGAGGACCGATCCGTGAACCTGACCCGCCTCGACCTCAACCTCGTCGTCGCCCTGCGCGCCCTGCTGGAGGAGCGCAACGTCACCCGCGCCGGGGAGCGCGTCGGCCTCAGCCAGCCCGCCATGAGCGCCGCCCTCGCCCGGCTGCGCCGCCACTTCGACGACGACCTGCTCGCCCGCGTCGGCGGCCACTACGAGCTGACCGCCCTCGGCCAGGTCCTCCTGGACCGCACCGCCACCGCCTACGACGTGCTGGAACGCCTCTTCTCCAGTCAGGCCGACTTCGATCCGGCCAACGAGAGCCGCGAGTTCCGGCTGCTGGCGTCCGACTACGCGATAGCCGTCTTCGGCACCGAACTCGCCCGCGTCGTGCACGAGGAGGCCCCCGGCATCCGGCTCCGCTTCACCCAGACCCAGCCGGCCGTGGTCGACGACACCGCCACCCTGCTCAGCGCCACCGACGGCCTGCTCATGCCGTACGGCGTGATCAGCGACTTCCCCGCCACCGACCTCTACGACGACCGCTGGGTCTTCCTCGTCGCCGACGACCACCCCACCGTCGAGGACCGGCTCACCCGGCACGACCTCGCCCGGCTGCCGTGGGTGACGTACCAGCGCACCTACGACGCGCCGGCCGTGCGCCAGCTCGGCATGCTCGGCATCGAACCGCGCGTGGAGGTGTCCGTCGACAGCTTCCAGCTCCTGCCGCTGCTGGTCACCGGCACCCGGCGCATCGCCCTGATCCAGGCGCGGCTGGCGCGGATGCTGACGCCGATCGCCGCCGTCCGGGTGGTGGAGCCGCCCTACGAGGCGGTGCCGTTGCGCGAGGCGCTGTGGTGGCACCCGGTCCACACCCACGACGCGGCCCACATCTGGCTGCGGGAGACGGCCCAGCGGGTCGGCAGCCGCCTGCCCGGCGTGTCGTAGAAGAAGGGCCCGGGGACGGCGCGGGGCAACCCGCGGCGTGGCCCCATCCACAGCGTGGATGGGGGGCATCGGCGCTTTCGATGAACCGGGGGATTCCGCTGGACGGGGGCGCGCCGCACAGTGGCGCATACGTCATCGGCCGGTGCCGTCGCGACGGATACCGCCGGGCTCGGCAGGGCACGGCCGGCCGCGCGGACCGGCGATGACATGCGCACCCGTCACCTGTGGGAGAGGAATCCGCCATGCCCGCTCACCGGCCGGACAGCCTGAGGCGCGCCGTCGGCGTCGCCCCGGCCCACCGATTCGAGGATGTCGCGCCGGCTGTCGCACGGCTCGTCGCCGGAGCCGTCATGACGGTCCACGGTCTCGACAAGTTCGTCGACGGACCGGCCGGGTTCGGCGCGTTCCTCGGCGGCAGGGGTGTGCCCGCGCCGACCGTGACGGCATGGGCGGTCACGGTCGGGGAGTCGGTCGCCGGGGTCTTCCTCGTCCTCGGGCTGTTGTCACGGCTGACCGCGCTGCTGCTGACCGTCCACGTGTGTCTGGCGACGGTGCTGGTCAACGCGGACACCGGGTTCATGACATCCCAGCAGGGGGCCGCGAGCGGGACGGGGGCCGAGTTCCCGCTGGTGACGGTGGCGGGGCTGCTCGTCGTCCTGCTGGCCGGGCCGGGCCCACTCGCGCTCGACCGCGTCCTCGGAGTCGAAGCGGTCGCGCCGAGGCGTCCCGGGCCCGCCGGCGACCGGCGGCCGTCCGCGGTGCGCGCCTCGGTCGTCAGCGGCGTGATCGGAGGCGTGATCGGCGCGGTGATGAGCGCGCTGGCCAACTACGTGGTCGTCGGGGTGCCCTCCAGCGCCGGGGTGAACGCCGCCAACCACGCCGTGTCCGGGCTGATCAGCGGCTTTCTCGCCGGGTTCCTCGGGCTGCTGACGCACCAGCGACGCCACGGCCCCCGGGCGCGGCCCACGGCCGGTGACGTCCCGCCCGCACCCGCCGTTCCGGCGCTGCCGGTCGATCTGCGGGCTTCGGGGGACTCCGCGTGAACACGAAGGCTCTGGCCATCCGCACCGTGTCCGGGTGGGAAACGGTTCAGCCGGTGCCGGGACCCGCCTGACCGGCCGGCGTGCTCCGCCCTGTGACTGTCGCAGACGCTGGCGCCGTCGTCGGCGGGCCCCGTGCGGGTGGTGCCCTGGTAGTGCAGCGAACTGCCCGTGGGCAGCAGGAGTGGGGCGTCGTCGAGGGGGATGCCGGCTCCGGCTCCGGCTCCGGCTTCGGCGACGGCCTTCTCGGCCCGTTCGACGGTGGTCAGGTCGCGGTCGCTGTAGCGGTAGTGGACGCGCGGGGCGGGCAGCCCGTGGGCGTCGGCCGCGGTGCCGGTGAACTCGACGCGGTCGTCGGGGAGATGTCCTTGGCACGGAACAGCCCAGTCCGAGGGACGACAACGAACCCTACCGAGGCCGCGACCGGGTCCGCCGCCGGCACGCCCTGCTCCGGTCGCTGAACGGGAGCGCGGGCCCGGCATGACGTCCTAGGGAGCGTCCGGCCGGATGCCCGGGGCGCTCCTACCGCCAGTCCGCGAGATAGTCGTGCACGGGCGTCATCGGGGACAGCGTGAGGTCGGTGACGATGTGGCTGGCCGAGACGACCTCCCGTACCGGCAGGTCCGCCAGGGGTGCCATGACGTGCTCGAACAGTTGCAGCCTGGCGGGGCCGGCCCAGGCGGCCTTGACCGTGAGGTCCGTGATGCGGGTGCGGACCAGCTCGCAGACCCGGCCGGGGACGATCTTCACGGCATAGGTCGGTACGCCGATCTGCGCACGGGCCTCGGCCGTGTCGAGCGGCTCCCACTGGTAGGCCATCGTCGCGGTGGCCACCCGCTGGGTGCCGTAGTCGAGGGTGCCGACCAGGGCTCCCCGGTCGGCGAAGAGCGCGGGGCTGCCGATCGTCTTGGGGTAGGCGGACAGCTCGCGGCCGGCGACGGTGGCCCCGAAGTGGTCGAGGTGCATGGCGTGCAGGTACTCGCCGTGCTCCTCGCCGTACCGGACCGGTATCACCTGTCCGCACTCCAGGTACGGACCGAAGCCCTCGACATCGCCCATCTTCATCACCTCGAACCGCACCAATGGCTCGGGGCCGGGTTCCAGCGGCTCCGGCACGGCCTCGCGCAGGGCGTCCGGGTCGGTGCGGTAGACGACGTTGAAGTACTCCCGATCGGTGAACCGGGTGGCACGCGGCGGGAAGACGGGGGTGTGCAGGGGAGTGCTCATCCGGCGGCGGACGGTTTCGGCGCGCATGAGGGGCTCGCTCTCTCGGGTGGGGACCCATTTGCATACATCATGTATCGGATACATCCTGTATCCGATGGGCGGTGTCAGGCAACCCGAGCGGCTGCCGGCGCCGCGTCCCGATCTCCCGGAAGAAGCACCACCATGGCTTTCGCCCTCCCCACCGGCATCGAATCCCGCCCCGTCGCCGTGATCGGCGCCGGAACGCTCGGCCGCCGGATCGCCCTGATGTTCGCCACCCGCGGCGGCGAGGTGCGGATCCACGACCCCAACCGGACCGCCGCCGACGAGGCCGCCGCCTTCGTCGCGGACCATGTGGGCGAGGTCGCGGCCACGATCGAGGGCGGCCGCCCCGGCACCGCCGTGGCCCACACCGACCGGATCGCTGCCCTGGCCGGCGCCTGGCTGGTGGTGGAGGCCGTGCCCGAGCGCCTCGACCTGAAGAAGCGGGTCTTCGCGCGGCTCGACGAGGACGCGGCCCCCGACGCCATCCTCGCCAGCAACTCCTCGTCCTACCCGACCAGTCGGTTCATCGACGGCGTCGCGCACCCCGAGCGGGTGGTGAACATGCACTTCTACATGCCGCCCCGGCAGGCCGCCGTCGACCTGATGTCGGACGGGCGGACCGACCGCGCGGTCCTGGACTTTCTCCTCCGGGAGCTGCCCCGGTACGGCGTCCACCCCTTCGAGGCCCACAAGGAGAGCACCGGCTTCATCTTCAATCGCATCTGGGCCGCCATCAAGCGCGAGTCGCTGGCCGTGGTCGCGGAAGGCGTCTCCACCCCGCGCGACGTGGACCGCATGTGGGAGATCAACATGGGCCTCGAAGCGGGACCGTTCCGGATGATGGACCAGGTCGGCCTGGACGTCGTGCTCGACATCGAGAACCACTACGCGGCCGAGAACCCCCACCTGCCCGAGGGCCCGCGTGAGCTGCTGCGCCGCTATGTGAGTGCCGGACGCCTGGGGGTGAAGACGGGGCGGGGCTTCTACGACGACTACCCGTCCGCCGCCGCGTAGGCTGATCCGGTCCAGCCCCCCAAGGAAAGGTTCCGCGTGCCCAGGACTCCGACCAAGCGCCGCCCCGTGACCCGCGCCGCGCTCATCGACAGCGCGCAGGCGCTGTTCACGGAGCGGGGTTTCCACGCCACGTCGATCAGCGACATCGTCGAGCGCGCGGGGCTCACCCGGGGGGCCTTCTACTCCAACTACCGGGACAAGGAAGAACTCTTCCTCGCCCTCTACGACACCCACACCGAGAACCTGCTCGCCTCCCTGCGCGAGGCGGCGGCCGGGCCCGAGTCCGGGCCGGACACCCTCGACCGGCTGCTCGCCCGGATCGGCGAGCGGGCCCACGAGCCGCAGTGGTTCCTCGCCTCCATGGAGTTCACCCTTCACGCGGCCCGTCACCCGGAACTGGCCGAGGCGCTGGCCGAGCGCGAGGAGCGGCTCGTCGAGGGCCTGGCCTCGCTCCTGACGGCGGCGCTGGCCCGGCTGGACCGCCGGCCGTCGATCGCCGTCACCGATCTGAGCCGGCTGATGATCTCGCTGTTCGAGGGCCTGGCCGCCCTGCGCGCCAGCCACGGCGCCCGCCCCGACGCCCAGCAGCTGCCCCAGCGCGTCGCACCGCGCATCCTGGACGCCCTGACCGAGCCCCTGGGTGGCAGCGGGGCGTCCGAAGGATCCTGACCGCACGGCCGACGGCGGCAACGTGCCGGGTCCACCTCCCGCCGCCGGCGCGACGGGCCGATCGGACCGCCGGCCGCCCGGCCGTCACCGGTCGCACCGCCGGCCGGACGGCCCGACGAGCGGTGCTGCCGGCTCCCTCGGCATCGGTGACGAGCTCACACGGGTCATAGAGTCGGCGTGTGACTGACGAAGACTCCTCGTTCGACGTGCTGGCCGTGCTGAGCGACCCCGTGCGGCGCCGCCTCTACCGATACGTCGCCGCCGCCCCCGAGGAGGTGGGCCGTGACGGAGCCGCGGAAGCGGCCGGGATCTCCCGGTCGCTGGCCGCCTTCCACCTGGACAAGCTGGTCGAGGCCGGGCTGCTCACCGTCTCCTTCCGCCGGCTGTCCGGACGCACCGGCCCCGGGGCGGGGCGGCCGGCGAAGCTGTACCGGCGCGCCGAGGCGGAGCACTCCGTCTCCGTGCCGCCGCGGTCGTACGACGAGGCAGGCCGGCTGCTCGCCGAGGTGCTGGAGAACGCCGGGCTGGACCGGGAGCTGCAGGCCGCGGCGAGGGCGGCGGGTGCGTCCCATCCGCACGCCCGTGCCGACGACGTGGAGGCGGCGCTGAGGGCCCGCGGCTACGAGCCCTTCTGGGACGGGGAGACGCTGCGGCTGCGCAACTGCCCCTTCCACGCGCTGGCCACGGAGTTCCCCGCCCTGATCTGCGGGATGAACCTGGCGCTCATCGAGGGCCTGGCGCCCGGGCAGTGGTCACCGGAGATGGATCCGTGCCCCGGCGGCTGCTGCGTGGCTCTTTCTAAAAACAAAAATGATTGACGATAGAAGTCCGGCCAGGTCATGCTGTGCTCATGAGTGAGTCGCACCTGGCCCAGGTCAACATCGGCCGCATCGTCGCCCCGCTGGACAGCCCCGAGTTGGCCGACTTCGTCGCCCTGCAACCGGAGATCAACGCGCTTGCCGACCAAAGCCCCGGATTCGTCTGGCGCATGGTGGACGCCGGCGGCATGGACGCGACCGGCATCCGCCCCGACGGGCACGACGCGCAACTGCTGTTCAACTGCTCGGTCTGGGAATCGGTCGAAGCCCTCCGGAACTTCACCTACCGCAGCGATCACCTTCGCGTACTGGGCCGCCGCCGGGAGTGGTTCCGCCGCATGACCGAGGCTCACCATGCCATGTGGTGGATCCCGGCGGGCCACCGCCCGACCGTCGCCGAGGCGTTGGAGCGGGTCGCGATGCTGCGTGAGAACGGACCCGGTCCGCAGGCGTTCACCTTCCGCGACCCGCACCCGGCCCCGGGCGAAGAGGCGCGACTCCCCGCCTGCACGCGGCCCTGACCGTGGGCGAACAGGATGTCGCGGGCCGGACCGCGCCGGGTTTCCGGCCTCGCCGACGCGTCCGGCGCCGGGGCGGGCCGGTGCGGGATCCGGCCGTGGGGGCGGGTGGGCGGGGCGCTCTTGTGCCGGACGGCTGCGTGTAGTGGGCTGTGCGGCCATGAAGAGAAGAAGCAGGACGGTACTCGCCGCGGCCCTGGTCGTGGTGCCCCTTCTGGCGGGCG
Source organism: Streptomyces sp. NPDC104831 (assembly GCF_055583025.1). Taxonomy (NCBI): domain Bacteria; kingdom Bacillati; phylum Actinomycetota; class Actinomycetes; order Kitasatosporales; family Streptomycetaceae; genus Streptomyces; species Streptomyces sp. NPDC104831. The sequence goes on from NZ_JBVJOT010000006.1 coordinate 48,567, forward strand.
CGCCCGGCCAGCGGGCCGACGCCGCCGACGGTGTGGCGCAGCGGGCCGGCGCGTCCCCGGCGGCCGGACTGGACCTCGACACGGTGACGATCCCCGAGTTGCAGCGGCGCATGGAACGCGGGTCGCTCACGTCGTCGGCGCTGACACGGGCGTACCTGCGACGGATCCAGACCGTCGATCCGAAGCTGCACGCGGTGCTGCGCACGAGCCCGACGGCCCTGCGCCAGGCGGCCGCCAGCGACGCCAGGCACCGCCGGGGGACGGTCCGCGGCCCGCTCGACGGCATCCCCGTACTGCTCAAGGACAACGTGAACACGCGCGACATGCCGACGACCGCCGGGTCGTTCGCGCTGGCCACGCGCCCCCCGGACACGGACGCGGTGCTGGTCGGCAGGCTCCGGGCGGCAGGCGCGGTGATCCTGGGCAAGGCCAACATGTCGGAGTGGGCCAACTTCCGGGCGGCGAAGCCGACGTCGGGGTGGTCGGCCGTGGGAGGACAGACCAACAACCCGTACGTCCTGGACCGCAATCCGTGCGGTTCGTCGTCCGGTTCGGCCGCCGCGCTCGCCGCGTCCTTGGCGCAGGTGGCGATCGGGACCGAGACGGACGGCTCCATCGTGTGCCCGGCCGGGATGAACGGGGTCGTCGGCCACAAGCCCAGCCTGGGAGTGGTCAGCGCGTCGGGCGTCGTCCCGATCTCCGCCGAGCAGGACACCGCCGGGCCGATGGCGCGCAACGTGACGGATGCCGCGCTCACCCTCTCCGTGCTCGGCGGCCGCGACACCGTGCGCGCCGGCGGCCCGCGCCTCACGGACGCGGCGAAGCGACCCGGTGGTCTGCGGGGCAAGAGGATCGGGCTGTGGCGGCTGCCCTCGCTCGGTCCGGAGACGGACGCCGTGATGACGCAGGCGGCGGACCGGCTGCGCGGCGCGGGCGCACAAGTCGTCGACGTGACCCCGCCCTACCAGGACCGGCTCGCCGAACTCGAGTTCCCGGCGCTGCTGAGCGAGTTCCACCGGGACATCGACGCCTACCTCGCCACCCGGAGCGGACCGCGGAGCCTCGCCGGGCTGGTCGAGTTCAACCGTACGCACCCGGCCGAACGGACCTGCTTCGCGGGCCAGGAACTGTTCGAGCAGGCGTTGGCGGCGCCTTCGACCACCGATCCACGGTACCGGGCCATGCGGGCGGAGCTGAAGGATCTCTCCCGGAGGTCCATCGACGAGACCATGGCCGCCCACGGCCTGGACGCCATCGCTTCCCCGGCGAATCCGCCGGCTTGGACGACCGACTGTGCCCGGGGCGACAACGACGTCATTCCGTCCTCCACGCCGGCCGCCGTCGCCGGATACCCGTCGCTGTCCGTGCCCGCGGGATCCGTCGGAGAGTTGCCCGTCGGTCTGCTCCTGATGGCCGGTGACCGCGAGGACGCGGAACTGCTGTCCCTCGGAGCGCTGGTGGAGCAGCGGTTGGCCGCCTGGCGGGCGCCCCGGTACCTGCCCTCCCAGCCACCCGGCACCTCGCGGTGAGACGGCCGCCCCGCCGCCGCACCGGCCCCACGGGAACAGCGGCCTTCCCCGGCGACCCCGGAGTCACGAAAGCCTTCCCGCACGGGCCGGTTCCCGAGGGCGGCTCCGGGGTGGCGGGTGTGGGACCACGTACACGGCCGCGGGGGGGGGGGGGGGGGGGGGGGGGGGGGGGGGGGGGGGGGGGGGGTGGTTGTGGGGGGGGGGGGGGGGGGGGGGGGGGTGGGGAACCACGCACACGCCCGCCCCCCCCCCGGCGGGGGAGCCGGGGGCGCCGCGGGCATGTCCTGCCCCTTCCGGGCGGTGCGCGCCGGGTGACCGGTGCGGGCGCTGGTGCGGCGGGTCAGCCGACGTGCCAGGTGAAGGCGCCCCCGTTCTGGGCGGCGACGGCGAACATCACGATCATGAGGACGAGGTCGGCCACGCCGAGGCCGATGTCCCACTTCGCCATCGTGGAACCGGTCTGCCGCAGGGCCACGGCGCCGAAGACGATGGCCAGCGGCCCCAGGACGATCGGCAGGATGAACAGGCCGACGATGCCGCAGACCAGTCCCGCGATGGCCAGACCGCTGGTCCGGCTCGTCTTGTGGGCGCCTGTGCTGTAGGACGTCATTACTTATCTCCCTAACCGCCGTTACTGTCTGCTTTCATCTCCTTCGGTTCTCCTCTGCTTGCCCGTCACAGCCGGGTCATGCCTGCCGGATGCGCACACAAGTCATCGCGGTCGGCGCGGAGTTGACGGTTCACACGGGCTGTTGAAGTGATCCGCCGGGAGCGGCCCGTCCCGCACCGTGGGTACGGAGCCGGGAGACCTCGAAAAAAACCGGAGAGTTCCGGGGCATGCCGGTCGGGCGCCGGGGTAGACGCTGGCTTGCCGGACAACCGGCCAAGGACAGTAACGACCGATTGGAAGGGCGCACCATGGCGACGACGACCGTGCAGAGGACCGCGCACGTGACGGACGTACCGGAGATCGCGGATCCCTCCAAGGTCGCGCCGAAGGACGCGCGGGAGCTGTCGAAGCTGTTCTTCGACCAGTTGGCGGTGCTGGAGGAGGGGACCCCCGAATACCAGTACGCGCGCAACACGCTCATCGAGATGAACATGTCCCTCGTCCGCTTCGCGGCCGGCCGGTTCCGCAGCCGGGGGCCGGAGGAGATGGAGGACATCGTCCAGGTCGGCATGATCGGACTGATCAAGGCCATCGACCGGTTCGAGATATCCCGTGAGGTGGAGTTCACCTCGTTCGCCGTGCCCTACATCGTCGGAGAGATCAAGCGGTTCTTCCGTGACACCTCCTGGGCCGTGCACGTTCCGCGCAGGCTTCAGGAAGCCCGTGTGCAGCTCGCCCGCGCCAACGAGGAACTGCGCAGCCGGCTGGGCCGGACGCCGACGACCAAAGAGCTGTCCGAGCTGATGAGCCTGCCGGAGGACGAGGTCGTGGAGGCCCAGCTGGCCTCCAACGGCTACAAGTCGGCCTCCCTGGACGCGGCGATCAACGGCAGCGAGGACGGCGAAGCCGCGCTGGCGGACTTCATCGGCGCCGATGACGCCGCCCTCGGCCTGATCGAGGACTTCCGCTCCCTCGCCCCGATGATCGCCGAACTCGACGAGCGCGACCGCAAGATCATCCACTGGCGCTTCGTCGAGGAGCTGACCCAGGCACAGATCGGCGAACACCTCGGCGTCTCCCAGATGCACGTCTCCCGCCTGATCTCCCGCCTCCTGGGCCGCCTGCGTGAGGGCATGCTGGCCACGGACTGACGACCGGGGGGAGCGGCATACCGCTCCGATCGGGCACACGTACGATCACGCGCCGGTGGACGAGGGGCTCCTGACCGCAGGGGCCCCTTCGGCGCGGGGATCGGTACGCGGACAGCAACAGAAGCGGGAACCGGACGGCCACGAGGCGGAGCGCCTCGTGGCCGTCGTCCTCGTCCGCCCGGTGGCGAGCGGATGCGGCGCCGGTGACGGCGAACCGCGGGCAGGCCGGCGGCCGGGTCCGGCCCCAGGCACACCGCGGCGGCCGGTTCACCGGCCCCCGCCCGGCCGGAGCCCCGGCAGGTCACCATGCCGCCGGCGGGGATCGCCGACAGCCCGGACACCTTCGAGCGGTTCCACGACCTCGTCGCCCGGTCCGGTGAGGCCCGGCAGAAGCGGCCCGTCAGGCACCTGACGGGCCGGCGCGGCTGCGAACGAGAACCGGCCTGTCCCGCTCTGGAGGCCGGTTCGGACTGCCCGACCGTCGACTACGGGGCGATCGACGCAGGGGACGCGACCGGGCAGGACGAGATGCCGGAGAAGCGCGTACATCCGGCCGGCACGGTCGGGGAGGAAGGATCGTGTCGCTGACCACGTTCGCGCCCGCGACTGCCACGCCGCGGTGGTACCGCATGGCGCCCGAGCCGATGAGCGCGAGAACCGCCACGACCCCTCGGCCCGTCAGACCCCGGGATCGGCGTGGACCGGGCCGGGACGCCGGCCGCGAGCCGCTTCCAGCTGGGCGGCGAAGGACAGGCCGAGGAACAGGGCGATGGAGGTCAGGTAGGCCCACAGCAGCAGGGACATGAAGGCGCTCAGGGGACCGTAGACGGTGTCGAACGAACCGCTGAGTTCGAGGTAGAGGCTCAGCAGCCAGGTCAGTGTCATCCACAGCACCAGGTACACGGCGGCGCCGAAGGCGAGCCAGGTGTAGCCGGGCTGCTTGCGGCGCGGTGCGCGGCGGAAGACGGTGCTGGCCGACAGGAGGGCGAGCAGCAGGCCGAAGGGCCAGCGAAGGATGTCCCACGCCCGCTGGGCGCTGTCGTCGAGGTGGTAGACGGCCACCGCCGCCGAGGCGAGGTCGTCCCCGGCGACCATGACGACGAAACCCAGTCCGAGGGGCAGCCCGGCGCTGACGGCCATGATCAGGCCGCGCAGGTACTTGCGGTGGAAGGGGCGGTCGCGTTCGTTGCCGTAGATCCGGTTGGCGCCGCGCTCGATCTGGCACATCGCGGTGGTGACGTTGACCAGTGAGAAGACGGCGCCGAACCAGAGGGCGATCGCGGCGCCGTCGCCCGCCGTGCGCCGGCTGCGCTCCAGCGCGTCGTCGACGACATCGGCACTGGGGCCCTGGGCGATCCTGTGGATCGTCAGTTCCGCCAGCCTGCCGATGCTCTCCGTGTGCAGCGTGGTGGACAGGCCGACGAAGGCGATCGCCAAGGGGATGACGGCGAGGACCGTCTGCAGGGCGAGGGCACGGGAGTGACTGAACCCGTCGGCGTAACGGAAGCGGACGAAGGCGTCCCTGAGCAGCGGCCAGCCTCCGTAGCGGCGCAGCGCCGCCCACGCCTCGTCGCCGGACAGTTCCTCCCCACTCATGTCCCGTGTCTCGGGCACCTTCGTCGCGGTACCCATTCACTTCCCTCCTTCCGGCGACCACGTGACGGGAGCCCCGGACCGGGCCGTACGGCGCCCGTCCGCGCGGTGACGGTCCACCGCCACGGTGCCCGGCGGGCGGACGCCGGGACCCACCCCCGGTCTCTCGCCGGGCGGCCCGGCAGGTGTCCCGGATACAGCGGTCGGCATGCGTACTCCCCTGATCGACATCACGCCGCGAGGCCCGGCCGGAGGCGGAATCCCCCGGCCCCTCGCCGTATGCCCGCTGAGCCCGGAAGCAGACGGGCCGCAACGCGCCGCACTCCGCCTCGGTGCGGTCGGCGATCACCCTGCTCACCGTCCCGGGCCGCCGGGCGGACGGCGCCACCGGCGGGGAGTGCCGCGGTGCCCATCGGGCATCCTGGTTCTCGGGCTCCTGCGGCAGCCCGACCGATCCGGCCGCATGAATCGAACGGGAGAGACGACGTGATACTCGACGGCATGCCGACGGCCCCGGCCCAGGGCACCGCGACGGACGCGGCGATGCGCAAGCAGCGTCTGCGCCGCCGCCTGGAGCGGCTGATCGGCATCGCCGCCACCGAAGGGAACGAGCTCGTCCCGCTGCGCAACGGCGACGAGATCTTTCCCGCGATGCTCGACGCGATCGGCTCGGCCCGGCACACGATCGACATGATGACGTTCGTCTACTGGCGTGGTCAGATCGCCCGCGACTTCGCCTTCGCGCTCGCCGAGCGCGCCCGGGCGGGGGTACGCGTCCGGTTGCTGCTGGACGGGTTCGGTGCCAAGGAGATCGAGCGGCAACTGCTGGACCTCATGGACACGGCGGGTGTGCAGGTGGCCTGGTTCCGCAAGCCGGTCTGGCTGTCGCCGTTCAAGCAGAACCACCGTTGCCACCGCAAGGCCCTCGTCGTCGACGAACAGACCGCGTTCACCGGGGGCGTCGGCATCGCGGAGGAATGGTGCGGGGACGCCCGCGATCCGGGGGAGTGGCGCGACACCCATGTCCAGGTGCGCGGGCCCGCCGTGGACGGCATCGCGGCCGCGTTCGCGCAGAACTGGGCCGAGTGCCACGACGAACTGTTCGACGACCGCGACCGCTTCACCGAGCACCCGCAGCCCGGCTCGTCCATCGTGCAGGTCGTGCGTGGCTCCGCCAGCATCGGCTGGCAGGACATGCAGACCCTCATCAGGGTCATGCTCACCTCCGCCGAGGAGCGTTTCCGCCTCGCCACCGCCTACTTCGCGCCCGACACCTATTTCATCGACCTGCTGTGCCGCACCGCCCGCCGGGGCGTGCGGGTGGAGATCCTCCTCCCCGGCCCCCACACCGACCAGCGCGCCTGTCAGCTCGCCGGCCAGCACCACTACACACGGCTGCTGGAAGCGGGCGTCCACATCCGCCAGTACCAGCCGACCATGATGCACGCCAAGATCATCACGGTGGACTCGGTCGCCGCCCTGATCGGCTCCACCAACTTCAACCGCCGCTCCATGGACCACGACGAAGAGGTCATGCTCGCCGTGCTGGACGAGGAGTTCACCGCCGCCCTCGACCGAGACTACGACGCGGACCTGGAGCGCAGCGTCGAGATCGACCTGCACCGGTGGAGACGGCGGACCGTGCTCCAGCGCGCCAAGGAAGCCGCCGTCACCCCGGTCCGCCGCTTCCTGTGAGCGTCACGGCGCGGTCCGGGCCCCGTGGCCCGGTGCGGCACGCAGGACGGCCGCGGCACGGGTCCCGTCCGCCGAGCGGCGACCCGCCCCCGCGCGTGACGCACTGGGACGGGCCTGCGGTCAGGGCAGCCGGTAGTCCGGGCCGAGGGCCGCGCCGGCCTCCGGGTGTGTCTGGTCGTAGCCGCGGGCGTCGCACTGGAGGCCGCCCACGATGCAGTGGTCGACCATGGCCTTGAGGGTGCGTTCCTCCCACGCGTTGAAGAAGTCGTAGTGGAAGGAGTAGCCGCGGCCGCTGGCCAGGCGTACCTGGCTCATGTCGCCGTTGACCGGGAAGGCCATTTTGAACTCGATCATCGGGACGGCGACCGGGTGGTCGGCGGGGCACATGTTGTCGTTGGTGCCGGGCTTGACGACCGGGTAGGCCATGTGGCTCTGGCGGTCCGGTGTGTCGAAAGTTTCGCCGGATCGCCTTGCCGATACTCCTGTGCGCAACCGCCCGGACGTCCTGTTGTGGCGGATGGTGCGGCGGGGAGGTTGACATGCCCGGCCGACTCTCTACCATCCGGGGGGCACGAGTTTCCGAATGGCGTCCGAAATTTCGGACCCGTTTTCTCGGGTCCCTCCCGGCGAAGGAGCTTCGGTGTTCAGACGATCAGGTGGGCGGCTGTTTCGCCTTGTGGCGGCCGTGGCGATGACGGTGGCCGCGTGTGTGACGGCTTCGGTGGGTTCGACTGCCTCGGCGGCGCCGGGGAGTCCGGCTCTGACTCCGCCGTTGGGCTGGAACAGCTGGAACAGTTTCGGGTGCGGGGTCACGGAGGCGCAGGTGCGCCAGGCCGCGGACGCGATGGTGTCCTCGGGGATGCGGGACGCGGGGTACCGGTATGTGGTGGTGGACGACTGCTGGTTCGATCCGCAGCGTGACGCGCAGGGCAATCTGCGGGCGAACGCGGCGAAGTTCCCCAGTGGCATGAAGGCGCTGGGGGACTACATCCACGGCAAGGGGCTGAAGTTCGGCATCTACCAGGTGCCGGGGGAGCGGACGTGCGCGCAGGCCACGGGCGGCTACCCGGGGTCGACGGGCAGCAGGGGGCACGAGGCGCAGGACGCCGCCGTGTTCGCGTCCTGGGGCGTGGACTACCTGAAGTACGACTGGTGTTCGTCCAGCGGGACGCGCGAGGAGCAGGTCGCACGGTTCACCCTGATGCGTGATGCGCTGCGTGCCACCGGACGGCCGATCGTGTACAACATCAACCCCAACAGTCTGCACGCCATCACCGGCGCCGCCTACAACTGGGGCGAGGTCGCCGATCTGTGGCGCACGACCGAGGACCTGCTCGACATCTGGCAGAACGGCAACACCAACAGCTACCCGATGGGGGTGGGCAACGTCCTGGACGTCACCGCGCCGCTGGCCGCGCAGTCGGGACCGGGACACTTCAACGACCCGGACATGCTGGTCGTGGGCCGGCCCGGGCTGTCCCTGACCGAGTCCCGTTCCCACTTCGCCCTGTGGGCGCTGATGGGCGCCCCGCTGATGGCGGGCAACGACATCCGCACGATGCCGGCCGAGGTGAGCGCCGTGCTGCGCAATCCGGGGCTGTTGGCGGTGGACCAGGATCCGCTGGCGGCGGGCGGGCGCAGGGTCCGTGACGACGGTGCCACCGAGGTGTTCGCCAAGCCGCTGGCGGACGGTTCGGTGGCGGTGGGCCTGTTCAACCGGTCACAGGAGACGGCCACGCTCACCACGACGGCCGCGCAGGTCGGGCTGTCGGGCGGGCCGTTCTCCCTCACCGACCTGTGGAGCGGTGCCACTTCGGCCACCTCGGGGCAGATCTCGGCGAGCGTGCCCGCGCACGGTGTGGCCGTCTTCCGGGTGAGCGGCGGCAGTCCGCTGGCCGCGACCACCTCGCGTCTGCGGGGCGGTGCGTCCGGCCGCTGCGCGGACGTGGACAACGCCTCCACCGCCGCGGGTGCGAAGGTACTGCTGTGGGACTGCCACACCGCGGCCAACCAGTTGTGGACCACCTGGGCGGGTGGTGAGATCCGCGTCTACGGCGACAAGTGCCTGGACGCCTACGACCAGGGCACCACGAACGGTACCCGCGTCGTCACCTGGCCCTGCAACGGCCAGGACAACCAGAAGTGGACCCTCGGTTCCGACGGGACGATCCGCAACATCCACGCCGGGCTGTGCCTGGACGCCAGTGGGGCCGGCACCGCCAACGGGACCCCGCTGGTCCTGTGGACCTGCAACGGCCAGACCAACCAGAAGTGGAACCGCGCTTGACGAGTGGGTCGAGTCGCACCCCGTGCGACGACACGCCACAGCGCTGCGGCCCCGGGCCCGGCACAGGTTCCCCAGGAACGACGGCGGCACCTCCCGGAACCCCCGGCGACCTACGCGAACCGAGCAAGGAGACATGGATGAAGGGAAGGGCTATGACACGCGAGGCGTCGTGGCGGAGACACGGCGGACGCACAGCGGTGCTGACCGCGGTGGGCTCCTTACTGGCGGCGCTGTTGTCCGCGTGGGGAACTGCGGGCACGGCGCAGGCCGCGACCGGGAACGGGGCCGAGGCCGTGCGATACGCCGGCCGGGACGCGGGCGGCCGGCAAGGGCGACCGCTCCCCGCGACGGGCGTGCTGGAACGGGTGCACACCGCGGGGCGGGTCAAGGACGCCGGGAGCACGGTGCAGTACAGCTGGCCCGGCGTGTACTTCGAGGGCCTTGTCAGGGGCACCGGCGTGGGCATCGTGCTGAACGACTCGGCGGCCGACTACGACGTCCGGATCGACGGAACCACCGTCGCCACGTTGTTCACACCCGGTGACACCACGCACTGGATCAACGGCCTGTCGAACGCCACGCACACCGTGCGGCTCGTCAAGCGCAGCGACAGCCCGGGTGACATCAGCGCGTTCGGTGGTTTCGTCGCCGCGCCCGGCGGGGCCGTACTGCGCGGGCCGGCGCCGCGCGACCGGCAGATCGAGTTCATCGGGGATTCCCTGACCGTGGGCTACGGCAACCTCTCCACCACGCGCGAGTGCGCAGGGGACCAGGTCAGGCGCACCACCAACGCCGACGTGAGCTACGGCGCCCTCACCGCTCGGCGGCTGAACGCCGACTACCAGATCAACGGCTACTCAGGCCTCGGCATGGTGCGCAACTACAACGGCGGCTCGCCGGACGTCACGTACCGGACCTTCTACGACCGCGCCCTGCTGAGCGTGTCCGGCGACGTGTGGCAGAACCCGGGCACCTGGCACCCCCGGCTGGTGGTGGTCAACCTCGGCACCAACGACTTCTCGACCGCCGTCAACCCCGGCGAGCCGTGGACCCCCGACAGTCTCGCGGCGGCCTACCGCACCGCCTACGGCGACTTCCTCCGGAAGCTGCGGACTCGGTACGGGGCCGCGACCACCATCGTGGCAGTGGGCGCGGGCCAGTTCGCCGCCCACGTCCAGCAGGTCGTCAAGGCCCGCAACGACGCCGGCGACAGCGGGGTGCGCTACTGGTTCCTCGACGACTCGGGGCTGGACTTCCAGGGCTGCCACTGGCACTACTCGGTACACGACGACCGGCTCATCGCGGACCGGCTCACCTCGTTCATCGCCGGTCTGCGCATGAACTGGTGACACCGGCGACGAGCCGGGAGCACCAAGCGGGCGGGCAGGACCCCGGCCCGTGGGTGACAACCCGGCCGAGCCGCCACCGTCTCGCGGTCGGCTCGGCCGGGCAGGTCCCGTCCGCCCTCAGTGACGGGCCGCGTCGGGAGCGCGCCGCACACCGGCGACTGCCGTCAGCGCGCCGATGACGGCCAGCACACCGGAGACCAGCGCCGCGGTGTGCACACCGTTCATGAAGGCATGGTGGCTGCCCTCGACGACCGCCGCCCCGAGCTGGTCCGGCATCCCGCCCGAGACCGGGGCGACGCCCATGGACACCGCGTCCTTCGCCTCGCCCAGCCCTTCGGCCGCGGTCGCGGGCACGCCGGCCGCGGTCAGTTCACCGGTGAGGGTGGAGCCGACGCGGCTGCTGATCAGCGACACCAGCACCGAGGTGCCGAGGGCGCCGCCGACCTGCAGGGCCGTGGCCTGCAGGCCGCCGGCGACGCCGCCGTCCTCGACCGGCGCGTTGCCGACGATGGCGTCCGAGGAGGAGGACATCACCATGCCGACGCCCAAGCCGAGCGCGACGAACGGCGGCCACATCAGGGCGTACGGGGAGTCGGCGCTCCAGCCGAGCATGACGAAGCAGGCAGCCGCCTGCAGGGCCATGCCCAGCGGCATCGTCAGCCGGGGACCGAACCTCTCGGTGAGCGCGGCCCCCAGCGGGGAGGCCACGACCGACGCGAGGCTGAGCGGCAGTGTGCGCACACCCGCCTGGACGGGGGTGAAACCGCGGACGTTCTGCAGGTACAGCATCACGAAGAAGATCACGCCGAGCAGGACGAAGAAGTTCAGCGCGGTGATGACGGTGCCGATGGACAGGGCCGGGTTGCGGAACAACCGCATGGGCAGCAGGGGGTGGGCGACCCGCGTCTCGTACCAGCCGAACAGCAGCAGCAGCACGACGCCGGCCGCGATGGCACCGAGGGTGCCGGCCGAGGTCCAGCCCCACGTCTCGCCCTTGACCACGCCGAACACCACGGCGAGCAGGCTGACGGCCAGCAGCACGACGCCGGGTATGTCGAACCTCTGCTGGGCGGCTGCCGTGTTCTTGCTCTGCGGCAGGACGACGACGCTGAACACGAGGGCGATGACGCCGATGGGGGCGTTGATGTAGAAGACGGACTCCCAGTTCACGTGCTCGACGAGCGCGCCTCCCACGATGGGGCCGAGGGCCGTGGAGACGGAGGAGACCATGGCCCAGATGCCGACCGCCATGCCGAACTTCTTCGGCGGGAAGACGGCCCGCAGGATGCCGAGGGTGTTGGGCATCAGCAGGGCCCCGAAGAAGCCCTGCACGGCACGGAAGGCGATGACGCCCCCGATGGAGCCGGTGAGCCCGATGGCGACGGACGCCACCGTGAAACCCGCGACGCCGATCAGGTAGAAGGTGCGGCGCCCGAACCGGTCCCCGAGCTTGCCACCGAGTATCAGGGCCGCCGCGAGGGCCAGCAGGTAGGCGTTGGTCACCCACTGCAGGTCGGCGGTGCCGGCGTTCAGGTCCCGGCCGATCTCGGGGTTGGCGATGGAGACGACCGAGCCGTCGAGGCCGACCATGAACAGCCCGAACGCGACGGCGATCAGGGACAGCCACGGGTTGGCACGCGGACCGCGCGGGCGGTCCGCGTGCTGCGCCCCGTCGACGGGCGCGGGGGAACTCGGAACTTCGGAGGGCATGACGATTCAGTCCTTCATGAGGGTGCCCGGGTCCGGACGGCAGGGACGTCCGTGCGAGAGGCAGGCGCAGCCGACGTCGCCGGGACCACGGGGCGGAAACAGGAAACCCGAAAGGGGCGACACGGTGGGAGGCGAGCCCGAAAGGCCCCTCAACGCGCGTACCGGACCCCCATGGGGCCGGTACGGGTCGTCACCGGTCGGAGTTGAGGCGCTCCGCGAGCGCGTTCAGCGACCCCAGGGCCGCGCCGAGGGCCTTCAGATCGCCGTCGGTCATCGTGCTCAACGCGGCCGTGACGTGGGCGCTCATCAGCCGGTGGACCCCGCTCAGCTCGAGCCTGGCCCGCTCGGTCAGGTGCAGGTGCGCGACCCGCTTGTCGGCGGGGTCCTGCCGGCGCTCCAGCAGACCTTGCTCGGTCAGCTGCGACACGAGTGCGCTGACGTTGCTGGGCTTCATCAGCAGGGACTCGGCGGCCTTGCGCACCGTCACTCCGTCATGGGCCTCGACGTGCCGCAGCAGGGCGAGCTGGGCCTCGGGAGGCTTGGGGTGGGGATATTCCCGGCCGACTCGCCGGTCCAGGGCGCGGGACAGCGCGGGCAGGGACGCCACGAGGCCCGAGGCCACCTGGCGAATGTCCTGAGCGGACACGCTGCGCTGATCCATGGCACGCAGCATAGGTATAAGAAAATAACTATGTCAACATACGTAATAGGGATCCGGTGGTGCCGCCCTACCCGATGGTCTTGATCTCCTTCATGGTCAGGTGGGACTCCAGGCGCCGGACGGCGGGCAGGCAGCTGAGCTTGCCGGTGAGGAACGCTTCGTAGGCGGCGTGGTCGGCGACGGCCACGCGGATGAAGTAGTCGGGGCGTCCGTACATGCGGCGGAACTCGACGACCTCCTCGTACGACGCCACGGTGTCCTCGAACTCCTCGAAGCTCTTGCGGTCCTGGGCGTAGATCTCCACGTCGATCAGGACCTCCAAGGCGCGGCCCACGGCCTCGGGGTTGATGACGGCCCGGTAGCCCGTGATGACCCCGGCCTCCTCCAGCCGTTTGACCCGGCGCAGGCACGGCGGAGGGGTGAGGCCGACCCGCTTGGCCAGTTCGACGTTGGTCAGCCGCCCGTCCTCACGCAGATGAAACAGAATTTCTCGATCGACCGCATCGAGGGTGATTTTATTGCTCACGCCGCGATCCTAAGGCAAAGACGGGCAACCATATAACGCGCGATTCTTCATAAAATTACTCCATGGATGCACCTCCTGTCGCCACCGGCAGCGGCCCCCGGCCCGGTCCCGTCATCCCGTCCACGGCACTGTCGCAGGCGGCCGCGGCCTTCAGGGACTCCACCGGAGTGGGCCTGGGATTCCTTCCGCTCGGACTCGCCTTCGGCGCTCTGGCGACACAGGCGGGTCTGGACTGGTGGTGGGCGGGGCTGTCCGCGACGCTGGTCTTCGGCGGATCGTTCGAGTTCCTGCTCATCGGGATGGTCACCGCCGCGGTCCCGTTGGCCGGCATCGCGGCGTCCGCGTTCCTGGTGAACGTCCGGCACGTCTTCTACGCGCTGTCCTTCCCCCTCGACCGGGTGCGGGGCCGCCTCGGCAGGGCCTACAGCACCTTCACGCTGTGTGACGAGGCGTACGCGCTGGCCACCGGGAAACGGGCCCGCTCCTGGTCCGGCCCGCGCCTCCTGTGGTTCCAGTTCCTGCTGCACCTGTACTGGGCCGGCAGTTCGACGACCGGAGCCCTGCTCGGCTTCCTCGTGCCCGACAGCGTCACCGGCCTGGACTTCGCGCTGACCGCCCTGTTCACCGTGCTCGCCCTCGATGCCGCGCGGGAGCTGCGCGGTGATCTGCCCACCCCTTCGCTGGCCCTGCTCAGCGCCCTGGCCGCCCGGCTGCTGTTCCCGTCGCGGATGCTGCTGGTCGCCTTCGCGCTGTTCACCGCCGCCCTCCTGGCCCGCCACCTCGCCACCGGCAGGAAGACCGCTCATGCCTGACACCGGCCACGCCGTCGCCGCGATCCTCGTCTCCGCCGCCGTCACCTGGGCCCTGCGCGCCCTGCCGTTCGCGGCGCTGGCTCCGCTGCGCGCCAGCGCCACCGTGCGCTTCCTCAGCACCCGCATGCCCGCGGGTGTCATGGTGATCCTCCTCGTCTACTGCCTGCACGACGTCCCGGTGACCGAGGCCCGCGCCGTGGCCCCGTCGGCCGCCCTGGCCGTCACCGTCGGCCTGCACCTGTGGCGCCGCAACGCGCTGTCGAGCATTCTCGGCGGCACCGCCGTCCACGTCCTTCTGGCGAGTACGGTCTTCGCGCGCTGACCCTTGCCCGGGAGGAGTTCCGGCGACCACACGTGCTTGCCGAATACGGCCCACTCGCATAATTGCAGACACTGGCCCGGCGTTATTTCCGGTGGCCGGAGCGCTTTTCGCGATCCGGTGTGAGAAAGGCGGCATTACCAGTACTCTCTCCCCCTGCGTGGAGGCGGCGGGCCGGATGACGTGACCCGCCGAGGAGGACTGAGGGGGATCTTCCATGGCCGGATCCGACCGCTTACCGAGCGGTTTCCCGGACGACGAGGGCGCGGACGATTTCGTCCGGGAATTCCGCCAGGCGGTGTCGCCCGCCGAGCGGGAGATGCTCGCGCACACACCGCCGCTGGTGATCCTGGACGTCGCAGGGGATGCCGCCGAGTACGACAGCCGCGTCCGGAGACTGACAGGAGCGCTGGAGCAGGCATTGCGCGGCCAGCAGGACGTGAAGCTGGTCCCGTACGCGATCCCCACGGCCGACGACGGCTCCGAACTGCTCTCCGGCGCGGCGGCCCGCGGACTGGCCCTGGGCAAGCCCAAACACATGACACCGGACCGGCTGCCCGGCTTCTGGCCGCTGTGGGACTCGGTCGGCTACATCAGGGAACACGCGGACGAACGGCGGGCCCCGGGCGCGGACGTACTGCGCGACCACGCGCACGGCCAACTGCGGATGCACCGCCAACTGCGGCGCGAGGGACGCCTGCAGGTCTTCCTGTGGGCGCTCGGCGGCAGCGAGTCGCCACCGGTCGGCGGCATCCGCGGCTGGCTGCTCGGGTCCCTGTGGCAGGGCATCACCCGGACGTTTCCCCGCTGGTGCTGGGAGCGGCGCAAGACCCGCGGGCTGCTGCGCGCCCCGCGCGTGTTCCGCCCGGCCCGTCAACGCTGGCTCGGCGGCATGCTCGGCATGTCCGGAGACGCCGAGACCCTGTTCGCGGTGATGGACGAGGTGGCCGACCGTCAGGTGTCACGGCTCGTGCTGCCGCCCGACCACCCCCGGCACCGGGAGTCGTTGTCCGCCCTCGAATCGCTCCTGACGCGCGCCCTGCTGGAAGACCTGAAGACACCCAAGGTCGGCAGTGTGCGGCCCCTGCAACGCCGCCGCACCGCACGTCCCGTCATCCTGGTTCCGCTGCCCCGGGAGGAGAGGCCGGGCGCCGAGGCGGTGGAGCGTTTCCTGCGCTCGTTCCACCAGGAGCGGAGGAACACCGCACGGGCGGCGGGCCCCCTGGTCATCGCGGTCGGCACGCCCTCCCGGCAGCTGCTGCAGAACCTCGGCGACCCGGCGGCGTCCAGCCTCACCTCGGCGGGACGGCTGCTGCACCAGTCCGACCCCGGCGTGGTCCTGGTGCGGCTGAGGGAGGAACCCTTCACCAGGGAGGGGCTGTTCATCCGTCCGACATCTCCGACGTCGTACCGCGTCGGCGGACGCACGATGACCGCGGGCGTGGCCGGCGGCACCGCGTTGGCGCTGGGACTCCTCGGGGTCGGCGGCGCGGTGTACCTCGGGCCGGTGGAGCGGGAGTCGAGGAGTTGCGCCGCCGGTGACATGCCGGTCGCCGGGAGCAGGTACTCCCAGCCCGTCCCGCTGCGCCCGAAGCAGTGGTACGACGAGACCCTCGCGAAGATCGACGCACAGAACCGGGAGGCCGAAGCCTTCGTGGCGCGGGGCCGGACCGTGCGCACCGTCGTCGCGTTCACGTCGGACGGGCCGACCTCGAAGACGGACACCCTGTTCGACGGAACGATCCCGGAGCTGCGCGGCATCGCCATGTGGCAGCACGATCTGAACACGTACGCGGTCGCCGACGATTCGCGGGTGCCGCTGCGCGTCAGGGTGGTCACGACCGGCAAGGGTTTCGAGAACGCCGAACAGGAGGCACGCAAGCTCGTCGACGAGGTCAGGCACGGCCGGCCGGGCAAGGACGGCAAGGACGGCAAGGACGGCAAGGAGTACGAGGAGGTGATCGGCGTTCTCGGCTTCGCCCAGAGCAAGGAGACGACGCTCAGGGCCCTGGACATCCTGAAGCAGGCCGAACTTCCCGTGATCGGCACCACCGCCACCGCCGACGAGATGCTGGTCAGCGCCAACTACTGGCCCCTCACGCCGCTCAACAGCACCGAAGCGCACATCGAGGCGAACTTCGCCACCGGCTTCCCCATCATGGCGCGCGCCGACGGCGGCTGTGAACCGGCCAAGGAGGCCGTGGTGATCCAGAGTTCGGCGGACCTGTACAGCAAGAGCCTCGCGGACAAGTTCCGCGAACACTTCCACGGCGACACGCACTTGGTCAACTTCTCCCAGGCGGGCGACTTCGAGGGCGCGCCCGCGGGCACGCCGCGGATCAGCAGCGCGCACGATCTCGCGGCTACGGTGTGCGACGCGTTGCGCGGCTCCGAACCGACGGTCGTCTACTGGTCCGCGCGCGCCCGTGACTTCGTCGCCTTCGTCAACGCCCTGGACACGCAGGGGACGTGCATCGACCGCGACATCACCATGCTCGGCGGCAACGAACTCACGAACGTGGTGCTCACGGGCGAGTTCAACGACAAGGACTGGCTCCGGCTGTACTACTCGGCGCACCGGCTGCCGGCCGACGACAGTGCCGCCGACGACAAGACGAGGCAGTTCCTCGTCAAGTACGACGCCTTCGTGCGCGGCCCCTCCAAGGACGACCCCTGGCGCGACGACGGCCACTCCGCGGTGTCCTATGACGCCTTCCACGTCCTCTCCCGGGCAGCCGACATGGCCCTCTCCGGTCAGGGCGGCGTGGACCCCGACGCCATGCTCACGGCCTTGAAGAGCGGCATCACCTTCGACGGCGCGACCGGCTACATCTCCTACGGGCAGGGCAACATGCCGCCGCGGGACAAGACCCTGGTCATCCTGCGCCAGTCGGAGCAGGGCTCCAAGGTCGCCCTCCGGTGCGGGGCGTACCGGCAAGGCAGAACCGGCCGCAAGGAGGTGGCCGCCTGCCACGTGCGGTAGGCGGTCCGAGCCGGACGCCCCCGCCGCCGGCGTCCGGCGGACCTCACCGACCGGTGAGCCGGCGCCGGCCGGCCCCCTGGCGGAGGTGCTCCCGGCCCTGCGCGAGGGAGGGTCCGCGGAAGGCGGGTCCCGGGCCGTCCCTTCCCTTCCTTGATCAGAAGCGCTCCACCCATCTCGTACAATGTTCAAGTAATCAGTGGGGTGGAGGGGGCGGTAATGTCCGCACAAGAGGTGGTTTTCGGGGCTCTGCTGCGGGAGATGCGGCTGGAGAAGTCGCTGACGATCGAGGCTCTGGCCGACGCGTCCGGCGTCAGCGTACGCGGCATCGGCGACCTGGAACGCGGGCGCCGGGCCGCCCCGCAGCGGCGGACGGTCGCCGCGCTCGCCGACGGGCTGGGGCTCGACGACACCGAACGCGAGCGGCTGCTCGCCGCCGCCCGGGCCGGGCGTACCCCCGGATACAGCCCCGTCGGCGTGCGCTCCTTCCCCCGTGGCGTCGACGACTTCGTGGGCCGCGCGGACGAACTGGCGGAACTGGAGAAACTAGCCGGACCACCCCCCGCGGACGACGACACCGAGGCGGACACCGGGACCGCGACCACCCAGCCCGTCGTCGTCGCCGTCCACGGCGCGCCCGGAACCGGCAAGACCACCCTCGCCCTGCGCGCCGCCCGCCGGCTCGCCGACCGCTTCCCGGACGGCCAGCTCATGGTGGACCTGCGCGGCACCGACCGCACCCCGCCCGCCGCCTCGGAGCTGATGGTCCGGGTGCTCAAGGCCTTCGGCGTGCCCGACCGCGACCTCGCCAAGTCCGGCCCGCAGTCCCACCCGGCCCTCTACCGGCAGGTGCTCGCCGACCGCCGCTGCCTGCTGGTGCTCGACAACGCCCGCGACGAGGCCCAGGTACGTCCGCTGCTGCCCGGCTCCGGCCGCACGCTGGTCCTCGTCACCAGCCGCCGCATGCTCACCGGGCTCGACGACGTGCACCGCCTGCCGCTCGGCCGGCTCGACGCCGCCGAAGCCGCCGCCTTCCTCGCCTCGCTCGTCGGCGAAGACCGCGCGACGGCCGAACCGGACGCCCTGCGCGAGGTCGCCCGGCTGTGCGCCTGTCTGCCGCTCGCCCTGCGGGTGGCCGGCAACTGGCTGGCGACCCGCACCGGCTGGAGCGTGCGCCGGCTCGCGGACCGGCTCGCCCGCGAGGAGCGCCGTCTGGACGCGCTGTCAGCGGGCGACATACGGGTGGCGAGCGCCTTCGACCTGTCCTACCGCCAGCTCACCCCCGCGGCCGCCCGCATGTTCCGGCGCCTTTCCCTGATCCCCGGCCCCGACACGGGCGCCGCCGGCGCCGCCCGCCTCACCGGCCAGGACCTCTACGACGCCGAGGACACCCTGGAGGAACTGGTGGAGGCGGGCCTGCTCGGCGCCACCGGGGACCGCTACCGGCTGCACGACCTGCTGTGCCTGTACGGCCGTAGCCGGCTCGCCGCCGAGGACGACGCCGAGGACGTCGAGCGGGCCCGCCGCTCGATGTTCCACTGGCTGCTCGAGACGGCCGTCGTGGCCGGCCGGTGGTACGAACCCGACCACGGCGCGCCGCCGCCCACCTGGCAGGGCACCGTGGACCTCGCCAGCGCCGACAAGGCACGCGAATGGCTCCAGGCCGAGGCCCCCAACTGGCTGGCGGCCCTGCACGCCGCCGCCGCGGACGGCGACCACGCGACCGTCGTCGAGGTGGCCGAGTCCCTGCACTGGTTCTCCGACCAGTGGATCTTCTGGGGGCACTGGCCGGAGGTCTTCGAGATGGCCGTCCGCGCCGCCGAGGCGCTCGGCGACCCGCTGCTCGAAGCCACCCAGCTCAACTACTACGCCTGGGCCGTGCTCCTGTGCGAGGGCAGACCACGGGACAGCCTGGAGTACTCGGCCCGCGCGCTCGCCGCGGCCCGCCGGGCCGGCGACCGCGTCCAGGAGGCGTGGGCGAACCACTACGCCAGCTGGGCCCACCACCTGCTCGGCCAGACCGGCCCGGCCTTCGACCACAACTCCCGGGCCATCACCCTGTTCGACGCCGCCGGGGACCTGCCCGGCATGCTCCAGGCGCTGCTCGGCCGCGCCTTGGACCTGGAGGGCGTCCACCGCAGCGAGGAAGCGGCCGAGGCGTACCGGCGGGCCCTGGCCCGGCTCGACGAGGCCGGCGACCGCCTGGAACCGCACATCGCCGCCGTCACCCGCGTCAACGCCCTCGCGGGACTCGGCCGCTCCTGCGCCCGCCTGGGCCGCTGCGAAGAAGCCGTACGGCACCTGCGGACCTCCGTCGAACTGTGCCGCACCGACGGCAACATCGCCCTGGAGAGCCGCTATCTCCGCTCCCTCGGTGACATACTCCTCGACGCCGGCCGCGAGGCCGAGGCCCGCGAGGCGTTCGCACGCTGCATCGCCCTCGGACCCGGCGCCGACCCGCGACGGATCGCCGAGGCCCGCTCCCGGCTCGCCCGCCTGGACGCGCCCTGACCACGACCACCGCCCGGCGAAGGCGGCCCCGCCACCCTATGTGCCGGCCACCGGCCGGACTTGCCCCTGCGCGCACGGCACTGTTCCCCGCGCGCACATTCCGGCACTGCCTGTTTCTGCCTGGAGAGTGCCTGGTGCGCGGTACCGCCGGCTGGTTGATTCCCCCTGAGGAGAGAGAGGAGAGCCGGGTGGACCTCGTGCTGTCGACGGACATGGTGCCGGTCGGGGACAGAGTCGACCGTTGGCGGGCCGCCCTTGCCACGGCCCCGACCCCGATGGCGGTGACATCGCGCGGCAGCGCGGCCTTCACCGGCCGGGTCACCGGCGGCCGCCTCGGGCACCTGCCCGTCTGCTCCCTCCAGGCCGACGCCCAGCGAGTGGGCCGGGGCGGGCCGGGCGTCCCGTGCGTGGCGGTGCTCGTCCTGACGGCCGGTACGGTGACGCTGGTCCAGGACGGCCGCAGCGCGGTCGCCGAGGCCGGCGACCTCCTCGTCTACGACACGGCCCGGCCGTACACCCTGGACTTCCCCGAGCGGTTCGCCTGCCACATCGTCCACCTGCCCCGCCGCGGGCTGGACGTGTCCGACAAGGAACTGCGCGCGGTCACGGCGACCGCCGTCAGCGGAACGGACGGGATCGGCGCCGTCCTCGGCCCCTTCCTCACCCGCCTCCTCGACCCGGCGGACTCCTACGGCCCCGCCGTCGCGGCACGGCTCGCGGCCGGCGTGGAGGACCTCTTCGGCACCCTGGTGGCCGAGCGCGGTCCGTCCGGCGGCGCCGACAGCGGACGCGGCGAACTCGTCCTGCGCATCCGCGACCACATCGACCGCCATCTGGAGGACCCCGGGCTGACGCCGGAGACGGTGGCGACGGCCCACCACATCTCCGTGCGCTACCTGCACCGGCTGTTCGAGGAGGAGGGCATCACGGTCGCGCGGCTCGTCCAGCGGCGCCGGCTGGAGGAGTGCGCGCGGGAACTGGCCCGCGGCGGCCGGGCCGCGCCCGCCGTGGCCGCGGTGGCGCACCGCTGGGGCTTCGTCAACCCGGCCCACTTCAGCCGGGCCTTCCGCCGGGCGTACGGGCACTCGCCGCGCGAATGGCGGCAGCTGAGCACGGCGGACCGGACGCGGGGCGGGCAACAGCCGGGTACGACGGGCCGAACGCCGGGCGATGCCCACGGCGCCCCTTCCGGCATCACCGCCACCGCACCGGCGGCCGGTACCGGGCGCACCGTCACCGGTACCGGCCGGGACACGTCCCGTGCGGCCTGACGGCGCCCCCACGGGGATCCCGGGCGGCACGGCCCCGGTGCACCCGGGGGCCGGCGCGGCGTGGCCCGGGACGGCCGGGCCGCCGCCGGAAGCCGCAGCACCGCCGGCCGGGTCGGGTGGGCCGTCGTCGGAGGCTGGTGTGCCGTTGCCCGGAGCGTCCGTGTCGCCTCCGTATGCCGCTGCTCCGCTGGCCGGGGCGGATGGAATGCCGTCCGGGGCCGCCGTGCCGCCCCCGCACGGCGCCGCGGCGCCGCCCGCGCCGGCCGGGTCGTCCCCGGTGGCCGTGGTGCCGCCGTCCGGGAGGGCCGTGGTCCCGCCCCCGCGGGCCGTCTTCGCGTCGGCCGGGTCCGACCCGGCGGGTCCCGTGCCCCAGGCCCCTCCCGTCGGCGGTCTCCCGGCCGCGGGGCGTCCGGTGCGGGACCGTCCCGCGCTCGCCGGGCGCGGAGCCGAGCAGGCCCTGCTGCGCCGGGTGCTGGACGGTGCCCGGTCGGGCAGCGGCGGTACCGGCACCCTCTTGCAGGGGGCGCCCGGCATCGGCAAGACGGCCCTGCTGGACTGGGCCCACGCCGAGGCACGTGCCCTGGGCTTCACCGTGCTGCGCGCGGTGGGCTCCGAGGCCGAGGCCGGCGTGGCGTTCGGCGCGCTGCACCAATTGCTGTGGCCGCTCACGAGCCGCATGCGCGCGCTGCCCGAGCCGCAGCGGCGGGCCCTGGCCTTCGCCCTCGGGGAGGCCGCCGAACCGGTCCGGGGCGGCTTCCTCGTGGGCGCCGCCGTGCTCGCGCTCCTCGCGGGCGAGGCACGCATGCGTCCCGTGCTGGTCCTCGTGGACGACCTGCAATGGGTGGACTCCTCCAGCGCGGCCGTGTTCGCGTTCCTCCAACGCCGCACCGCCGAGGTGCCGCTGGCCTTCGTCAGCGCGGGCCGCCCCGAGGGGCCCACGGCCGAGGGCCGGCCCGGCACCGTCGTGGACCTCACCGCACTGGACGGGGAGCACGCCCGCACACTCCTGAGCACCCGGCACCCGCACCTCGCGGTCACCACGGCCGAGCGCATCCTCCAGGAAGCGGCCGGCAACCCGCTGGCGCTGGTCGAACTGCCCGTGCACCTCCACCCCGACCAGGCCCGCGGCGTCATGCCGCTGCCGAGGAGGTTCCCCCTCGGACACCGGCTGGAGCGGCTGTTCGCCCCACGGCTGGACCGCCTGTCCGCCGAGGCCGTCCACGTGCTGCTGTACGCGGCGCTGGGCGGCACGGCCGCGATCTGGGTGACCCCGGCCCTGCTGGACGGGCTCGACCCGCGGCGCGCCGACGACGTGCTCGACGAGATCGAGACCAGCGGCCTGGCCCGGCTGGAACCGGACGGCCGGCTCACCTTCCGGCACCCCTTGGTGCGCGGCGCCGTCGTCGCCCGAGCCTCCGGGCCCGAACGACGGGCCGCCCACCGCCGGCTCGCCGCCGCCCTGCCGCACGACGACCCCCGGGCGCTCGGCCACGAGGCGGACGCGACCGTGCTGCCCGACGACGCGCTGGCCGGACGTCTCCAGGAAGCCGGCCGCCGGCTCGCCCTGCGCGGCGGCGACGCCGAGGGCGCCCTCCTGCTGCACCGCGCGGCGGCCCTCAGCACCGCCGCCGGGACCCGCGCCCGCCGCCTGACCTGGGCCGCCGCCATGGCCGCACGCGGCGGACGGCTGCCGTACGCGGCGAAACTGGTCGAGGAACTGCGCCGCGCCCCCGTCCCCGTCGACAGCGCACCGCTGTACGCCTACGCCGTCGTCTACGTCGACCAGAGCCACCACGTCGACTTCGAGTCGTCCTTCACCCTCCTGCCACAGGCCCTCGACGCCCTGTCCCGCACCGGACCCGGCACCGGACCGTTCGACGACCTCGCCGAACAGGTCTACTTCAAGCTGCTGCTGGCGACGGTGTACACCTCCGACGCGCGCGGCTGGGCAGCCCTGCGCGCCCACCGGCACCAGGTCTCCGCACTGGCCGACCTGTGCCGCCGGGCCTGGTCCGACCCCGCCCGCACCGCGCACGGCACGGGCACCGAACTGCGCGCCATGGCCGCGACGATGAGCCAGGAACAGCAGGCGGGGGCGGCATGGCTGCTGCTGTGGACCGCCGCCGCGGTCGACATGGCCGACGCGTCCCTGTGGCGCCGCTTCCTGGGCCAGCACGCCTACGCCACCCAGGGCAGCATCGCCAAGGCCGGCGGCTACCAGAACTACCTGCGGGGCCACTGGGACCAGGCGGAGGTGTGCCTGCGCGAGGCCGAGGCGGCCGACGCCCTCGGCTACCACTGCAACGCCCTGCTCTTCCGGCACCACTACGCCCATTTCCTCGCCGGACGCGGCGACGAGGAGGCCCTGCTCGCGGTGGACCGCGCCATCCGGCCCCTGGCCGAACGGGTCCGGATGAAGTTCGTGACGGACCACCTCGCCCATCTGCGGGCCCTGGCCGCCCTCGGGCACGGCCGCGACGAGGAGGCGTACACCGCCCTGGCCGGCCTGACCCCGCCCGGCGTCCTGCCGCCCGGCCTGCCCTGGTTCCACCTGCCGTTCTTCGACTTCGTGGACGCGGCGCTGCGCACCGGCCGGACCGCGCGGGCACGGGCGCACGTGGCGGCGGGCGAGGCGGCGCGCATGGGCGACATCTCCCCGCACCACGCGTTCCTGCTGGCCGCCGCCCGGGCGCTGGCCGCCGCCGACGACGAGGCCGACAGGCTCTACGAGGCGGCGTACGCCGTGCCCGGCGCCGACCAGTGGGTGTTCGAGCTGGCCCGGCTGCGGCTGGCCCACGGCACCTGGCTGCGCGACCGCCGCCGCCCGCAGGCGCCCGAGGTCCTCCAGCAGTCCCTGGAGGCCTTCCGCGCGCTGGGCGCCGTCCCCTGGGCCGAGCGCGCCGCACGCGAACTCCGCTCCGTCGACGGCGGGGCGGGCGGTCGCGACGCGCTCACCGCGCAGGAACTGCGCATCGCCCGGCTCGCCGCGGACGGGCTCACCAACAAGGAGATCGGCGCCCGGCTCAGCCTGTCCCCGCGCACCGTCGGCGGGCACCTGGCGAAGGTCTTCCCCAAGCTGGGCATCGCCTCACGCGCCGCCCTGGCGCGTGCCCTGGAGCGCGGCACCGCGTAGGCGGCACCCGCGAGCCGGCCGTACCGGGCCGCGCAGCACGTCGACCACGCCCCGCGACAGGTCACATCCGCCGTCCAGGACAGGTCACACGCACCCGGGACAGGTCACACGCACCCCCCGGGACAGGTCACATGACCTAACCCCTCCCCGGCGCCCCCGACGAGGCTGAAGGCGTGACACATCCGTCCCGCCAGGGCCGGAGGACCGGAAGGGGACACCGTGCGGAACGAGACGAGGACA
Source organism: Streptomyces sp. NPDC104831 (assembly GCF_055583025.1). Taxonomy (NCBI): domain Bacteria; kingdom Bacillati; phylum Actinomycetota; class Actinomycetes; order Kitasatosporales; family Streptomycetaceae; genus Streptomyces; species Streptomyces sp. NPDC104831. Next base: position 72,944 of record NZ_JBVJOT010000006.1, read on the forward strand.
GCACCGGCACCGGGGGCGGACCGGGCCCGGGAGTGGGAACGCGCGGTCCGGGGGCGGCTGGCACCCGTGGAGATGACCTTCCCCTCGGGGACCGCGGACTTCCGGGGCACGCTCGGCTCGGACGACGCGGGCCGGCTGCGGCTGCTGTCCATGCGGGCGGCCCCGCTGCGGCTGAGCCGCCCGGCCCGCCCCGAACCCGCCGCCGAGGACGGCCGCCTGGTCCTGCTCGTGCAGGAGGAGGGCACCGGCGCCATCCGGCAGGACGGCCGCGCGGACGTCGTACGCGCCGGTCAGCTGGCCCTGCTCGACCTGAGCCGGCCCTTCGCGCTGGACCAGCGGACACCGTTCCACCTGTACGCCCTGCGGATGCCCGAACGCTCCCTGGGGCCGTCCGCGGGCCGCGTCCGGCAGGTCACCGGCCGCGCCATCCCCGCGGGCGAGGGCGTGGCGGCGCTGCTGCGTCCGCTCGCCACCGAGCTGGCGTCCGGCACCACCGCCTTCGCCGACCACGTCAAGGAGCGTCTCGGCGGCCACCTCGCGGACCTCGTCGCCACGCTCGTCGACGAGCAGGCGGGCGGACACGGCGACAGCGCACCGGACACCCCCCGCGCCCTGCTGCTGACCGCGATCCGCGCCCACATCGACGCGCACCTGCGCGACCCCGCACTGTCACCCGCCAGGGTCGCCGAGGCCCACGGCATCTCGCTGCGCTACCTGCACGCGCTGTTCGAGGACGAGGACACCACCGTGCACCGGCTCATCCAGCAGCGGCGGATCGAGGAGTGCGCCCGCGAACTGCTGCGCCGCGGACGCGCCGGCCGCACGATCTCCGCGGTGGCCCGGGGCTGGGGATTCAAGAACGCCGCGCACTTCAGCCGCGCCTTCAAGTCCGTCTACGGCCGCTCGCCCAGCGAGTGGCGGGACGCCGCGGTGCAGGACGGCGCCGCGTGAGCGCGGCGCACGCGGCCGGCGGCACCGCCGTGTGCGGGAAGCGTGCCGGGGCAGGCGAGCCGTGATGTCCCCGGCACCGGAGGAGAGTTCATGTTCGACGGGTTCGAGCTGACACGTCGTGAGGGCGACGGCGTCCGGCTGCGGGTGCGCCACGGCGGCAGCGGCCCCGCGGTCCTGCTCCTCCACGGCCACCCGCGTACCCACGCCACCTGGCACCGCGTGGCCCCGTCGCTGGCCGCCGCGGGGCACACGGTGGTCTGCCCCGACCTGCGCGGCTACGGCGAATCCGACAAGCCCCCGACCGACGGGCGGCACAGTCCGTACGCCAAGCGCGCCATGGCCGGCGACATGCTCAAGGTGATGCGCGGCCTCGGACACGACCGGTTCGCCGTCGTCGGCCACGACCGGGGCGCCTATGTGGCCACACGCCTCGCCCTGGACCACCCGGAAGCCGTGTCCGCCGTCAGCGTGCTGGACGCCGTGCCCATCGGGGAGGCACTACGGCGCTGCGACGCGACCTTCGCCGCCAGTTGGTGGCACTGGTTCTTCCTCGGACAGACCGACAAGCCCGCCGAACGCGTCATCAACGCCGATCCGGACGCCTGGTACAAGGCCACCGCCGAGCAGATGGGCGCCGAGGCGTACGACGACTACCGCCGAGCCATCCACGACCCGGCCACCGTGCACGCCATGTGCGAGGACTACCGCGCCGGACTCGGCATCGACCGGGAGCACGACGACGCCGACCGGCGGGCCGGCCGGCGCATCGGCTGTCCCGTACAGGTGCTGTGGGCCACCCGCGACGACATGACCGGCCTCTACGGTGATGTGCCGGGTGTCTGGCGCGACTGGGTGGCGGGCCGGCTGGACGGCGCCCCGATCGAATCCGGGCACCACATGGCCGAAGAGGCTCCCGAAGCACTCGTCACCGCCCTGCTGGACTTCTGGCGGACTGGCTGAGGGCCGGGTTCCGGAGCGGGAGGCGCGGCCGGCCGGCAACACCCGAGAACACCGCGCGGACGCCGCGCGTTTGGCCGGGGGAACCGTGCATACGGTGAGCGGGCCGGGGCAGACGCCCCCTGGGGAGAGCCACCGGAGGGTGCGCTCACAGACGTGGGGCCCGGTACGACGGTCCGTGTTGGGAGAGGGGTTGTGGCTGTGTTGCCGCCTGCGGAGAAGGAACTACGAGCGGTACTGGCGCGCTATGCCGAGGCTCGCTTCCGCCACGACCTGCAACCCACCGGTCATTCGAGCCGCGAACTGGAAGTCACCTCCCGCAGGCTGTGCGCCCTGACCGTCACCGAGTCGGTGGACCAGGCCCTCGCCGCGGCCGACGCCCTCCTGGACCGGCTGCGGGCCGACCGCCGGGCCACCCGGGTCCCCCGGACCCCGGCAGCCTGACGGGAACGGCGCCGCTCACCGCACGACGGGCAGTGCTCCGGGGCCGGCGGTCAGACGCGCCCGGCCGCCGTGCGGACAGGGCACGATCCGGTCGTCCAGGCCGAGCCTGCCGGCCTCGGCGAGGAAGGCGGACAGGGGCGAGCGCATCACCGTGTAGTCCTCGTAATGCACGGGCAGCACGGCCTGGGGCCCGAGACGCCGGACCAGTTCGGCGCCCTGCGTCCCGTTCATGGTGACCAGGAAGCCGCCGGGCAGGCGGGTGCCGCCCAGGTGGAGGACGGCCAGGTCGGCGGCCGGGAACCGGTGGGCGATCTCCGCCAGGCCGTCGTAGAGGAGCGTGTCCCCGGAGACGTACAGCCGCAGCCGTGACGGCCCGCCCACGGGGCCGAACTCGATCATGCTGCCCATCACGGGCGGCAGCAGCCCGCGCAGCACCGGCTGCCCGGCGTGCCGGCCGGGCAGCGCGGTGACAGTGGCCCGTACCCCTTGCCGCTGGAGGGTGAACGCCTGCCAGGTCCGCAGTCCCGCCGTCCGCCGGAATCCGTGCAGCACCTTCAGGCGGCGCGCGGCGTGGGGGGTGCTGAGGACCGGGATCGTACGGTCCAGGGACCGCCGGGCCCTGCGGTCCCAGTGGTCTCCGTGCAGGTGGGAGAGCACGATCCCGTCGACGCGGGGCAGCTCGTGCGGGCCGAGGGCGGGCTCGGTCAGGCGCCGGCTCAGCAGGCCGTATCCGAGGTAGGCGTACTCGCCCCGGTGCAGGAAGTTCGGGTCGGTGAGCAGCGTCAGAGGGCCGTAGCGCAGCAGCACGGTGGCGTTGCCGATGAAATGGAGGTCGAGCGCGTCGTCGGTGGGCTCGTCCGCAGTGGCCATGGAGTCACCCGCTCCTTCCGCCTGGGCCGGCGGGCGGCCCGCCGGCTTCCCACGCACCGGGGTACCCCTCCGCTCGCGGCCGATTCCCCCGATCCGCCGCCGGGCACGCTCAGCGGCCGTAGGCCGCGCGGCGGGGGAGCGGCCCCACGCCGGCGTGCCGGCCCGGACGCGCGGCGGCGTGCCGCTGCCCGGGGCCGGGACCGGACCGGGCGGCCAGGGCGTCGGCGACGGCCCCGGTGGCGAAGGCGTAGACGGCCTTGTGCAACAGGTCCACCACCAGTTCCTCGCGCGGCCAGGTCCGCGGCGGCGCGCCGACCCCGGTGGCGTTCTCCAGGATCTGGTCGTTGGTGAGCCTCACCACGGCGAACTGCGCCGACGCCACCGGCCCGCGCAGCCCGGCCTGCGCCATCACCGACCGCACCACCCCCAGCAGGGCACCCTGCCCGTAGTGCATCACCAGGTTCACCATCGACGGCTGCCGCCCCGGCCGCTCGGGCATCCCCGTCAGCCGCTGAAGCGTGCGCGCCGGAACATGCGAGTCCGGCCGGCCGGTCAGACGCTGCTCGGCCTTCTCACCCAGCGTCATCACCGCGACCCCGGCCGCGCCCGCCACGAGCCCCTGCCACACAGCGCGTTTCATCATGCCGCCCCGCGTACCCCGGCACCGGGTGTCGTACCACCACGCCCCCCGGTGCCGGTGGCGCGCGCCATACTCGTGCCGCGGTGCCGCCCGGGCACCGCCGCCGCCGGAGGCGCGCCTCCCGGTCGTGCGGTCCGGTGGCGACCGGCCCGGCACCGACGTGCCGCGGCTCGTCCGCTCCGGGCGAGCCGCCCTCACGCGCGGGACGCGCCCGTGCACGCGCGTCCCCCCGGGGCCGGCCCGGCGGCCCCGGCAGCGGTCACACCACCCGGATGCCCACGATGCAGGTGTCGTCGTCCGTGTCCGATCGGCTATAGGTCAGCAGGCCGTCCAGTTGCTGGTCCAGGGTTTTCGGCGCCGAGCGCGCCGTGGTCAGCAGATGGGCCAGGGACTCCTCCACGGACCGGTCGCGGCGTTCGATCAGGCCGTCGGTGTACAGCAGCAGCGTGTCCTCCGGCGCGAACTCCAGCTCCGCCTCCTCGTAGACGGCCTCCGGCACCGCGCCCAGCAGCAGGCCCCTGACCAGGGGCAGCGGCGCCGCCTCCGAGCCGCGGACCAGGACCGGCGGCAGGTGGCCCGCCCGCGCCCAGCGCAGCGTGTGCCGGTCGGGGTCGTACAGCGCGCAGACCGCCGTGGCGGTGACCGCGCCGGTCAGGTGGTGCGCCACGATGTTCAGCCACGACAGCAGCTGACCCGGCCCGGCACCGGTCACGGCCAGGCCGCGCAGCGCGTTGCGCAGGACGACCATGCTGGTGGCGGCCTCGATGCCATGGCCCGCGACATCACCCACGCACATCAGGACCAGCCCGGACGGCAGCACCACGGCGTCGTACCAGTCGCCGCCCACCAGATGCTCGGTCTCCGCCGGGCGGTACCGCACGGCGACCTCCAGGCCGGGCACCGTCAGCGGCGTCCGGGTCGGCGGCATGATGGCGTGCTGCAACTGCAGGGTCAGCCGGTTGCGCTCGGCGGCCTGCTGCTCGGTGTGCACGAGCTGGTCCCGGGTCGCGGCGAGCGCCACCTCCGTCCAGTGCTGGGCGGAGATGTCCTGGTAGGCGCCCCGCACGACGAACAGCCGGCCGTCGGTGTCCAGCACCGGTTCGGCGACCACGCGGATGTGCCGGGTCACGCCGTCGGGCCGCTGCAGCCGGAAGGCCGCCGAGGCGGGCCGCCGCTGGTGCAGCAGCGTGCGCAGGAACCGGCCGATGGGCACCGCGTCGTCGGGGTGCGCGTGCGCGGTCAGCTCCTCCAGGGGGACGGGCGTGCTCGTCGGGGGCCGGCCGTAGAGGTGGAACAACTGGTCGTTCCAGGTGATCTCACCCGTGAGCAGGTTCTCCTCGAACCCGCCGATACGGCCGAGGCGCTGGGCGTGCTGGAGCAGGCTCGCCAGCCGCGCCGTCTCGTCCTCGATGCGCCAGATCAGCAGCACGCTGTTGCCGTGCCGGCTGATGCTGATGTCCGCGACCGCCGACAGCGACACCTGGTCGACGAGCGCGGTCAGCTGCATGCGGCGGGCGCGGAACGGCTCGCCCGTGGCGTACACCCGCTCCACCCGCTGGAACAGCTCGCTCTTGCCCGCGGCCATCGGGTACGCCTCCAGCAGCAGCGCACCGTTGACCACCGCCCGCGGCCGGCCGGCCGGGTCCAGGAACTGGTTGTTGATGTGCTGGATGCGGAAGTCGACCAGCTGCCCGGAGTCGTCGAGGTACGGCACCAGGACCAGAGCGGGGTCGTGCAGCCCGTCCGCGAGGTCCATCAACTCGGCGGTGTCGGGCAGGACGCGGGGTTCCTGCCCGGCCTCCCGGCGCAGGGTGTACGTCTCAAGGGTGTGCGCGCACAGCTCGGCGAGGGCGTCCACCTGCCGCATGATCTGCGGCGGCTGCGGCTCCAGCGGCCCCGGCCAGGCGATCTCCAGCACCCCGTGGATGCGGCCCCCGGTGCCCGCGGGCAGCGCCGCCCGGCCGCCGTCCGGGTACAGGTGCCGGCCGATGGTGGGCAGCCCGGTCTCGGCGAGGGAGCCGAACCACTGGCCGGTGCGCTCGGTCAGGCCCCGGCGCGCCACCGTCGCCACCTCCGGCGGCACATAGCGCCACCGGGTGGCCTCCGTCGGGGAGAACCCGGCGCTCCCGGCGAGGGTCAGCGAGCCGTCGGCGCCCGCGGCCCACACGGCCACGGCCACCGCGCCCAGCGGGCGCAGCGCGTGCTCCAGCAGGGAATCGGCGACGGACTGCGTGTCGTCCGCGGCCAGCGCCCCGCTCTCGGCCGCCCTCAGCCGCACGGCCGCGGCGTCACGCTCGGCGGCACCCGCGGCGGCGGCCAGGAAGGTGTTGGTGATCTCCGACATCCGGTCGCGGGCGGCCTGGTTGATGACCTCCACCGCGAACTCCAGCGGGGTCGCCTTGGCCTGCTCGGCCAGCTCGGCGAGCTGCCGGGCGGCCTGCGCCGGACCGCACCCCAGCCGCTCCACCAGGATGCCCTTGGCCAGCTCGATCAGCGCCCGGCCCTCCGCCTCCGCCTGAGCGGCGCGCACCTCGCGGCGCAGCCGCTCCACGGTGGCGGCGAGCCTGCCGACGGGGGAGGTGGGGGAGACGCCGGCCGGCACCGGATCGCCGGCGGGCGGCTCCCCGGCGGGCGCGGACGGCTCCGGGCGCGGTTCGATGCCCTCCGGCTCGTGTGACTGCTCGGTCGTGCTCACGATAGGGGTGCTCCTCGGCGCGAGCGCGCGGGCGCGTTCACGCGGCCAGCCAGCGGCGGACGCAGGCGATGAGGTCGTGGGTGTCGACAGGCTTGGTGACGTAGTCGCTCGCGCCCGAGGCCAGGGACTTCTCCCGGTCGCCGGGCATCGCCTTGGCGGTGACGGCGATGATCGGCAGGTCGGCGTACTGCGGCAGCTTGCGGATCTCGGCGGTGGCCGTGTAGCCGTCCATCTCCGGCATCATCACGTCCATCAGCACCATCGCGATGTCGGGGTTGCCGAGCAGCGTGTCGATGCCCTTGCGCCCGTTCTCCGCGTGCAGCACCCGGAACCCGTACATCTCCAGGATCCCGCTCAGCGCGAACAGGTTGCGCGCGTCGTCGTCGACGACCAGGACCGTATGACCCCGGAAGCTGTCGTCGACCGGCGGGGCGAGGTCCTGCGGGTCGTCGCCCCGGACCAGGGACAGCACGTCCCCGGGCTCCTCGGCCGACAGGTGCAGCGCGATGCGCTCGCGCAGCTCGTCCAGGCTGGACAGGAACTCCAGCGCCCCGTCGTCCCGGTGCGAGCGCAGCGCCTCGTCCCGGGCCACCTCCGGCCTGCGGCCGCTGTGGACGAGCACCGGGACGCCCGCCAGGCCCGAGTCGCCCTGCAGGGCCTGCAGGAACCGGCCCGCCTCCCCGTCGGGCATGTCGAGGTCCAGTACGACGCAGTGGCACGGCTCGGCGGCCAGCGCGCCCGCCGCCTCCTGCGCCCCCACGGCGGTGATGACCTCCACCGCGGCCAGCGGGGAGCCGTCGTCGGGGCTGTGCCGGGCCACTTCGGCGACCACGCTCTCGGCGACCAGGGTCAGCAGCCCGCGCGACCGCTCCTCCACGACGAGCAGCCGGCGCGGCCGCTGCCGGGCAGGAAGGGCCTGCTGCGGTGCGACGGTCTCCTGGACGGCCGCATCGGCGGGGAGCAGCTCGGCCGCTTCCTTCGGCGCGGGCCGGCCGCTGCCGAGCAACTGCTCGAAGTCCGGCCGGGCCACCGGCAGGTACAGCGTGAACGTGCTGCCCCGGCCGGGCGTGCTGTCCACCGCCACGGCACCGCCGAGCAGGTGCGCGATCTCCCGGGTGATGGACAGGCCGAGGCCGGTCCCGCCGTACTTGCGGCTCGTGGTGCCGTCCGCCTGCTGGAACGCCCCGAAGATCGTCTCCAGGTGCTGCTCCGGGATGCCGATGCCGGTGTCCCGTACCCGGAACGCCACGACGGCACCGCCCCGCACGACGCCCTCCGGGACCTCCTCGTCGGCCGCCGGCTCGATGGCCAGCTCGACGCCGCCCTGTTCGGTGAACTTGACCGCGTTGGAGAGCAGGTTGCGCAGGATCTGCCGCAGCCGGGAGTCGTCGGTGAGCAGGTCGCCGGGCGCGCCCGGCGCGGTGCGGACGGCGAACTCCAGTCCCTTCTGGGACGTCATCGGCCGGAAGGTGGCCTCCACGTACTCGATCAGCTGGCGCAGCGGCACCCGCTCGGGGGCGACGTCCATCTTGCCGGCCTCGACCTTCGACAGGTCGAGGATGTCGTTGATCAGCTGGAGCAGGTCGCTGCCCGCCGAGTGGATGATCCCCGCGTACTCGACCTGCTTGGGGGTCAGGTTGCGCGACGGGTTCTGGGCCAGCAACTGGGCGAGGATCAGCAGGCTGTTGAGCGGGGTGCGCAGCTCGTGGCTCATGTTGGCCAGGAACTCCGACTTGTACTTCGAGGCCAGCGACAACTGCTGGGCGCGGGCCTCCAGTTCCTGCCGCGCCTGCTCGATCTGGAGGTTCTTCGCCTCGATGTCGCGGTTCTGCGACGCGAGCAGGGTGGCCTTCTCCTCCAGTTCGGCGTTGGAGCGCTGCAATTCGTCCTGCTGGGACTGCAGCTCGGCCGAGCGGGCCTGGAGTTCGGCGGTCAGCCGCTGGGACTCCTCCAGCAGCTCGTCGGTGCGGGCGTTCGCCACGATCGTGTTGAGGTTCACGCCGAGCGTCTCGCGCAGCTGTTCCAGGAAGTCCCGGTGGATGGGCGTGAAGGCGGCGACCGACGCCAGCTCGATGACACCGAGGACCTGGTCCTCGAACAGGATCGGCAGCAGGATCAGCGCGGTCGGGACCGTCTGGCCGAGCCCGGACGAGATGGTGACGTAGCCCGGCGGCAGCGCGTCCACGGTGATGGTACGGCGGCTGCGAGCGGCCTGGCCGACCAGCGAGCGGCCGACGGTGAAGCGGGCGGGCCGCTGGTCGTCGTCGGGCCTGCCGTACGAACCGACGAGCCGCAGCTCCGGGCCGCGGTCGCCGTCCTCGGAGAGGTAGAAGGCGCCGTACTGGGCCGCCACCAGCGGCGTCAGCTCCTCCATGATCAGCTCGGCCACCACCGGCAGCTCCCGGTGGCCCTGCATCAGGCCGGCGATGCGCGCCAGGTTGGTCTTGAGCCAGTCCTGTTCCTGGTTGGCCCGGGTGGTCTCGCGCAGCGACTCCACCATGGAGTTGATGTTGTCCTTCAGCTCGGCGACCTCGCCGGAGGCCTCCACCGTGATGGAGCGGGTCAGGTCGCCCTCGGCCACGGCGCTGGCGACCGCGCCGATCGCCCGCACCTGACGGGTCAGGTTGCCGGCCAGCTCGTTGACGTTCTCCGTGAGCCGCTTCCAGGTGCCCGAGACGCCCTCCACCTCGGCCTGGCCGCCGAGACGTCCTTCGGTGCCGACCTCGCGGGCGACGCGGGTGACCTCGTCGGCGAAGGCGGAGAGCTGGTCGACCATCGTGTTGATGGTCGTCTTCAGCTCCAGGATCTCGCCGCGGGCGTCCACGTCGATCTTCTTCGACAGGTCACCCCGGGCCACCGCGGTCGTGACCAGCGCGATGTTGCGCACCTGGCCGGTCAGGTTGTTGGCCATGGAGTTGACGTTGTCGGTGAGGTCCTTCCAGGTGCCCGCCACGTTCGGCACATGGGCCTGGCCGCCGAGGCGTCCTTCGGTGCCGACCTCGCGGGCGACGCGGGTGACCTCGTCGGCGAACGCCGAGAGCGTGTCGACCATCGTGTTGATCACATCGGCCAGCGCGGCGACCTCGCCCTTCGCCTCGACCGTGATCTTGCGGGACAGGTCGCCGCGGGCCACGGCGGTGGCGACCTGGGCGATGGAGCGGACCTGACCCGTCAGGTTCGACGCCATCACGTTCACGTTGTCGGTGAGGGCCTTCCAGGTGCCCGAGACGCCCTTGACGTCGGCCTGGCCGCCGAGGCGTCCCTCGGTGCCGACCTCGCGGGCGACGCGGGTGACCTCGTCGGCGAAGGCGGAGAGCTGGTCGACCATCGTGTTGATGGTGTTCTTGAGTTCCAGGATCTCGCCGCGGGCGTCGACGGTGATCTTCTGTGAGAGGTCGCCCTTGGCCACCGCGGTCGCCACCTGGGCGACGTTGCGGACCTGGCTGGTGAGGTTGCCCGCCATGAAGTTGACGGAGTCGGTCAGGTCCCGCCACGTGCCCTTGACGCCCTTGACGTCGGCCTGGCCGCCGAGGCGTCCTTCGGTGCCGACCTCGCGGGCGACGCGGGTGACCTCGTCGGCGAAGGCGGAGAGCTGGTCGACCATCGTGTTGATGGTGTTCTTGAGTTCCAGGATCTCGCCGCGGGCGTCGACGGTGATCTTCTGTGAGAGGTCGCCCTTGGCCACCGCCGTCGTCACCTGGGCGACGTTGCGGACCTGGCTGGTGAGGTTGCCCGCCATGAAGTTGACGGAGTCGGTCAGGTCCCGCCACACGCCGGCGACCCCCGGCACCTTCGCCTGGCCGCCGAGGCGTCCTTCGGTGCCGACCTCGCGGGCGACGCGGGTGACCTCGTCGGCGAACGCGGAGAGCTGGTCCACCATCGTGTTGACGGTGTTCTTCAGCTGGAGGATCTCGCCGCGCGCGGGCACGTCGATCTTCTGCGACAGGTCGCCCTTGGCCACCGCCGTGGCCACCTGGGCGATGTCACGGACCTGGGTGGTCAGATTCCCGGCCATGGCGTTGACCGAGTCGGTGAGGTCGGCCCAGGTCCCGGAGACCCCGGGCACCTCCGCCTGCCCGCCGAGCGTCCCCTCGGTGCCCACCTCCCGGGCCACCCGGGTGACCTCGGAGGTGAACACCGACAACTGATCGACCATGCCGTTGAACACGGTCGCGATGTCGCCCATGAGACCGTGGGCGTCCTCCGGAAGGCGCGTGCCGAAGTCGCCGTCGCGCACGGCGGTCAGGCCCGCCAGAAGCTGTCTCAGCTCCTGGTCGCCCGGCGCGGCGTCGACGGTCTCGGACTTGTCGCTGGTCATGCGCAACCTCGCCCCGCTCCCCAGGGGCCCCCGGCGGTGAGGACCCGAACACCCCGGGGGCCCGCAAGGGCCCCCGACGCTGTGCATTTCCGCACTTCACGGAACTGCATGATGAGAAAATACGCCGCAGGCTAACCCACTCCGACCCCGCCGCACAAAACCTCCCCCGTCGCGCCCCCGGGCACACCGCCGCCGGGGGGCGGACGGGGCCGCGACGGCGGGTTCGGGGGCGCCCGCACGCGAAGACGAAGGTGTGGCCGAGGGGCGGCTCACGGTGACCCGTCCGGACGAGCCGGCGCCCGACGCGCCTCCCGTGAGGTGGGTGATCAGCGGTGTCGCGGCCACCGCGACGGCTGCGCCGGCCGGGGCGGCGCCCGCGATCAGGCCGCCCTTCTTCCGCACCGGCTTCTCCGGGAGGCCGGGGACGGCCCGGGCCCGGTCGGCGAGTGCGTCAAAGGTCCTTCTCTTCATCGAGGACCGGATGCGGGGACGCGCTCACAGGACCGAGGCCAGCAGTTCCTTTGTATAAGGAGCGCTCGGTGTGTCGAAGACCGTGTCGCGCGGCCCCGTCTCGACCAGCTCGCCGTCCTTCAGGACCGCAATCCGGTCGCAGAAGTGCCGCACCACCGCCAGGTCGTGGGAGATGAACAGCAGCGAGAGGCCGAGGTCCTCGCGCAGGTCCATGAGGAGGTTCAGGACCTGTGCCTGGACGGACACGTCCAGCGCGGAGACCGGTTCGTCCGCGATGACCAGGCGCGGCCGGACGGCCAGCGCCCGGGCGATGCCGATGCGTTGGCGCTGGCCGCCGGAGAACTCGTGCGGGTGGCGGGAGAGGTGCGACGCGGACAGGCCCACCTGTTCCAGCAGCTCCGCCGCCCTCTTCCGCCGCTGCGCCGCGTCCAGGTCCGTGTGCACGCGCAGGGGGGTCGTGACGATCTGCTCCACCGTTCGGCGCGGGTTCAGCGAGGCGTAGGGGTCCTGGAAGACCAGCTGGACGTCCCGGCTCAGCTCCCGGCGCAGCCGCGCGTCCGTCGCCGCCCCGGAGACGTCCCGGCCGTCGAAGCGGACCTCCCCGCTCGTGGGCCGGCGCAGACCGGCCAGGACCCGTGCGATCGTGGACTTGCCCGAACCGGACTCGCCGACCAGGCCCAGGGTCTCGCCACGGGCCACGCGCAGGCTCACGCCGTTCACCGCGGTGTGCGGGCGGGCGCGGCGACGGCCCGGGTAGTCCACGCGGAGATCGCGCAGTTCGGCCAGGACGCCGGGGGCGGGGTCCGTGCGGGCGCGGACCCGCGTGCGGGGCCCGGGCTCCGGGTCCTCGACCGTGGGCAGGCGGCTGCCGGGCGGGGTGCTCAGGGTGGGGGCCGCCCGGACCAGCGCCCGGGTGTAGGGGTGGGCGGCGGAGGTCAGCAGGCGCGTCGTCGGACCCTCCTCCAGGGCCTCGCCGTCGCGCAGGACCAGCATGCGGTGGCAGGTCGCCGCCACCACGCCCACGTCGTGGGTGATCAGCAGCATGGCCGTACCCGTCTCCGCCTGGAGGCCGGTGATCAGGTCGAGGACCTGGCGCTGGACCCTGGCGTCCAGTGCGGTGGTCGGCTCGTCGGCGATCAGCACGTCCGGGTCGTTGACCAGCGCCATGGCGATGACCACCCGTTGGCGCATGCCGCCCGAGAGGTGGTGGGGGTGGTCGACGGCGCGGGCGGCCGGGATGCCCACCCGCTCCAGCATCGCCGCAGCCCGCTCCCGCGCCGCCTTGCGGCCCGCCTCCGGGTGGTGCACGCGGTACGCCTCGGCGATCTGCGCGCCGACGGTGTGGTATGGCGACAGTGCGTCCAGGGCGTCCTGGAAGACCATGGCGACCCTGGCGCCGCGGATCCGCTTCAGCGTCTTCTCCGGCGCGCCCACCAACTCCGGCCCGTCGACGCCCAGCCGGATGCTCCCCTCGACCCGGGTGCGCGCCGGGTCGTGGAGGCCCAGGGCCGCGAGACCGATCGTGGACTTGCCCGAGCCCGACTCCCCGACGAGCCCCAGCACCTCGCCCGGGGCCACGTCGAAGGAGACGCCCCGGACGGCCGGCACCGGGCCGCGCGCCGTGCTGAAGGTGACCGCGACATCGCGGACGGACAGGGCGGTATGCCTGCTCATGCGAGCCTCACTCGGGGATCCAGCCAGGCCACCACCGCATCGGCGACGGCCACGAACACGACGACGAAGAACGCGGCCAGGAGCACGGTGCCGACGACCGTGGGCAGGTCGTTGCCATTGACCGCGTCGACGGCCAGCTTGCCGACGCCGCCGAGGCCGAACACGGTCTCCGTGATGAACGCCCCGCCGAACAGCGCCCCGACCTCCAGGCCGAGCAGCTGCACCAGCGGGCCGGCCGCTCCGCGCGCGGTGTACTTTAGGTGGGCGCGCAGGGTGCCCAGGCCCTTCGCGCGGGCCGTGCGCACATACCCGTGGTGCATGGTCTCCAGCAGCTGCGAGCGGGTGAGGCGGGCGAAGACGGCCGCGTTGACGAAGCCGAGCACCAGCCACGGCAGGAGCAGCCCCAGCGCCCACTGGCCGGGGTGGGCGGCGAAGGGGACGTAGCGGGGGAGCGGGACCAGGCCCGTGGAGTAGACGAGCAGGAACTGGAGCACGTAGCCGAGGAAGTAGATCTGGACGCTCGCGCCCAGCAGGTTGAAGCCGGACAGCAGCCGGTCCGTCGCCCTGCCCCGGCGCAGTGCCGCCGCCAGGCCCGAGCCGACCCCGAGGACGAGGATCACGGCGAGGGCGCCGGCCGCGAGGGAGACGGTCACCGGCATGCGGTCCCCGATGGCGGCGAGGACGGGCTGGTGGAGGGTGTACGAGTAGCCGAGGCAGGGGGCGGGGCAGGGGATCGGGGAGCCGTCGACGTCCGCGACGGTGCGGCCGGTCACGATCCCGCCGATGTAGTCGAGGAACTGGGAGACGATCGGCCGGTCCAGCCCCATGCTCGCGCGGACGGCCTCGACCTGCGCGGTGTCGCACTTGGGGCCGCAGGCGATCAGGGCCGGGTCGGACGGGGCGGCGTAGAAGAGCGCGAAGGCCAGGGCGGTGATCGCGAGCAGCACCGCCACGGCCTGCACGGCCCTCCGGAGGAGGTATCGGGTCATGGTCGCGGGGGTCAGCCGTTCTTGACGTACAGGTCGGCCACGGCCGTGGCGCCGTAGATCGGGTGGATGGCGGCCCCGCCGACGTCCTTGCCGCGGAACTGGGAGACGCTGTTGTACAGGAAGGGCACCACGGGGACGTCCTTCATGACGGTCTGCTCCAGGTCGATGAGTTCCGCGGCCTTCTTCCGCGCGTCACCGATCCTCGCGATGCGGGCCAGTTCCCCGTCCACCCGCGGGTTGGCGTAGCGGACGGAGTTGGACAGCGGGTCGAGGTGGCTCTCGAAGCTGTCGGGGAGCAGGGTCGACGGGGTCGGCCAGTCGACGGAGTTGCCCGACAGCCACAGGTCGTACGGGGCGTCGTTGCGGAACACCTGGTCGTAGAACGCGGCGGGCTGGAGGCCCTTCACCACCAGTTCGACGCCGATCTTGGCGAAGGCGTCGGCGAGGACCCGGGCGACCTGGTCGTCCTGGGCGCTGTCGACGGCGTACGCGTACGTCAGCTTGGTGACCTTCTTCTTCGCCCGGGCCAGGTGCTGCCTGGCCTTGGCGATGTCACCGTTGGGGGCGACGGGGTAGAGGTCGTACTTCTTCCAGCCGACGACGGCCGGGGAGGACAGCGTGGTCGCGAAGTCGCCGGCGTGCCGCCCGCCCAGGACCTGGCGGGCCTGCCGGCGGGGGAAGACGTAGTGGATGGCCTTGCGGACCTCGGGGTCGGAGACACGGTCGTTCTTGATGTACAGGTCCGTGGTGTAGGCGCCCTGGCTGCCGGAGACGACCAGTTTCCGCTGGGCGGGGTCGCGTTCGACCGTGGAGATCAGCTCCGGCGGCAGCGTGCCCTTGGTGGTCAGGGTGGTCGGGCCCGCACCCCGGCCGCTGAACACCTCCTGGGCGGTGTTGAGGTTCGCCTTGCCGAAGGTGAACTCGAAGCGGTCCGGGTAGGCGTGCCGGATCGGGTCGGTGGCCGGCTTCCAGTGCGGGTTGCGCTCCAGGGTGAGGCTCTTGTTCTGCTTGTGCTCGACGATGCGGTACGGCCCGGTGGCGAAGGGCTTCACGTCGTAGCCGGTGCCCGTGTCCTTGTCCTCGCGGACCGGCGAGGAGGAGGACTGGGCGGCCATGTACGGCACGTCGGACTGCGGCTCGGGGAAGTGGAAGACGACGGTCTTGTCGTCGGGCGTCTCGATGGCTTCGAGGTCGCCGTCCTTCTTGGGCCCGCCGTACTTCTTCACCGCCTCGGTGCGGTCCTTGGAGCCGGTGAGCCACTCGGGCCAGTAGGTGGGGCCGGCCTCGAATCCGGGGGCGAAGGTGCGCTCGATGCCGTACTTGACCTGCCGCGCGGTGACGGGCTTGCCGTCCTCCCAGGCGATGCCGTCCTTCAGGTGGTACGTCCACGTCCGGCCGCCGTCGGAAGGGGTGCCGGTGTCGGTGGCGAGGTCGCCGACCAGCCGGGGCCTGCCGTCGACGATCTGATACTGCGTCAGCTGTCTGCCCCACAGCAGCGAGGTGCTGTATCCCTCGCCGGCGTAGATCTTCTGCGGGTCGAGGTGGCTGTAGTCGACCGGGTTGGCGACGGTGAGGGTGCCGCCCTCGCGGGCGCCGGCGATCGCCGGGGCGGGACCCCGGCTGTCCTCGGCGGTGCCGAGGGTGGCGGTCAGCCGCCGGCCGCTCCCGGCCGCGGTGCTGTTCCCGTCCCGGTCCGTGCCCGCGCCCGCGGAGCAGGAGCACAGCAGCAGGGCGGCGGCGGTGGCGAGAGCCGGGACGGCTGCGGTGCGCGGGGTGACTGCGGGCATGACGAACTCCGTTGTGTGGTGCGGGTGGTGCCGGATGGGGGTGGGTGGGGGTGGGTGGGGGTGCGAGGGCTCAGCGGACGGTGTGCGGGTCGAGGGCGTCCCGCACGGCGTCGCCGAGGAGGTTGAAGGCGAGGACGAAGACGAGGAGGGAGGCGCCGGGGAAGACCATGTAGGTGGGGTCGTCGTAGAAGACCTCCGAGCCCCGGGAGATCATGCGGCCCCAGTCGGGGATGGGTTCGTTGATGCCGACGCCCAGGAAGGACAGTGCGGCTTCGGTGGTGACGATCGCGGGCACGGTGAGGGTGATGTGCACCAGGACCGGCGCCCACACGTTCGGCAGCAGCTCCCGGAAGACGATGTGCCGCCGGCTCGCGCCGAGGGCCCGGGCCGCCTCCACGAACTCGCGCTCGCGCAGGGAGCGTACGACCGTGCGCAGCACCATGGCGAGCGGCACCCAGCCGAAGGCGGAGAAGACGAGGATGAGCACGGTGAACTGCATCCAGGCGGGTTCGCTCTCGTCGGGCCCCACGAAGCGGGTCTGGACGACCGGGCCGAGCGTGAGCAGGAGCAGCAGGGCCGGGAAGGCGAGCAGGACGTTGCAGACGAAGGTGAACGCCCGGTCGACGAGGCCGCTGAGGTAGCCCACGGTCACGCCGACCACCACGCCGATGACGGCGACGACGGCGGTCGAGGCGAAGGCGATCAGCAAAGAGGTGCGGATGCCGTAGAGGAGCTGGGCGAGGACGTCACGGCCGAGTCCGGGCTCGACGCCGAACCAGTGCTCGGCGGAAATGCCGCCGTTGGGCAGGACGGGCAGGCCCTCCGGACTCAGCAGGCCGGCCTTGTCCTGGCCGTAGTGCTCGGTGGGGTTCTTGCCGTAGACGGCGGTGAGCAGGGGCGCGGTGACGGCGAGGACCGTGAACAACCCGACGACGGCGAGCGAGACGATCCCGACCCGATCGCGCCGGAACACCTGTGCCACCGATACCGCTGCCATGCCGCCGTACTCCCGAGCTGGATCATTCCGGGAAGCGGTGTTGCCTCTCCGGATATCGGACATTAGATCCGAAGATCGTTATGCCTGCAAGGGAGTGGAATCGAAGGTGAAGCGGTTAGATGGCCTGGGATTGCAAGAATGTTGCGGCGTTCATGTTGTCGAAATAAAAATGCTCCCAATTCGCCGCGAATCGCTTGTGCAGGGGTGAGCGGTGTCACTCGTGGGGGAGTCGGCCCGGTTCCCGCAGGCGCACCTCGAGATGGCCGTGGAGGACGCGCGTGTCGAAGACGGGCTGGGGGGAGGTGGCCGGGCCGCGTACGTTCCAGCCGTCCGCGAGGCGGAAGACGCTGCCGTGCCAGGGGCACTGGACGCATCCGTCGGCGACGGTGCCCTCGGACAGCGGCCCCGCGAGGTGGCTGCAGCGGTCGGCCAGCACGTGGAAGGTCCCGTCGTCTTCACGGACGACCAGGACCGGGACGTCGTCCACGCTGCGCCGCGCCGTCCGGCCGGCCGGGAACCCGGTCACGGGCCCGATCCGGTGCCAGCCCTCCGGGACGACCTGCGGGACCTCCTCCGCGTGGTTGGCGCCCGCGGCCTGCCGGTAGGCGAGGTGGCCGCCGAGCAGACCACCGGTCGCCACGGCCGTCAGCCCCAGGAAGCCGAGGCCTCGGCCGGCCGTCGTGCGGCCCTTGACGCGGCAGACGAGCGAGGCGGCGTACAGTCCGACGGCCGCCGTGTTGGCCAGCGCGTGCACCAGGCCGACGCGCTGCTGGCGGGGATGCAGTTCCGCCCAGTCGACGGCTCCGGCCAGTGCGGCCGGGGCGGCGGCGGTCAGTCCCACGGCGATCAGCGAGCCCGCCTCCCGCGCACGGCCCGGGCACAGGTCCAGCACCGCGGCCGACAGCCAGCTGCCGACCGGCACCTGTACCAGCAGCGGATGCACCGGGTGGCCCAGCCACCTGCCGTGCAGCAGGTCCCGGCCACCGCGCAGCGGCAGGGCCCGCACACCCCGGCTGAGCACGTCGATCACCGCGTCGCCACGCGGCTGCCGTTCGAGACTGTCCAGGAGCCGCGGAACCGTGTCCCGCCGCATCCGGCGGGGTGGTGTTGTCCTCATGAGTGGCTGGGTCCCCAGCCGCGCAGGCCGCAAACGGGCCGCACGGGTGGGCCGGCCGCCCTGGGCCCCGGTCCGGCCGGGGCGGGCCGGCGGCCCCCCGAGGGGAGCGCGCCGGCCCGCCGGGAGCACGCTCTAGCAGGCCCCGAGGTCCTCCCAGACGCCCCACTGCCCGGTGGTGCCGGGCTTGTCGCCGGACACCCACCACTTGGCGCGCCAGGTGTGGCCGCCGTAGGAGACGGTGTCGCCGCCGTTGTAGACGCGCGTGGCGTCCCAGGCCGGCACCGCGCAGGTGTCCCCGCCGCCGTTGCCACCGCCGGTGCCGCCGTCGCCGCCCCCGCCGATGTTGACGTCGACGCAGGAGTAGAAGGCGTTGGCGGTGTCCGCGATGTTCCAGACGGCCAGCACCTTCTGGCGGCCGGTGAAGCCGCTGAAGCTCACCTGCTGGCTGACGTCCGCGGCCGGCTGCTGGTTGCGGCCGTCGAACTCGGCGATCTTCTGGCCGCCGATGAAGTACTGCCAGTTGGTGGTGGCGTGGCGGGCGGTGTTGTGCCAGGTGAACGTCGCCGTGGTGCCGACCGCGGTGGCCTTCCAGCCCTTGCTGTCGTCGTCGAGTTCGGCGTACTCCGCGTGCCCGCCACTGCAGCTGCGCAGGCCCTTCGGTCCTTCGACGCTCTGCGGTTCGTACTTGATCTGACCGCAGGCGACGACGCCCTCGGCGCACTGCTGCTGCCGGCTCGTGGGCGCGGTCACCCAGCCGTGGGCGCTGGCCGTGCTCGCCGGGAGGCTGACGGCGAGCACCGGAGCGACCAGTGCGCCGATCGTGAGAGCCGCTCGTCTTTTCGTGTTCATGCCGTGCCACTTCCTTCGATGTGTGTGTCGATGCCGTCGCCTGGGGGAGCCGGCCATGTCGGCCATGTCGGCTGCGCCGGCCCCGCGGCGGGCGCGGTCCGCCGGACGCGCCTGCGCCATGCGCCGTGAGCGGAGGCCGAATTTGGTCTGGACCTTTCGCTCGTTAGGTCTAGACCATAGCCGCGGACCGGGCTCGGTCAAGGGGTCGGACAGGATGAACTTTCCCCCGCGGGAACGTCGTTCGGCACGGCACCGGTTCAGTGCGGGCGCGGGCTCTCGACGGTCGCCTCCTCGAGCGACTTGCGGGTCAGGTCCGGGACCTCGCAGTCGGGCGCGGCGTAGCCGATGGGGAAGAGGATGTAGGGCCGTTCGTTGCCGGGGCGTTCGCAGATCTCGGTGAGGAAGCCCATCGGGTTGGGCGTGTGCGTCAGGGTGCTCAGTCCCATCGCGTGCAACGCGGCGATGAAGAAGCCGCACGCGATGCCCACGCTCTCGTTCACGTAGTAGTTCTTGCGCAGCGAACCGTCCGGCATCGCGGTGCTCTTCTCGGCGAAGCAGACCACGATCCACGGCACGACGTCGAGGTACCCCTTGTCGGCGCTCGTCTCCAGGGGCGCGAGCGCGGCCCGCCACTCGGGCGGGAGCCGTCCGCCCTCGTAGTTGACCCTCTCCTCCTCCTCGGCGGCGACCCGGATGCGGTGCCTGGTCTCGGCGTCGCCGATCACGGCGAACTTCCAGGGCTGGTGGTGGGCCCCGGAGGGGGCGGTGTTCGCCGCGGCGATGGCGAGGTCGACGCACGCGCGCGGGACCGGCTCGTCGCTGAAGAAACGCACGCTGCGCCGGCGGTCGAGGAACGACACGAAGTCCTTCCCCCGCCGGACCGTCTCGGCTTCGTCATACCGTTCGGGCCGGTAGGGGACGAACGGGTGGGTGTGCTGCCTCACGACTGCTCCTCGTGGACGGGGAGCCCACAGCGTGGGACATCGGCAGTCGAATAGGCAACAGATGCTTGATCGCGTTGCTAATCTGGCAAAGAACGAGGCGCGAAGGTGTCTCCCGGCTGGCAGATCGGCAGGTACGGTGGCACGACAGGGACTCGACCCGCTCGACGGCCGGATGCTGCGCCTGCTCCGGGAGCGCCCGCGTGAGGGCCTGCTGGAGATCGCCCGCCAACTCGGCGTCGCCCGCGGCACGTTGCAGGCCCGGCTCGACCGGCTGACCGGCGCGGGCGTGGTGACCGGCTACGGACCGGACGTGGACGTCGCCGCACTCGGTCATGTGGTCGAGGCGTTCACCACGTTCGAGGTGGAGCAGTCGGCCCGCGCGGCCATCACCGCGCGCCTGCGGGCCGTGCCGCAGATCCTGGAGGCCCGCATCGTGACGGGCCCCGGTGACATCTGGTGCCGCATCGCGGGCACGACCAACCAGCACGTGCAACAGGTGATCGACCAGGTCCTCGAGGTCCCGGGCGTGCGCCGCAGTACGACGGTCATCGCCCTGAGCGCCGTCATCCCCTACCGGGTCCAGCCTCTGGTCGACGAACTGGCCGGCCTGACGGGCGACTCGGACGCGCGACAGGCGCCCCGCGCCGGGACCACCCCGTAGGTGATCCCGGCGGATCAGGCCTGCCGTTCACCTGCCGTCCGGGCATGCCCGGACGGCAGGTGGCGCGGTTCAGCAGGCGCCGAGGTCCTGCCAGACGCCCCACTGGCCGGTGCTGCCGGGCTCCTCGCCCGTCGTCCACCACTTGGCCTTCCAGGTGTGACCCTTGTACGAGACCTGCTGGCCGCCGGTGTACACCGCGTCCTTGGCCCACGGGGCGGCCGTGCACTGGCTGCCGGAGCCGCCGGTGACGGTCAGGGCGTACGACGCCGAGTGGCTGCCCGAGGCGCCCGCGCCGGTCACGGTGACCGTGTACGTGCCCGACGCCGCGGCCGAGGTCGTGGCCAGGGTGAGCGTGGAGGAGCCGCCCGCGGTGACCGACGACGGGCTGAGGGAGGCGGTGACACCCGCCGGGGCCCCGCTGACGCTCAGCTTCACGTCCTGGGCCTCGCCCTTCGTCACGGCCGTCTTCACCGTGGCCGTCGCGGTCTGGCCGGCCGTCACGGACCCGGAGGCCGGGCTGAGCGCCACCGAGAAGTCGTTGGCCGGGTTGGTGGGCCCGCCGCCGGTGAACGGCGCGAAGATGCGCGTGAAGTCCCAGGTGTTCTGCTCGATGCCCGAGCAGTTGTCCGCGGCCGCCCCGCCCGGGCAGCCGCCGTTGTCCCGCTGCAACGCCCAGAACGACAGGGTGTTGATGCCCTTGGCGACCGCCCAGTCGTACACGGTCCGGGCGTTGGCCAGGGTGAAGGTCTCGGCCTTGCCGAAGTCGTCGACGCCCGGCATCTCGGTGACGCCGATCATGTTCCACAACTGGGCCGGGGTCTTGCTCGGGTACAGCCCGGCCAGCAGGTCGTACAGGCCCTGGGCGGCGGTCTGGGTGTCCTTCGCCATGTCGTGGGGCTGGTTGTCGTAGTAGTCGAACGTCATCAGGTTCACGACGTCGACCCGGGTGCCGTTCTTCACCGCGTTGCGCAGCAGCGCCGCGCCGTTGTCCGCGGGGCCGTGCGTGGTGGTCGGCAGGGTGTAGGAGATCTCCACCTTGCGCCCGTTGGCCGCCGCCCAGTCCTGGACCAGCTTGATGGCCTTGTTGCGGCGGTCGATGCCGGCGGCGTTGTCGAGGGAGTCCACCTCGATGTCCATGTCGAGCCGCGAGATGTCGTAGGTGGTGATGACCTTCTCGTACGCGGCGGCGATCTGCTGGACGTCGGTGCAGCTGTCGGCGATCTCGGTGCCGGTGGTGTCGGCCGTGTATCCCCCGAAGGAGGGGATGACGTCGCCGCCGGCCGCCTGGATCGTCTTGATGTCGGCGCCGAAGGTGGAGGCGGCGATCGGCATGCTCGTGTCGCCGTTCCAGTACGGCGTGCAGGAGCCCTTCGTGGCCGTCTGGAGGAACGCCATCGTCAGGTGCTTGGCGCCCGACTGGGCGGACAGGGCGGCGGGGCTGTCGCCGGTCCAGGCCTCGAAGTAGGGGGCGAAGACGTGGTTCGGCAGGGGTGTCGCGGCTTCGGCGGTGCCGGTTCCCGTGAGGGCGAGGCCCACCGCGGCCGCCGTGGTGGCGGCCGCGGTGAGGGCCGCGCGGAAGGAACGCACGAGTCTCATGTCAGTCCCGGTGTGTGGAGGGGGTGGCCAAAGTTTCCGAGCGGGGAGGGTGTTGCCGACTACTGGGATAGCGCCCCCACCGGGGTGGGTCAATGGTCTGGACCAAAAAGGGACTAGACCAATTTCGCGGGTCGGGGCGCCCTCGCGCAGTACAGGGCACGCGGCGGCGGACTGGACCACGTTCGAACGTCAGACCAGGTCCGCGTGGGGATGACCATGCGCCGAACGCGGGTATACGGGGTGCCGGGCCGACAAGTTTCCGACGCAAGGAGCAGATGATGACCGACGACGCCTATCTCGTGCTGCAACCCGATTCGACGGCCGCGCCCGGCGTGCCGCTCGCGGCCGTCGGCGATCTGGCCTTCCTGGAGACACCCGCGGTACGGGCCTGGTTCGAGGCCCAGGGAGTCACCGAGACCTCCCCCGACCTGCGGCTGGTGGCACCCGAGGAGACGGCGGCCATTCCCGGGGACGCCGAGCGCCTGCCCGTGCCGCTCGGCGAGGAGGAACTGAGCCGGCTGCGCCACCACAGCGCTCCGCCGGACCTGGCGCGGCTGGAGGAGGAACTGCTGGGCTACCGCTCCTGCACCGACGGCCGCGACGCCCTGCTCGCCCGAGCCCTGGCCGCCGGGGTGCCGGCGCACCGCGTCGCGGAACTGACCGGCGAGGACCTGGCCACCGTCGAGGCCGTCACCCACTGAGAAGCGCGCCGGCCGGGTCGGCGCGTCGCGCCCGTGCCGGTCCCGGCGACCGTTGCCGGACGCGCCCACCGGAGCCGTGCCGCGCCTGACGACGCGTTCGACGGGCACGGCGGAGGGGACGCGGTTCCCGGCGCCGCCGTCGACGCGGTCCGGGAGGGGACGCGGGGCCCGGCGGCCGATCCCGGGGAAGCCGGTACGAACCGTGGCGGGGGGAGCACGGCGAACGAGGGACGCGCACGCGTCGTGTGCACCCGTACCTCGTCGTGGCCGAGGACCACGGCCCCGTCGCCGCACGGCACGAGGCGCTCCGCACCCCACGCCCACCCCCGTACACGGTGCGCGCGGTCGCGGCGTCCAGGACCGGCCGGCCGGTCCGCCCGCCACCACCGCGCCGGTCGAGCGGACGGGCGCGGTACCGGAATCCACCCGGAGGACGACCCGCCGACGACCTGCGGAACGCGGGGAGTTGGGATTCACTGGTCTGCGGGGGCGAAGCCGCTCCGGGACGGGGTGCGGGGATGCGGGACGGCGGTACCGAGTGGGAGCAGGCGGACGGGGACCTCGGTGGCATACCGGACGAGGAACTGAGGGAATGGGTCGACCAGGCTCGTGCGGAGCTGGCCGCGCAGCCCCCGGGCGGCGACCCCGATGCCCCGGCGCTGCGGGTGGCGATGGCCCTCGGGCTCGCGGAGCTGGAGGCACGCCAGGGCGACCCCCGCGACCTCGACGCCGCGATCGCCGCCGTCGAGCAGGCGCTCGCCGACGGCCCCGGCCACCCCGACGCACCCCAGTGGCGCGGCATCCTCGGCCAACTGCTCTGGCACCGCTACGAGGCCGCCCTCGCCCCGGGGACAACCCCGCAGCGGCAGGCCGAACTCCTGGTGGAGCCCCTCAGGCAGCTGGAGGCCGCCGCGGCCGTCCTCGCCCCGGGAGAGGAGACGACCCGCCAGGTCCGGGCCCGGCTCGGCGTCGCCTACGGACTCCGCCACTCCTTCGGGAACGACCCGGCCGACCTGGACGCGGCCATCGCGGAACTCGGCGAGGCGCTCGACGGCGTGCCCGAACCCATGGGCCAGCCGGCCTTCTTCCGCTTCCACTACGGCCAGCAGTACGCCTCCCGCTACGACCTGACCGGCGCCGGCGCCGACCTGGACCGGGCGCTCGCCGAGATCCGGCGGGCCGTCGAGGACGGGGAGAACTCCACCGAGTGCGAGGACGGCTGGTTCCCCATCGCCCGCGTACAGCTCGCCCGGATCCTGCTCCTGCGGCTGCCGGAGGCTCGTGAACACCGCGACCGGACCGACGTCGCGCTGGCCCTGGCGCAACTGGACCGGCTGCCGCTCGACAGTCCCGCGCTGGCGGAACTCCCGGTGCCGCTGCTGAGGAAGTACGGCATGCTGCTGTGCGAACGGGCCGGGGAGCAGACGCGGTCCGAGGACGCGGCACGGGCGCTCGCCGTGTTGCGGCAGGTGGCCGAGCGGTGGCCCGCGGACGCCCCCGACCGCTGGATCGCCCTGATGAGCCTGGCCGCCGGATGGCAACTGGTCGGGCTCTCCACGCTCGACGCGCAGGCGCTGCGCGCCACGGAGGACGCCTACACCGACGCCCTCGCCGTGTGTCCGCCCCGGCTGCGGCACTTCGTGGAAGCCACCCGCGGCTACGTCAGAGAGGCGCGGGTGCGTGCCGGACACCTGCCGGACGTGCCCGGGGATCCCGTCGTCCAGGCGGGGCGGCAGGCGGCGACGGCCCTGCGACGGGCCATCGCCGAGCCGGGCACGAGCGGGCAGGGGACCGGCGAAGACGCGGCCGAGGAGCCCCTGTCGCTGGGGCTGACGGGTTTCGGGTCCGGGGGCGAGGACCTGCAGAGGGTGATCGAGCGCTGCGAGCACACCGCCGCGGTCCCCGCCCTGCGCCGGCTGCCCTTGATGCTGATGGCCTTCTTCGCGCCCTTCCTCGGGGAGTTGGGCATCCGGCCCACCGCCGAGGAGGTGCGGGAGCGGATCCGCGCGGCCATGGACGTCCTGCCCGCGGACGACCCCGTGCGGGCGAGCCTGCACATGGTGGCCGGCCAGGCGGCGATGACCGAGGCCGGTCAGTCCCACGACCTGGAACGGGTCGAGGTCGCGCTGGAACACTTCGACACGGCCCTCGCCATGACGGACGCCGCGGCGGAGGACGCCGTGTTGCGCGGCAACCGGGAGGTCTGGCGCATCAACGCGCTCGCCTTCCGGGCGCAGGTGAGGGGCACGCAGGACGCCCTCGCCGAGGCCGCCGCCGCATTGGCCGTCCTGCGCGCCGACCCGTCGGTGACGGCTTACACGCGGGTGTACGCGGCGGTGCAGTACGCCCTGGTCGCGGCCCGCCGGGCGTTCGCCGTGAACGATGCCGCCGGGCTGGCCGCGGCGGCGGCCGACCTCGCCGGCGCCCGGGACAGGCTCCCCGCGGACGACGCCATGCGGTCCAGGGCGACCGCCCTGCTCGACGTGCTGACCACCGCCCGGCGCTTCATCACCCCCGGAGCCGAGCCGCCGCCCGAGCCCGTGGACGTCGACCTGCTCCGGCACGAATCGGTGCCGCTGCCGGCGGTGGAACGCGCCGAGACCCGGGGGCTGACCGGTCTCGCCCTCGGTCTGCGCGTCCTGGAAGGCCGGGAGGACGGCCGGCTCGACGACGCCATCGCACTGCTGGAGGAAGCCCTCGCGCCGCCGCATCCCGCCGCCGGTGGCGGCAACCGGTTCCGGTTCGCCCAGGCCCTTGCCCTGCTCCGGCTGCGCAGGTACCGCGCGGGCCGTGACGGGACCGACCTGGACGAAGCCGTCCGCCGGTCCGAGCAGGCCATGCGGCTGCTGACCCACCCGGGTCACTACGGATGGGCGATGGCCGCCATGCAACTCGCCGACGCCCTCCGCACGGCCGGCCTGGCCGGGCGCGGCGACCCGGCCGCCCTCTTCGCCCGCAGCCGCGCGGCCGGGCTGCGGGCCCTGCGCGGTCACGCCTGGCAGGTCCTGCTGCAGTCCCGCGCGCAGTACACGACCGAGGTGCTCTCCCTCTGCGCCGAACACGCCCTGACGGTGGCCCGCTGGTGCATCGCCGACGGCTGCCCGGACCAAGCGGTGCGGGCCCTGGACTCCGGCCGCGGACTCGTCCTGCACGCGGCCTCGGCGGCCGGCACGGTCCCGGAACGGCTGACGGCCGCGGGCCGCCCCGACCTCGCCGCCGAGTGGCGCGGGGCGGCCGGTGCGGACGACCGCGCACCGGCCGAGGACATCCCCGGCGACCTGCGCTACCGAGCGCTCAGGGTCCTGGTCGGCACGGATGACCTCCTGTCCGACGCCGACGACCTCCTGTCCGACACCGGCGGTCCCCTGTCCGGCACGTCGGCCGACGGTGCCGGTACGCCGGGGCCGCGGACCCGCCCCGGCGACCTGCTCACCCCGCCCTCCCTGCGCGACATCGCCACGGCACTGCGCCGTACCGGTGCGGACGCGATGGTGTACCTGGTGCCCGGCGAGGGGACGGGACCCGGCCCGGGCGGCTCGGCCGTCACCGTCCACGCCGACGGCCGGACCAGCCTGGTGCACCTCGGAGGACTGACGGCGGACGCGCCCGCGCTCACCTCCTACCTCGGCCCGGGCCGGGCCCCCGGCGACCGGGACATGGGGCCCGTCGACGGCGTGCCGCCACCGTCCGCCCACGGCCGGGACATCGGGCGCCGCACGCTGGAGGACCTGTGCGACTGGGCGTCGCAGGCCGTGCTGGAACCGCTCCTCGCGCACCTGCGCGCCCAGGGCGCCACCCGGCCCCCCAAGGTCGTGCTCGTCCCGATGGGGCACCTCGCCGCCGTACCCTGGCACGCGGCCCGCAGACGTGCGCCGGGCGGCCGGTACCGGTACGCCGTCCAGGACGCCGTCGTGTCGTACGCCGCCTCGGCCCGGCTGTTCTGCGAGGTCGTCGCCCGTGAGCCGGTTCCCCGCGACGCACCGGGCCTGGTCGTCGGCAACCCGACCGGGGACCTGCCCCACGCGGGCCGGGAGGCCGCCGCCCTGCACGCCGCCTTCTACGGCACCGCGCCGTACCTGGGCCGGCACGAGTCGGGCACGCCGAGCGGCACCGGCACTCCGGCGGAGGTGCTCGGCTGGCTGCGCCTGCGAGGACTGTCCCCGGGCGGGGTACTGCACCTGGCCTGTCACGCCGACGTACCCATGGACGCGGCGGCCGGCACCGCGCGGCTGCACCTCGCGGGCGGCACCCTCGCCGCCGAACAGCTCACCGAGCGTGCCCAGCACCGGGACCGGCCCGGCCGGCTGGGGCTGGTGTCGCTGGCCGCCTGCACCACCCACGTCTCGGGGCGCGGCTACGACGAGGCGTTCACGCTGTCCACGGCGTTCCTCGTGGAGGGGGCCAGGTCGGTGCTGGGCTCGCTGTGGCCGGTGCCGGACGCGGCCACGTCGTACCTGATGTTCATGGTGCACCACTACCTGAACGCGGAGGGCGCGCGCCCGGCCGTGGCGCTGCGGCTCGCCCAGTTGTGGATGCTCGACCCCGACCGGCGGCCTCCCTCGTCCATGCCGCCCGAACTGGCCCGCCGCGTCGGCTCCGTGGACCCCGACGACCTGCGGGGGTGGGCGGGCTTCACCCACCTCGGCCAGTGAGGAAGAGGCGATCGGCAAGGGCGGCAACCACAACTCACCCAGCCCGAGACCCGGTTGCGGCCGGGTGCGCGGGCCGCTGACTGGGAGGCTCCTGTCATGGGAACCGTGTACGCGCTGTTCGTGGGGATCGACGACTACCCCGCTCCCCAGCGGGGCCTGAGGGGTGCCGTCAACGACGTGGAAGCGGCGGCCGGTCTGCTCGGCACCCTGGCGCGGGGACCGTTCGAGCCCCGCTTCCTGCGGAACGCCGAGGCCACCACCGACGGCGTGGTCGGCGCCCTCCGCGACCACCTCGGCGCCGCAGGTCCCGGCGACACGGCGCTCTTCTGGTTCTCCGGGCACGGCAGCGATTACGAGGCCGTCCTGCCCCTGCACCGGCGCACCGAGGCCACCGGCCGCTACCAGGCGCTGGTCTGCGCCGACAGCCCGCGCGAGGGCGGCCGGCCGCTCGTCGACAAAGAGCTGGGCGGGCTGCTGGACACGGTCGCCGCGCGGGGCGCGCACGTGGCGGCCGTCCTCGACTGCTGCTTCTCCGGCGGCGCCACCCGTGCGTCCGCCCCGGCGGGACTGACCGCGCGCTACGCCCCGCCCGCCGCCTGGTGGGAGGCGCCCCCCGCCGCACGAGGGCTGTCCGCGGGCACCGGCGCACCCCCGGACAGCCATGTGCTCCTCGCCGCCAGCCGGCTCGACCAGCTGTCCTACGAAAGGGACTTCGACGGCGTCCCTTACGGAGTGTTCACCCACGCCGTGCTGGCGGCGCTGCGGGCGGCCGGACCGGGCGCGACCTACCGCGATGTGCTGGCCGCCGCTCACTGCGCGGTCCAGACCGAGCGCGCCGACCAGCACCCGGTCCTGTTCCCGCCCACCCCGGGGGGCCCCGCCGACCGGCCCTTCCTCGGCGGAACGGTGACCCGTGCGCGCGATCCGCACCTGCTGCGGCACGGACCGCACGGCTGGGAGGTCGACTGCGGCCGGGTGCACGGGCTGTCCGGGGACGACCCCGACGGCACCGAGTTCACCGTCACCTCATCCGGGGCCGCACCACGCGTCGTACGCGTCCGCACCGTCCACGCCGACCGTGCCGAGGTGGAACCCGTCGGCCCGGAGCCCGATCGCCGGCGGGCCCATCCGGTGGCGCTGTCGGCGCTCGCCGTGCCGCCCACCCGCGTCCGCGTCGAGACACCCGACGGTTCCGGCGCCGCCCGCGAGGCCGCCGCACTGCTCCGGGACGTCATCGGATCGGCGGGCCCCGGGGGCGGGCCGGCACCGCTGCTCCGGCTGACCGACGACCCGGCCTCGGCCCCGGGCCACCTGCTGCGCGTCGTGGTGTCCGCGGGGCGGGACACCGGCCCGCGGGCCGGCGTTCTGCGGCGCGACGGCTCGGCGGCCGTACCGCCGCTGCCGCTCGACGGGCAGGAGGACGCCCGCCGCGTCGCCGACTGCCTGCACCACCTCACGCGCTGGCACCAGCTGTTCACCCTGGACAACCCGTCGTCACCACTGAGGGACCTGGTCCGCGTCGAGATCCTCCCCTGGACCTACGACGGGCCCTGGAGCTCCGACCGGCCGGGACCCGTCCTCCCGGACGGCGGCGGGGAGATCGTCTGCCGCTACGGCCGCTCGCCGGCCGGCCGCCCGCAGGAACCCTGGCTGTCCATCCGCCTCCACAACCGCTCGGCGACGCGAACCCTGTGGTGCGTCCTGCTGAATCTCACCGACAGCCATGCCGCCCACACGGACCTGTATCCGGGCCACTTCATCGGGCCCGGCCGTACCGGCTTCGCGCTGAACGACCGGCCGGTCGCGCTGTCGGTGCCCGCGCGCCGGGCCCGCCCCGGAGCAGAGGTCCGGGACTGGCTCAAACTCATCGTCGCCGAGGGGGAGTTGAACACCGCTCCCTTCCATCTGCCGCCCTGGGACCCCGACAGCTCCGGTGATCGCGGTGCCCGCCGGCCCGACACCGTCCTGAGGCTCACGCCGCCCGGTCAGGGCGTCCGCGACCTGGGGGAGGCCCGCCCGCAGGCGCCGGGCCAGTGGACGACGCGTACGATCCCGCTGCGCACGATCATCCCGGACGACGACCGACCGGTACGGTAAGGGAGTTCGCCCGTCCGGCCGCGGGTTCAGGGCGCGAGGCGGGCGTGGTACGGCGCGAGGACGGAGTTCAGCCAGTCCTCGCCGTCGGGAGTGCCGAAGTCGACGGCCGGCTCGGACTCGGTCACCGTGTCCGTCGCGCACCGGTCGCCGAACAGGACCACGACCCGGTCGGCGGGCTCCCGCTTGGACGGCCAGACGAAGCCCTGCGCCCACGGCTCGGTCCGGTCGCGGATCCAGTGTCCCCAGCTCCGCGTCCACGGATACTCCGCGGCCTCGGCCTGCACCAGCCAGGAGTCCTGCCCCACCGCCGCGAGGTCGGCGCCCGACATCAGCGACACCACCGTGACGTCGGCGGCCAGCCTCAGGAACGCGCAGCGTTTGCGGGCGATGCCGGTGCGCGGCAGCAGCCGGGGCCCGCCGTCCGCGGTGAACGGCACCGAACGCAGCAGCGACTCGCAGACCGCCGCCGCGGGCGCGAGCCCCGCGTACAGATAGGTGTAGGGACGGTCCTCCGTCGCGTCGAAGCGCCCGCCGCCGTAGAGCCGGTCGGCCGGAACGGGGTTGAAGGCGGTGGCGGCGAGCGCCGAGGCGTGCACCCGGAACAGCGGGGTGCCCTCGGGGAGCGTCACCTTCGTGGGCGTGCCGGGCAGCGCGGCGGGCGGGGGTACGTTGGGCACCGTCACTCCCCGTCCAGCAACGACCGCGCCGCGGCCACCAGTTCCCCGTCCCGGGCCGCCCCCAGCAGCGCGGCCGGTTCGGTGCGCAGCCAGGCGTTGGCCGACAGCCACCAGTCGGCCGCCCCCCACGGATCCCGGCCCGCGTCCAGCAGCGCGTTCACCTCCAGCACCACCCGCCACGGCCGTGCGTCCTCGCGGAACTGGAAACGCGGCAGCACCGCCCGCCCCCCGGTCCCGGGCAGCCGGATCAGGTCCGGCGCCGTCGGATCACCGCCCCGGCGGCGGACGTCCGCGTCGTCCAGCACCGGATGCGCGAGCAGGCGCTCACGGACCGCGCCGAGCACGGGACCCACCATGGGGCTGCCGTCGACCAGGAGCACGGCGAGGTCGGCGGCGCGGAATCCGTGGACGGCGACGTCCCGCGCGCTCTGGGAGTACCGGGCGCCGTCACCGGCACCCAGTCTCCCGGCCTCCTCCGGCGGCAGGCAGCCGAGGACCAGTCGTGCGGCGGCCTCGGCGTGGCCGCGGCGCTCGTCTTCGCCGCCCGCCGCGCGCAGCCCCTCCAGGGCCGACGCCAACCGCGCCCCGGGCTCTGCTCCCAGACGCGTCAGATACGGCCCCAGCCGCTCCCACGCGGCCGCGACCGCGGCCAGTACCCGGAACGGATTCACCGGCTCCTCTCCCTTCCCCGGCTCCACCGGCTCCCGGGCGCGCAGCGCGCCCGGGCCGACTTCCTCTCCTTGTACGTGAGGGACCCGCCCTCGTTCAGGCGCTCGACGAGGCCGAAGGCGGCGAGGGCGAGGGGGGTGAGGTCCGCGGTGCGCGGACCGTCCTTCATCCGCCGCAGCCCGGCCACCAGGGCGCCCTCCTGCCTGCCCGGCCTGCCCACCCGGTCGTCCACCGTGCTTGGCGCGGCCGCATCGGGCGGGGCAGCAGCGTGAAGTCGTGGGCGAAGGAGGTGCGGGACATCAGGCCGCCCGCGATCATCCGTGCGACGGCCGTGTTGCCGATCGTGCGTCGCAGGGCCGTCGGAGGGCCCGCCTGAGGCGCCCTGCCACGACCGGTCGCGACCATGCCGGCCGGACGCGTGACGGGTCCCCGGGCGGGCCCGCGGGGCCGGGCCTGCGCGGTCCGGGCCGGTGGTCCGTCGGGACTCGGTGGTGTGCCGCATGGAAGATCCGTTCGAACGAGATCTCTTGCATCGCCTCAGCACGCGACTCTGCCCCAGGAACCGCCGCTAGGGAAGGGCACGGTGGACGGACGAAAGGCCCGTCCGGTCCGCCCGAACGGTCACCCGTGAACAGCCGGGCCCGCCGGTCTCCCCGGGCCGTCGGCCGGTGACGGCGACGGCGACGCACCGGGAGCCCGCGGGCTCGGGGGGAGGACCGGGGTGGCCGGATCCTCTGTTGACCCGGGCGGGCGGTCCGGGGTTGGCTCGCCGTGGTCCGCGGAACGAGCGCGGAGCGCAGGGGGCCGCTCGGTCGCGCGCCGTCCGCGTTCCGGCGCCGGCGTCCGGTTCGGGTGGGCAGGGGAGGGGACATGCGGTGGTGGAGACCGGCCGTCTTGCCGGTGGCGGTGCTGGCCTGCGTGGCGGGGGTGGTTCCGGCGGCGGCGGCGCCGGCGAGCGGAGGGGCGGGGCGGCCGGGGCCGACGGTGGTGAGCACGGCGGCTGACGGCACCCCGGCGAACGGGGACTCGGGCGGCGCCGTGGTCAGCGCCGACGGCCGCTTCGTGGCGTTCCTCTCCGAAGCCGACAACCTGGTCCCGGGCGACACCAACGGCCTCGCCGACGTCTTCGTGAAGGACCTGCGCACGGGCGCCGTTGACCGGGTCGACGTGGCCGACGACGGCACGCAGGCCGACGCCGCCGCGTCACGGGTCTCCGTGAGCGCGGACGGCCGCTACGTCGCGTTCGACTCCGCGGCCGGCAACCTCGACCCGTCGGACATGCCCGGCGCCTGGGACGTCTTCGTGCACGACCGCGTCACCGGGCGCACCGAGGCCGTCGTGCCGCACCCGGGCGGGACTCCCGGGAACAGCTACGACCCGGTGATCAGCGCGAACGGCAGGTACGTGGCGTTCGCCTCCTACCGCGACGACCTGGTGCCGCAGGACACCAACGACGGGATCGACGTGTTCGTGTACGACCGGGCGAGGGACACCACGAGGCTGGTCAGCGTCTTCAGCGACCACCTCGCCGGGACCAGCACCTCCCTGGCGCCCACGATCAGCGCGGACGGCACCAGGATCGGCTTCCGGCGGATCTGGTACCCGCCGCGCGGGGCGCACGCGCGACAACCGCGGGCACCGAGGCCCTGGTGGTTCTACGTCCACGACACCCGCACCGGCAAGACCGTCCCCGCCGCCGTCGACCGCGCCGGCGGCTCCCTGAACCTGCCGCCCTCGCCCACGGCGGCCCTCGGCCCGGACGGGCGCTACGCGGTGTTCGCCTCCCCGTCGGCCGGCGTCGTGGACGGCGACACCAACGACGCGGCCGACGTGTTCGTCCGCGACCTGGCCGCCGGCACCACCCGGCGCGTGAGCACCGCCGCCGACGGCACGCAGGCGGACGGCGGTTCGGTCCGGGGCAGCGTCGGCGCGGGCGGGCGGCGCGTGTTCTTCGCCTCCGCCGCCGACAACCTGGTGCCCGGCGACACCAACGGCGCCTACGACGTGTTCGTGAAGGATCTGCGCACGGGTGGGGTGAGCCGGCTGGACGTCGCCGCGGACGGCACCGAGAGCCCGAGCGGAACGGCGGAGGTCGCCGCGGACGCCGCCGGCCGCACCGCCGTCTTCCCCCACGACGACGGCCTGGTCCCGGGCGACACCAACGGCCACCGGGACGTCCTCGCCGTGCGCCCGCGCTGACGGCACGCCGCCGGGCGGGGCAGTCCGCCCGGCGGCCGGCGCGGGGACGTGCGGGTGTCAGAGGCCGGCGGCCGTCCACCCTGCGGTCGGGGTCGGTTCCAGGAGGGCGAGCCGGGTCCGCTCGCGCTGGCTGACCAGGGCGTAGGAGCGGCCGGTCGCCTTGTCCTGCCAGGTGGCGAGGCCGTACGCGGTGCGCTGGTCGTCGATCTCGGCCTGGTCGGCGGAGAAGACGGGTACGGCGGCCGGGCCGGTGACGTCGGTCAGCGGGGCGCCCGGCTCGGACGGGCCAATGCGGTAGATCCGCAGACGGTCGTTGCCCCGGTCGCTGACCACGGCCACGTCCGTCCGGCCGGCCGGGATGCTCAGGCCGGTGACGAGGTCGACGTTGTCGAACCGGCCCGGGGCGTCGTCCTCGGCCGGCGGTGCGCTTCCCAGGTCGGTGTCGCGGACATGCCGATCCTGAGGGGAGAACTTGCCTGTAGGAGACCGTGAGCTGGCCACCCGGTCGCGGAAGGGGCCGCCGCACGCCAACTCCCGTTCCCAGCGCTTCGATGGGCCGGGTTTAGTGGGAACCGGGATCCCCCCGGCCGTCCGTCGGCCGGGAGACCCCCGACAGGCCGCCCGGGAAACGCGGGCGCCCCGCACTCACCGGCGGCCGCGCAGCTTCCGCACCAGTTCCTGCGCCTGGGCGCGGCGGCGCGGATCGGCGGCGGTCCTGCGCACCTGCTCGATCGTCCGCCGGCCCTGCGGACTCCTGGCGAACTGCTTGATACGTTCCACGACTCCGGCCATGACCTTCCTTCCGTCGTGGTGCCCTGTCCCTGCGCGGCACCCTTGGGTCCCGGCTACCCGGTGACCGGCGGTCCACCCCCGTCGGGGGGCCGCCGGCCCGCGTCCTTCGGGGCCGCGCCGCGAGCGGACCGGGTCAGCCGGCCCCGGTGAGCAGTTCGGCCGCCGCGATGCCCGAGACCCGGGTCGCCCCGTGGGTGATCACGTGGACCGCGCCGAGCTGTTCGCCGCCCGGGACCCCCATCTCCACGACCAGGGCGTCGGGCCGGTGGCGGACCAGCGTGGCCAGGGCCCGCGCCATCCACGGGCAGCGGGCGGCGTCGCGGACCACGACGACGAGGGACCGGCCGGCGGCGGGGGCCAGCGCCTCCCGCTCCAGGAGGCCGGGGTCGTCGGTGAGGTCGTACTCGCCGATCCGCACCGAGGTGGTGCCGGGGCGCAGGGCCCGCAGCGGCTCGGCCACGCCCCACGGGGTGCTGCCGTCGATGGCGAGGTTGGTGACCGGGGACAGCTCCACCACGTGCGGGTCGCCCACCAGCGGCAACCGGGCGTCGGCGGCCGGGTTCCGGTGGACGGTGACCGCGCGCCGGGCGGCGAGGAGACCGATGCCGTCGGCCGCCTCGTCCGCCGCGGCCGCGCGGACCAGCCCGGCGGACCAGGCGGCGAACTCCTCGACCCGGCCGGCCGCCTCGGCGAGCCGGTCCTCGGGCAGGGTGCCGTCGAGGACGGCCGCGACGAGCGCGTCCGCGAGGCGTTCCGTCGTGACGGCCTCCGCGCTCTCGCCGCCGACGCACACCGCGTCGCACCCCGCCGTCACCGCTCGGACGGCCGCACCCTCGATGCCGTAGCGGTCGGAGACCGCGGCCATCTCGATGCCGTCCGTGACCACCAGACCCGTGAAGCCCAGTTCCTTGCGGAGCAGGTCGCCGATGATGCGGTCACTGAGGGTGGCGGGCCACTCCTCGTCGAAGGCGGGGGCGAGCATGTGGGCGGTCATGACGGTGCGGACCCCCGCCTCCATCGCCGCGACGAAGGGCGGCAACGCGATCCGGGCGATGCTGGAGGCGTCCGCCGTCACCCGCGGCAGACCGTGGTGGGAGTCGACGTTGGTGTCGCCGTGCCCGGGGAAGTGCTTGGCGCAGGCGGCGACGCCGGCCGACTGCAGGCCGCGGACCCAGGCCGCGGTGTGCCGGGCCACGACGTCGGTGCGGGAGCCGAAGGAGCGCACGCCGATCACCGGGTTCGTCGGGTTGGAGTTGACGTCCGCGCTGGGCGCGTAGTTCAGGGAGACGCCGGCCTCGCGCAGCGCGCGGCCGATGTCGCGGGCGACCCGCTCGGTGAGGTCGACGTCGTCCACGGCGCCGAGGGCCAGGTTGCCGGGCCAGGAGGAGCCGTTGCGGGCCTCCAGGCGGGTGACGTCCCCGGCCTCCTCGTCGATGGCCACGATGAGTTCGGGGTTCTCGGCACGCAGCGACTCGGTGAGCGCGCGGACCTGCTCGGGGTCCACGATGTTGCGGCCGAACAGCACGACGGAGCGCAGCCCCTCGCCGATCCTGCGCAACAGCCAGTCCGGTGCGGTGGTCCCGACGAACCCCGGCTGGAGCACGGAGTTGGCCAGTCGCATGAGGTCCGGGTGGCTGGTGGCGGCCATGTGAGTCCTTCGGGTGAGCTCGATGTGGTCGGCGGTGACACAAGGGCCCCCGGCGACGGCGGCGCCATGATGAGGGGGATATTGGCCTGTACCAATCCGCGGTGTCAAGGAGATCACTTGCCTTTTCCGCTGGGCCAACTTCCTTGGTGATCACTGGGGTTGACGCGTACCGGGAGCTGTGCGAGCCTCCCCCGGTGCTTGACCTCAGGTGACGGGAGACGACCATGTATGCCCCCTTCGAGACGTCATGACGTCGTCGGCCGCGGGCGGTCTGTTCTCACCCGCCTACCGGGCGTGCACCCTCGCGGTGGCCGCCCTGTTCGTCCTCGTCGCGTTCGCCGGGCTCGCCCTGAGCACCGTGATGCCGCTGGCCGTCCAGGACCTCGACGGGCTCGGGCTGTACGGCCTGGCCTTCGGCGGGTTCCTCACCACCGGCATGGTGGGCACGGTGCTGGGCGGCGGCTCGGCCGACCGGCGGGGACCCGCGCCCGTGCTGTCCGCCGGGCTGCTGTGCTTCTCCGGCGGCGCGCTGCTCTCCGGCACCGCCGCCTCCATCGCCCCGTTCGTGCTGGGCCGGTGCGTCCAGGGGCTCGGTGGGGGAGCGGTCACCGTGGCGCTGTACGTGGTCGTCGGCCGGGTCTATCCACCGGCCCTCAGACCCCGGATGTTCTCCCTGGTCACCGCCTGCTGGATCGTTCCTTCGATGGTGGGGCCGCCGGTCGCCGGGGCGGTCGCCCAGCACCTGTCCTGGCCGTGGGTGTTCCACGGCATCGCGGTCCTCGGCGTGGCGGCCCTGGCCCTGCCCGCCGGGCTGCTGCGGCGGCTGCCCGCGACGGACGGCGAGGACCGGGAGGAGCCGGACGGGCTGCGGCTGCTGCCCGCGACGGCGGTGGCCCTCGGCGCCGGACTGCTCCAGTACGCGGGCGCGGAGACCGGCGTGCGCCGGGCGGCGGCGGCCGTCGCCGGACTCGTACTGCTGGCCGTCTGGGTACGTCCGGCACTGCCCGCCGGCAGCCTGCGCGCGGCGCGCGGCATACCGTCGCTGGTGCTGCTGCGCGGCGTCACGGCGGGCGCCTACTTCACGATCGAGACCTACATCCCGCTGATGCTGGTGAACGAACGCCAGTGGTCGCCCGGCACCGCCGGGATGTCGCTCACCGGCGCGGCCCTGACCTGGTTCGCCGGCTCCTGGCTGCAGGGCCACCCCCGGCTGCCGCTGCCCCGCGAGCGGGTGGTCCTCGCCGGTGTGCTGATCCACGGGGCGGGCACGGCCCTGACCCTCTGCGGCACCCTGCGGGCGATGCCCGCCGCGACCGTGGGCGCCGGGCTCGTGATCGCCGGGTTCGGCATGGGCCTGCTGCTGCCCGGCATCGGCGTCCTCACCCTCGAACACTCGCCCGCCGGCCGGCAGGGCCGCAACTCGGCCTCGCTGCAACTGTCCGACAACCTCTGCAGCGTGCTCCTGGTCGGTCTGTGCGGCGCGCTGTTCAACGCGGCGCACGTGCGGGTGGGGCAGGACTCCGCCGCCTTCGCGGCCGTGTTCGCCGTCGCGCTGGCGGCCACCGCCGCGGCCGTCCCGATCGCCCGCAGAATCGCAGTGCCCCCGACGGAGGAGAAGAAGCATGCGACGGTATGAGCTGGCCGGCCGGCGCGACATCCGCCTGGCCACCGACGTGCCGGTGCCGCGGCCCGGGCCGCTGGAGGTCCTGGTCCGGGTGCGGGCCTGCACCGTCTGCAACCGCAGCGACCTCGCCTACTACCACTACCACGGGCTGCGCGACCACTGTTCCCAGGGCTGCTTCGGCCACGAGATCGCCGGCACCGTGGAGGCCGTCGGACCGGGCGTGACCCGGGTGGCGCCCGGCCGGCGCGTGTTCGTCCGTACCCCGCTGACCTCCGGGTACGCCGACTACGCGCTCGCCCGGGAGATCTCCGTGGGCGCGCTGCCGGACGCGGTGCCCTTCGAGCAGGGGGCCCTGCTGCAACTGCTGCCGCTGGCCGTCCACGCCACCCGCGGGGTGCGGCTCGGCGACCGGGTGGTGGTGCTCGGGCAGGGCCCGGTGGGCCTGATGGCCCTGCGGATGGCGGCCCTGCGCGGGGCCGCGGAGATCACCGCCGTCGACCTGGACGACTGGCGGCTGGAGCGCTCCTCGCGCCTCGGCGCCGACCTGGTGCGCCGCGTCGACGGCAGCCGCGACCAACTGCTCGGTGTGGGAGCGGCGTTCGACGTGGCCGTCGACGCCGTGGGCACCCCCACCACGCTCAACGCCTGCGTGGACCTGGTGCGGCAGAACGGGCTCGTGGTGATGCTCGGCACCCACCACATCGACACCCGGGTCACGGTGGACCTGGTGACCTGGGAGCGCAAGGGCATCCGGGTGCACAGCTCCGCCGAACCCCTGGACACCGCACGGGCCGAGGCGCTGGCCACCGCCGAACGCCTCGCCCGGACCCGGGAGTTGTACCTGCCCGAGCTGCTCACCCACACCTACCCCCTGGAAGAGCTGCCCAAGGCGATGGAGCGGCTGTCGGCCAGCCGCGTGCTGTACCCCGACGCGGAGCAGGCCCCCTACGACGGCCCGCCGCCCCGCACCCTGAAGGTGGCGATCGTCCCGTGAGGACGCGCCCGTGAGGTGGGGCGTGGCCGGCCACGGCGACATCGTCACCCGCCGGGTGCTGCCCGCCCTGCGCGCGCTCGGCGAGGAGCCGGTCTTCCTGTGGGGCCGGGACCCGGGGCGTACGGCGTCGGCGGCGGCCCGCTGGGGCGTGCCCCGGTCCGGCACCTCCCCGCGGGGCCTCTTGGAGGGGACGGACGCGGTGTACGTCGCCACCCCCGTCGCCCGCCACGTCCCGCTGGCCTCGGCCGCCCTCGGCGCCGGGCTGCCCGTGCTGGTGGAGAAGCCGCTGGCCGGGGCCCTGCGCCCGGGCGGCGCCGGGCTCGCCACCGCCCGGGCCTGTGCGGGCGTCGCCTACTACCGCAGGCTCGCGCCCGTCCTCGGCGAGGTCCGCCGGGAGTTGACCGGGTGGACCCCGGAGCGGATCGAGGTCCGGTTCCGGTACGCGTTCGACCCGGGCCCGCACGACCCCATGCGCTGGCGCACCGATCCGGCCGTGTCCGGCGGCGGGGTGCTCGCCGACGCGGGCAGCCACCGCCTGGACCTGCTGCTGACGCTGTTCGGGCCGCCCGCGGGGGTACGGGCCCGGCTGGGCCGGCGGTTCCCGGCGGGCGCCGAACGCACCGCCGCCGTCGACCTGGACTGGGCCGGCGGGCCGCGCGCGCACTGCCTGCTGGAGTGGGGCGGTGGACCGCCGGTGGACCGGCTGGCCCTCCACGGCGGCGGCCGCTCCCTGGTGCTGGACCCGCTGGACTCGGGTGCGCTGCGCGTCACCGGCCCCGCGGGTGAGCACCGCGTGGTGGACGCGCCCCCGCACCCCAACCCCCATCTGCCGCTGGTCGCCGACTTCCGGGCGGCCGTGAGGGAGGGCCGGCCACCGGTGTGCCCGCTGGCCGAGGCCGTCCTCGTCGACGACGTGATCGTGGCCGCGGAGCGTTCCCACGCCCTGGGCGGGGCGCGGGTCAGGCCGGGGCCGGGGTGAACTTCCCCGGGTCGCCGTAGCCGTGCCCCGGGGACCAGCTCAGCGGCTCGATGTGCGCGTTGAAGGGCCTGCCGTCGTCCCGGGTCATCTCCGGCCGCGGATGGTCGAGGTGCAGCAGCGCGTCGTCGTAGCGGCGCAGTGGCGCGGCGGCGGCCAGCCGGGCGACCACGTCGTCGTCCTCGCCGCCCCACCCCTCGTACCGCTCGTCGAACCCGCCCACCGCGTGGAAGACGTCGGACCGCACCCACACACAGCCGCCCGGGGGTTCGCGCAGCAGCAGACCGCGCAGGACGGAACCGGGCACGTCGGCGGCGCCCTCCTCGGTGCGCAGGCCGATGGCGCGCGCGGTGGACGGGCCGTCCAGCGACAGCGACCAGCGGAACGGCAGGTGGGCGCCGTTCCCGTCACCGGTCAGCCGCGCGGTGTTGCGGGCGACGAAGTGCCGGTCGACGAGGATGTCGGCATCCAGGACGCACACCTGGACGGCCGCGCCGGCCGGGAGGCCGCGGGTGGCCTCCACGACCCCCACGTTGACCGCCCACGCCTTGTTGAACAGGCCGTCCTTGCGGGCGAGGACGTACCGGTCGACCACCCCGTCGAGCAGGTCCCGGGAGCGGGGCCCGCTGTCGCACTCCACCACCGTCACCTGGTGCGCCGGGGCGCCCTCCTGGTCGGCGAGGGCGCGCAGGCAGGCCAGCAGGTTCCGGGTGCGCGGCCCGCCCGAGCGGTCCCGGAAGGGGATCACCACCTGGACCGGGGCGGCACCGGGGGGCCTCGGCAGGGCCCGCGGCGCAGCGGGTGTCCCGGCGTGCGGCGCCGGGTCCGCCGCCGTGTAGTCGGCCCCGAGGTGGTAGTCGATCCAGATCCGCCGGTCCGCCCCGGCGACCATGGCGGCGAGTTCCGCCCGCCGCCCGGCGCGCCCGGCGAGCAGGTCGGCGAGGCGCTCGCGCAGCGCGTGCTGCGCCGCCGTGTCCGTGGGGTCGCCGACGACGTCCCGGTAGGCGCCCCCGGCGGCCGGGTCCGTGGCCACGAGATCGGCGAGCGCGGCGTCCACCGTGCGGTAGTGGTCCTCGCTCAGGGCCCAGTAGTCGGCGGCGATCCGCGGCACCGCCGGGTCGTGGGCCAGGACCGCGTAGGCGGTCAGACGGTCGGCGAGAGCGGGAACGGTCGGCTCGGGCGCGGTGGACACAGGAGGGCTCCGATCGGCTGGGTGCGGAAGGGTCAGGCGCCGTCGTCCGCCGACCACGGGGCGAGCCAGCGCGGGTCGGGCGTGTCCTCCGCGTGGATGAACCTCACGTCGGCGGACAGGCGCAGGGTGTCGGTGGTGTTGTCCAGCGAAGCGTGCACGATCCGCGGCAGGTGCACCATCAGGTCCCCGGCCGAGAAGTCGGTCCACAGCCAGCGGCGCCCCAGGTGACGGGCCGTCAGCTCCAGGTCGTGGCTGATCGGCCGCCGGTCGCCGGGGCGGTCGGTGACCTCGCGCAGCGGCGCGTACTCCTTGGGCCGGAGCCGGTGCGACCCTTCCAGATAGATCAGCGGGCCGGTGGCCAGCGGGCAGTCGCCCACCGGTATCCACAGGGTGACCACCCGGGGGGACGCCGAGACGGCGTTCATGTAGTCGAGGTCCACATGGGCCCGCGACGCCCGTCGCGAGCCCCGGTGGAAGTGGCGCAGGATCCGCCGGGGCAGCATCTCCGCACGGCCGCCGAGCAGGGCGCCGGCCAGCGTGGACAGCAGCGGGTCGGCCATGAACCGCTCGAAGGCGGCCGACCGGACGAAGGCGTGGGCCGGGTGCCGGGGCACCCCGTGCTCCGGGAGCCCCGCGGGCACGCTGCCGGAGAAGACGCCGTCCTCGGGGCGGGTGCCCTCGGCGAGGTAGCCGTCCGGGAAGAGGGAGAAGTACGCGCCGCGCAGGCGCAGCACCTCCGCCCGGTCCAGGACGCCCGGCAGGTACACGTAACCGTCGGCGTGCAGGCGTTCGCGCAGGGCCCCGGGGTCGCCGAGGAGTCCGGCGCTGCTGCGCAGCGGGCCGAACAGGTCCGGGGAGAACGCTATCGGCACGCC
Organism: Streptomyces sp. NPDC104831; assembly: GCF_055583025.1. Lineage (NCBI taxonomy): Bacteria > Bacillati > Actinomycetota > Actinomycetes > Kitasatosporales > Streptomycetaceae > Streptomyces > Streptomyces sp. NPDC104831. The sequence continues at coordinate 114,000 of NZ_JBVJOT010000006.1, forward strand.
GTTGGAGGACAGGGCCGGTCGCGGCATGGTGGGGTGCGGCATGGGTTTCCTCCGGTGCGGGGTGGGGGCGGCTCGCGACGAGCGGGTCAGTACACGCCCTCCACGGCTTCCTCCTCGTCGCCGGCCGTCTCGACCGGCCGCACGGCGGCCACTCCCTCCCAGGGGAACCAGGGGTGGGGACCCGTCCGGACCGCGCTGTCGCGTTCGAGGAGGTTGGGGATGAACAGGTCCTCCAGCAGCGTGGTGGCCCGTACCCGGCCCCGTTCGCCGACCGCGACCCGACGCCACGGGTCGTCCGGGTCGACCACGGTCAGCACCGCGAACGGCGGCGGCAGATGGTACGAGTGGGTGGCGCCCTCCGGCAGGGCGGGGCCGTCCGGCACCGCGTCGGCCTGCAGGGCGTGGCCGACCAGGGTGTTGCCGTAGGTGTCGATCCACTGCACGCCCCTCAGGTGCGTCTCGCGCAGGTGCTGCGCCTCGGCGGGGGTGCAGGAGGTGCCGCCGGTGCAGACCGCGCGGACCCCGTACGTGTGCAGGGGTTCCGGCAGCCGCAGGGCGAGTTCGACGAGCAGACGCGGGGTGGTGAACAGCAGCTCGGGCCGCTCGCGGGCCAGCAGCGGCACCGTCTGGGCGATCAGGTGGTCGGTGTACGCGCGGGGGTCGCCGCCGGTGCGCAGTGTCGCCTTGACCCAGCGCGGGTCGAGGTCGATGGCGTGCACCGCCCCGTTCCAGGAGTCCGCGAGGGCCTCCACGAAGTGCCCGTAGGCGTGCGGTCCCATCGGGGTCATCGCCAGGATGTCGCCGCCCGCCAGCCCGCGCGCCCGCAGCATGACGGAGTAGATCCGCACGTCGAGTCCGAGGCGGGTGACGTTGACGATCCGGCAGGGCGCGCCGGTCGTCCCGCCGGTCTCGAAGATCCGGAAGGGGCGCCCCCGGTAGCCGCGCGGACGAAGGTCGCGGGCGGGCGCGGCGCGCAGCTCCTCCTTGTCGAAGAGGCCGAAGAGGTCCAGGGCCGCGAAGCCGTCGACGTCCTTCAGCGGGTCGAAGCCGAGGGAGTCACGGCGGGAGACCCAGAAGGGCGAGCCGGTCTCCGGCGAGAAGTGCCACCGCATCATGCGGCGGGTCCAGGCGTCCAGGTCGACGGCGAGTTCCGGGACGCTCTCGCGCATGGCGGCCCAGACCGTCGTGGGGGTCGGCGGAGCGCTTTCTACGCTGGTCATCGACTTCTCCTCATGCCGTCGCCCGCGCCCGGGGGCGGTACACGAACAGGGACCGGCCGGCGATCGCCTCGGCGGCCGCGCCGGTGGCGCTCACCACGGCCGCGAACGGGAACGGGACCTCGTGGCCGATCAGCGGGTGCCGTCGCGGATCCGGGTCCGGTTCCCCGATCAGCACCAGGTGCGGGGTGACGTACCGGTCGCCGCCGGGCGTCGTGAGGACCGGGGGCCGGCGGGTGAGCAGCCGGTCCGCCGGCCCCATCAGGTCCGTCACGGAGCGGGCCGCGCGCTCGGCCGCGCCCGGTTCCCGGAAGGCCGTCAGCGGCCAGTCGCCGCCGGACCCGCCGGTGGCCGCGTCCAGGGCGTCGGCGAGGGCGGTGGCCAGCGGCTCGGCCGGTCCGGGGCGGACCACGGTGCGCACGTTGCTGCAGAACCGCCCGGAGTCGGCCGCGACCAGGGGCAGCAGCCATTCGACCGCCTCGGCGACCCCCATGTCCCGTGGCACCAGCGCACAGCCCCGGCCGGGCCCGCGCAGGCTCAGCCCGGCCGCGGAGCGCACCGACGCGGCCAGCGAGGAACCGCCGAAGACCACCTGGCGGTCGGTGAGCCGCACCAGGCCGTCGAGTTCCCGCCGGCCGGTCGGGCAGAACACGATCCGCTCCGGCGGCCAGCCCGCCTCCAGCAGGGCGGCGGTCAGCCGGGCCGCGGAGAGCGGCTCGCGCCTGCTGGGCCGGATCCACACCGCGGCGGAACGTTCCGCCTGTTCGAGGACCGCGTCCAGGCAGGTGAAGGTGTTGCCCGGCAACGCCACCAGCGCCACCGCCGCGTCGGCCCGCGGCACCGGCCGCTCCGCCGACGCGGCCCTGAGCATCCCGCACCAGCGGTCGACCAGGGACCGGGGGAGCCCGGCCGTCTCCCACAGCGCCGCGCGGAAGTCCTCACCGCTCTGCCGCCCCAGCCCGCCCACCGTGAGGGTCCCGTGCTCGAACAGGTCCAGGGCGCGCAGCAGCAGCCCGCGCCGCCCGTCCGGCACGGGGGGCAGGCCGGGCGCCGTACGGTCCCACCAGCGGCGGTCGTCCGCGGCCACGATCTCCGGCACCAGGGCGAGCCGGGTCCCGGCCCGCCCCGGCAGCGCCGCCGTGTCGAGGGAGGACTGCCACGCCCCGCGGCGGAACGCGTGCACGACGGGCGTCATGACAGCTCGCCGCGGAGCGCCGAGACCACCCGCTCCTGCTCCTCCCCGGTGAGCGAGGGGAACAGGGGCAGGGCGATGTGGTGCCGGGCGAACCGCCGGGCCCGCGGGAAGTCGCCGTCCGTCCCCGCGGCGGCGCCGAAGTACGGCTGGTCGCACAGGAGGTGGTCGTACACCTCGCCCGCGAGGTGCACGCCGTGCCGGTCCCGCAGCCGCTTCTTCAGGACCTCCCGGTCCACGGACTCGTCCAGGTGGGCCAGGTACTTGTAGTAGTTGCTCCCGGATTCCCCGGGGACCGGGTGCGGCCGCAGTCCGGGGACCCCGTCGAGCAGCGCGTCGTAGCGCCGGGCGAGGGCCCGCCGGGCGGCGAGGGTGGCGGCGAAGCGTTCGAGGTCCACCGTGCCGACGGCGGCGTGCAGTTCGCTGAGCCGCCAGTTGCCGCCCGGCCGGTCGTGCAGGGTGGAGCCCGCGGCGCTCTTGCCGTGGTCGCGCCACCGCCGTACGGCTTCCAGGTCCTCCGGCGCCGCGCCGGTGACCAGTCCGCCCTCGCCGCTGAGGGCGACCTTCGTCGGGAAGAAGGAGAACGCCCCGAACCGGCCGAGGCTGCCCGCCGGACGCCCGCGCAGCGTGCTGCCGAAGGCGTGCGCGGCATCCTCCAGCACCGCGACGCCGTGCTCCGCGCACAGGGCGAGGACCTCGTCGAGCGACGGCGGCACGATGCCCCCGATGTGGACGGGCACGACGGCCCGGGCGCCGGGTTCGCGGTCCAGGGCGGCGCGCAGCGCGGCCGGGTCCATGCCCAGCCCCTCGGGTTCGATGTCGACGAACCGGACCCGGGCGCCCGCGCGGACGGCCGCGGCGGCCGTCGCGAAGAACGTGTTGACGGGCATCAGCACGGTCCCGCCCGCCACGTCCAGGATCCGCAGGGCGATCTCCAGGGCGGCGGAACCGGACGAGACGGCGACGCCCGCCGTGCCGGTCCAGTCCCCGGCCAGCTCCTCGAACCGGGCGACCAGCGGCCCCTGGGTGAGAACGCCGGAGGCCAGGGCCGCGTCCACACGGTCGAGGACGGCACGGCGCTCGGTGACGTCGAAGCGGATGCGCTGGGCCGGCACGGGGGCCGGGTCCGCCGGGGGCGCGGCCAGCGCGCGGGTGAGGAACTCCACCGCGTGCGCCACGTGGGTGCCGTGGCCCATGGGGAGTTCGAGCACCTGGGGCTCCGGCGCGCCGGCCGCCCGGTAGCCCCGGCGGACCGTCTCGGCGGCGGCACGCGCGTCGGCCGGGTCCAGGAAGGGGTCGTCGGTGCCGTACTGGAGCTGGAGCGGCGCGGGGGCCAGGGCGGCGTAGAGGTCGGGCAGATCGGCGTATTCGAGGATGCCCGGCAGCACCGCGCCCTCGAACCCCGTGAACAGCCGCCCGAACAGGGCCGGATAGGTGCCCAGATGACTGGCGGCGCACACCGGGAGCGGACGTTCGGCGAGCAGCGCGGTGTGCAGCGCCACGGCCGCGCCCAGGCTGTGCCCGAGCAGCCCGACGCGCTCGCCGTCGACCAGCGGATGGGCGCGCAGCACCGCCAGGGCGCCGAGCGCGTCCCCGACGAGGGCGCCGAGCAGACAACGGCCGGTGAGGGCGAACGCGTGGGCCAGGACGGCACCCTCGTCCCGCCCGGCGAGCCGCTCGGGCGCGACGCCGCCGAGCACGCCGTGGTCGAACGCCAGGGTGGTGAGGCCCGCGCGGGCCAGCCGCTCGGCGGTGTTGCGGTCCGGGTGGTCGGGCGCCACCTCGCCGGTCAGCTGTTCCAGCCGGGCGTTCTTGCCGCCGAGCACCAGCACGCCGGGCCCCGGCCGGGCGTGCTCGGGGGAGAGCAGCACCGCGCGGAACTCCCCGCGTGCCGGGGAGCCGAGCGTCAGCTCCTCGTACCGCAGGCCGTCCCGCACGGTGGTGGCGGAGGCGGTGACCGTGACGTCCGGGGACCCGGGCTCGACGCGCGCCAGCCGCCGTACGAGGGAGCGCAGCGGGCGGCCGCCGGGGGTGTCACGCGGGGCCGGCTCGGGCGTCAGAACCCGTTGCAAGTGGCGGATCTGCATGGTGTGTGCCGGACCGATTCCGTGAGAGGGGGTGGGTGTTTGCGGCCGCCGGGCCGGCGGCGCGGCCGTCAGACGAAGTCGGCGTGCAGGGTGCTCGGGACTTCCACGGCGTAGGCGTCCAGCGCCTGGTCGAGCTGGATCTGCCCGCGGTGGAGGTGCTCCAGGAGTTCGTTCTGCGGGCGGTAGAAGCACGACTTGCACAGGTCGGTACGGCGCGGGTTGGCGGCCTCCCACTCGGCGCGCGGGCCGCCCTCCAGCACCTGGGCGTAACCCTGGTCGAGCACGTTGCCGATCAGGTAACGGCTGTTGAGGTGGACCTGCGGGCACGGGTACAGGTTGCCGTCGGCGCCCACCGCGGTGACGAAGCGGCTGTAGTGGCACCGCTCGAAGTCGCCCTCGACCTGTTCGACCTGGTCCATCGGGCCGCGGTCGAGCTTGGGGACCGAGACCTCGAAGGAGTCGGTGGACAACTCGGCCGCCCGGCGCAGGGATTCGGCGATGTCCGGCATCACCGTCTCGATGGTCTCGTGACCGAGCGCGCTGTAGAACTCCGGCTCGAAACGCACGTAGTGGGCCCCGGACTCGCGTCCGATCCGGGCCGCGGCCAGGATCTCCCGGTGGTTCTGCCGGGTGATCACGAAGTTGAAGCCGATCCGGAAGTCCGGTGCCACCGCCGTCTCCCGCAGCCGTCCGACCGCTCCGACGAAGGAGGCGAAGGTCTGCTCCCGGTCCCGGGTGATCTCGTTGAACGTGGCCTCGGTCCCGGCGTTGAGGCCGATGCGCACCCAGGTGTGGGTGGCCGCGACGGTCTCGGCGACGGCCGGGCGGCCGAGCCGCGAACCGTTGGTGATCAGGCCGATGCGCAGTCCGGCCGCGTGGGCGGCCCGGCTGATCTCCGTGTACCCGGGGTGGATGGTGCACTCGCCGCTGCCGCAGAAGGTCACCGCCCGGCCGTCGTTGGCCGCGAACTCCCGCATCAGCGTGACGGCCTTGTCGGTGGGGATCGAGTCCTTGAAGGAGAACAGGTCGTAGAACTGTTCCTCGTTGGGGGAGTGGAAGTTGCAGAAGTTGCAGCGCATGTTGCAGGCGCCCATGATCCCGATCCTCATGTGGACCGGTTTGAACTCCTCGCCGGCGACGAACCTCCGCAGCAGGTCACCGTGCGCCAGCACCTTCTGCGGGGAGTGGGCCTGATCGAGACTGACCGGCGGCAGCGTGGCTACGGAATCCGAGGTTCCTACCGAACTGCGCGGAGATGTGCCGTTCTGGTCCATGGAATCCCCATCTGTGGCCGAAAGTCCATTGTTCGGTGATCCGGACGCAACCCTAAAGTGACCTTGAGCGGGGGGTCAACAGGTCCGTACCACGCGCGAATCCGATTCCTCCGGCGCGCGGGCGGAGGCGTCGAGCCCCTCGTCGAGGGCGCCCGCCTTGGCGATGAGGTACGCGAGTTGGGCGCGGCTGCGGCTGTTGAAGACCTCCGACGCCTTGCGCACGTGGTTGGCGACGGTCCGGACGCTCATGCCGAGCCGGCCGGCGATGGCCTCGTCGGTGTAGCCGTTCACCATGAGCTGCAACACCGCCCGGCGGGTCTCGTCGGCGAGCAGGGGCGGCCGGTGGGTGCCGGGAGGGCAGTCGAGCGGGGTGGCGCGTTCCCAGGCGTCCTCGAAGACCGAGACCAGGTACCGGATCAGGCCGGGGTGTTCGACGGCCAGGGCGGTCTGGCTCCGCCGTGCGCCCGGGTCGGGCACGAAGGCGATCCGCCGGTCGCACACGATGAGACGGTCGAACACCGTGTCCAGGGTGCGCACTTCGGCCCCGGCCTCGGAGATCCTCTCCACGTAGGAGAGGGTCGGGCTGTGGGTGCGGACGGTGTGCTGGTAGATGGTGCGCTGCCGGACACCGCGGCGGAGCGCGGCCACGTCGGAGGCGAGGGCCTTCTCCAGCAGCTCCCGCGGCCGGCCGCCGCCGGGCTGGGCGGTGAGCAGCTCCTCCTGGCAGGACTCCACGGCCAGGGAGAGGGTGGTGCTGATGATCTCCTCCCCGGTGATCACGCGGGCGGCCTGGACGCCGTCGCTGCGGTAGGTCTCCCGGTAGACCAGCTCGGCGCGGTTGATCGATCTGCGCACCGAGTCGAGGGCGTGCTGCCGGACGTCGATGGCGGCTTCGAGGGGGCGTACCAGGCCGATGGCGGCGAGCCCCGGAGGTATGGCGACCAGGCAGCCGTCGGCCCCCCGCCGGAGCAGCCCCAGGCGGATCAGGCATTCGGGACACTCCCCGGCCGGCGTGCGGCCCTTCAGTACGTCCGCGTAGAAGCTCAGTCCTGCCTCGCAGATATCGGAATCCTGAATTCCGGGCGCGGTGTGCGCGTTCATGCACATATGTCCCACCTTCATGTTCACGCGATGCAGGATCTTGCCACAGCTTTCCCCTGTCGCAAGAGTGAACTCCTGCGCAGCATGGGTGCACCGGGAAACACCCGGACCTGATCCGGACGGATGCGCCGGAAAGGACGGAGAGGTGTATCCATGGACGCGTCCAAGAACCTTCACGGAATCATTGCCGCACTTGTCGTGGCGGCCGCCTTGGTGCTCGGTTCACCGGCCCTCGGAGGAATGCACCACGCACCTCACCACGAGATCAGCGTGGCCGACGGAAACGCCGGGGATTCGCAGTGGGGATGACCACCGCACCGTTCATCGAATTCCGCAGGAAAACGAGTGCCTGGAGGGTGGGACATGCGTACGGAGGAGAATTCGGCCGTAGTTGACGCGCCGGCGCAGACGGTACGGGTGAGGTCGCGGGTGGACGTGCCGGTCGATGTGCCCGGACTGGGGCGCCGGCCGAGCACGATGGTGAGCTTCCACGGCCTTCGGGACGGTCGCGAGCACATCGCGCTCCTCCTGCCCGGCTGGGACCGGACCCCCGAACCGTTGGTGCGGGTGCATTCCGAATGCCTCACCGGGGACGTCTTCGGCTCGCAGCGCTGCGACTGCGGACCGCAGTTGCACGAGGCCCTGGCCGTCTGCTCCCGGGAAGGCGGCATCATTCTCTACCTGCGGCAGGAAGGCCGCGGGATCGGCCTCTACAACAAGTTCGACGCGTATCTCCTGCAGGACCAGGGACTCGACACCTTCGAGGCCAATGCGGTACTGAACTTCGGGCACGATCTGCGCGACTACCGAGTGGCCGCGGACATGCTGGGGGCGTTGGATGTCACCACCATCCGCCTCCTCAGCAACAACCCGGAGAAGGGCGCCCAGTTGCGCTCGCACGGAATTGACATCACCGACGTCCTCACCACGGGAACGTTCCTCAACGAGAACAACCGGGCCTACCTGAAGGCCAAGCGCGAGCGAGCCGGCCATGCGCTGGACATCTGACCGCGCGCCCACCGGGGCCGTGCCGGCCCTTGCCCCCGGGACCTGACCGAGGCAGGAGCCTTCGTGCCGAACCGGCGGGCGAGGGCCGTGCGGGGCAAGGCCGGGGCGTGCCCGGGAGGAGGCTCACCGCCGTACCCGCCGAACGGCGGTGAGCCCCCGGGAGTCCGCCACCACCATGGGCGGCGCGGGCGCGGCGGCGGGACCCGCATCGGAAGGGCCGCGCCGGGCGCCGACGCCCTCGTACGGTCCGCTTCGGTGCGGCCGGCACCCTCGTGCGGCCCGGTCCGTCCGGCCGACGCCCCGTACCGCTCGCACCGCGCCGGTGTCCGCCCTGCCGGACGCGACCCACGGCCGCCCGGGCTCCGTCCCTCCGCCTCCCCCCGGCGGAGGCCCCCTGACAGAGGATCCGCAAGCAGAGGACCCCCAGCAGAGGATCACAGTGACTGGATTCCTTCTCCCCTCCGCCCGCCTCGACGCACACCGGGAGCCGCCCGGGGCCGACGGCCCGGACCTGCCCCCGGTCACCGTCCTCATCCCCTTCTACCGGGAGCCCGCCGACATCCTGCGGCGCTCGGCCGGCATGCTGCGGTCGCTGGACTACCCGCACGAGAAGCTGTCCGTGCGCTGGCTGCTGGACGCCCGGACGCCGGACGACGTGGCGGTGGCGCAGGCCGTCGCCGAGTCGGCCAGGACGGACTTCGCCGGTGACCTGCGGGTGGTGGCGGTCCCCTCGATGACCCCCAAGGCCAAGGCCCTCAACCACGCGCTGCGCGAGAGCGGCGATCCGTTCGTCGCCGTCTACGACGCCGACACGGTGCCGGACCCGGGCCAGTTGCGGCAGGCGGTCGCGGCGCTCGAAGCCAGGGGCCTGGACGTGGTGGACGCCATAGAACTCCCCGAACCCGGCGGTGACGTGGTCAACCGCACCACGCTGGCCCAATCGGCCGCCTTCTTCGGCGCGATGGAGTACGTGAACCGCCGCACCGGCATGCACATGCTGCTCGGCAGCTCGGTCTACTTCCGCCGCACGGCGCTGGACGCGGTCGGACCGCTGCGCGAGGACGGCGTGGAGGAGCTGTACGAGTGGGCCGTGAGGGCCGCCGCCCGCGGGGTGCGCATGGGCCGGATCGTCTCCTTCTCGTACGGGACGCGCACCTCGGTGGTCGGCCCCGCGCTCCGGCAGCGCACCCGCTGGATCCGCGGCCAACTCGACATCGGCTTCAGGCTGCTGGCCGGTCCGCCGCTGCCGCCCCGGCCGCGCCGGGCCGTGGCGCTGATGACGCTCAGCCTCCTGGCACAGCTCGCCGTGGTACCGGTGGCCGCCGCGGCGGTGCGCCGCCGCGGGCTGCGCCTCCCCGCCGCCGCCCTGCTGGCCGGCGAGGCGCTGCGCATCCGCGCGGTCGCCCGCGACCCGGTGTGGGAGGTCCTGCGCGTGGGCTCGGGCTGGTTCTTCCTGCTGCCCTTCGAGGTCCTGGAGTCGACCTCCGCCTGGCGGGCCGTGTGGGAACTGGCCACCGGCCGCGACACCTGGCACAAGGTGCGGCCCGAGTCCGGGCAGGGGCCGGCGTGATCGGCCCGGTGCTGCCCCGGGTCCGGCAGCGGGGCCGGATCTTCGCCTCCGTCTTCATCGACACGTTCGGCTGGGGCCTGTTCGCCCCCCTCGCGTTCCTGTACTTCTCCTTCGGCACCGGCCTGTCCTTCTCGGCGATCGGCTCGGCGGTCAGCGCCGGCACCCTGGCCTCCCTGCCGATGGCGCTGGTGGCGGGCTGGCTGGTCGACCGGTTCGCCGCCAAGGGCGTGCTGGTCGGCTCGAACCTGGTCACCGCCCTCGGCTACGGCCTCTATCCGTTCGCCTCCGACTGGACCCTCATCGCGGTGGCGACGTTCCTGGTCATGGCCGGCGACCGGCTGTACTGGGCGAGCTGGCCGGTGCTCGTCGTCGACCTGGCCTCCGGGCGGGCGCTGGACGCCACCTACGCGGCGGTGGGCACCATCAAGAACTTCACCGTCGCGACCGGCGCGCTGGCCAGCTCCGCGCTGACCGTCGCCTTCGGCCACGGGGCCGCGGACCTGGTACTCGCCGTGAACGTGGCGACGTCACTGGTCGCCGCGGTGCTGCTGGCCGGGGTGCGCGCTCCCGCGACCCGGTCGCGCACCGGGGCCGCCGACGACACGGCCGGCACCGAGGGACCCGGTACCGGAACGGAGACCGGCTGGCGGGGAGCGGTGAAGGACCACGCGTTCACCGCGTTCTGCGTCTCCTTCATGCTGCTCACCTTCGCCTGGGCGCTGCCGGCGACACTGCTGCCCGCCTACACCGTGGAGATCATGGGACTGCCGGGCTGGGTCCCGGCCTTCTTCCTCGGCATCAACAGCGTCGTCATCACGCTGGCGCAGCTGCCGGTCACCGCAAAGGTCTCCGATGTACCCCGGGAGAGGCTGCTGGTGCGGGCGGCACTGGTCTTCACGGCCGTCTTCACCGGCCTGTACCTGGTGACCGGACTGCCCGCCACCACCGCGATCGTCCTGCTCGTGCCGGTGCTGCTGGCCTTCACCGTGGGGGAGATGATCAGCCTCCCCGCCGCCAACGCCCTGGTGGCCAGCAGTGCCCCGGCGGCGATCCGCGGCCGGTACATGTCGCTGTTCCAGCTCTCCTGGGCGGTGTCCGGGCTCCTGACCCCCGCGCTCGCCGGGTTCGTCCTGGACCGGGGCGCCCCCTGGGTGTGCGCCGCGTTCGGCGGGATCGCCCTCCTCGCGGCCGCCGGGCTGCGGGCCACGGCCCACCGGGTGGCGGCCCGTGCCGCCGCCGGCCCGGAGGAAGCGGCGAAGACGGCCGGTCCGTCCCCCAACCGCCCGGACCCGGCGCGGGCGGCCCGGGACACCGGGCCGGACCGGGACCCGCCGCCCGCGACGGCCAAGGAAGCGACATGACCCGGTTCCCCGCGCCCGCCGCGCCTCCGTTCCCCACGCCCTGCGAGGAAGTGACATGACACAGCTCCCTGCGGCCCTCCGAGGAAGTGACATGGCACAGCGCCCGGCCACCGACGCCGGCCGTTCCGGCCCCGCGCCGCGCATCGGCATCCGGATCATGGCCCACCCGCGTCGACGGCCGCAGGCGGAGGCCGTCCTGGCCCGGCTCCACGGCGACGACCGGCGCGTCGTGCTCGACCCGGAGCCCGACGGCCCCCCGAGCGCCCTGCGCACCGCGGCGGCCGCCTGGGACGGCCCGTACGGCGAGGCGAGCCACCGGCTGGTCCTCCAGGACGACGCCCTGCCCGCCGCGGGCTTCACGGACCTCGTGGCCGAGGCCGTACGGAGCCGCCCGGACGACCCGATCGCCTTCTACAGCAACTGGAACCACTGGAACGGCTCGCCCGTCCGGCTCGCCGCCCTCGCGGGCGCCGGCTGGGCCCAGGCCGTCCCGGACGAGTACGTGCCCTCCCTCGCCGTCGTGCTGCCCCGCGCGCTGGCCGCCGAGTTCGCCGCCCACGCGAAGACACTGCTCGCGGCCGACGCGCCCCCGGACGACGAGGCGCTGGCCGCCTTCCTGCGCCGGCGGGGCCGGGCCCTGTTCATCTCCGTGCCCAACCTGGTCGAACACGGCGCGGGCGACAGCCTGGTGGGCAACGACAACCAGGGGCCCCGGCGTTCCCCCTGCTTCGCCGACGACGCGGGCGGCGGCCGGACGGGCACCGCCACCCTCGGACCACTGGGCTTCTACCCCCACTTCTTCAAGGGCCACGTCTACGGCATCACCCCCACCGGCCCCGACGGCACCTACGTGAAGACCTACTGGGACGAGTGCGTACCGGACCTGGGCCTGGACCCCGACCGGATCCGGCACCTGGCCCGCAGCGAGCCCCGGCCCGCCGCGCTGCTGCGCCGGCTCACGGCCGGCGGACTGCACGTCCACCACGCCACCGCGGCCTGGACCGCCGCGGTCCTCTACGGCTTCGTCCTGGCCCGCCTGCCCGCCGGCCCCGGCCCCGCGCTGACCGGCGAGCCGCGCCCCGATCCGGCCGTACGGGCGCGCGCGGCCGAGACCATCCCCCTGGGCGGCCTGGCACAGGTGGCCGGGCTCCCGCTGCTGCGCCGGGTCATGGACCCCCTGCGCGCGCTGGTCGAGGAGGGCCTGACCGCCGGCACGGAACTGGCCCGCGAACCGGCGCCCCCGGCCCGCCCGCCACAACCCCACCGCACCACCGGACCCTGACCCTTCCGCCGCCGAAACCGAAACGCGTTCAAGGAGTGCGAGAAGAGCATGCGAACCGTCGACGTCTTCCAGCCCGAGTCCCCCGACAGCGGCACCGCGGTGCACGCCTCCCCCCAGACGTCCGTGGCGTTCAGCCCGGACGGCGTCCACTTCGCCAGTGCCGGGTACGACGGCCGGGTGGCCCTGTGGGAGCGGTCCGGCACCGCCCCGCTCTGGGTCGGCCGCCACTCCCGCCTGGTCAACGGTGTGCGGTTCTCCCCCTCCGGCCGGCTGCTGGCCAGCGGCTCGGCCGACAAGACCTGCCGGATCTGGGACGTGGCCACCGGCCGTCAGGTCCAGTTGCTCGCCCGGCAGCCCGACGACCTCAACGCGCTGGCGTGGCTGGACGAGAACCGCCTGGTCACCGTCTCCCAGGACGGCACGGGCCGGATCTGGGACATCCGCACCGGCACCCTGGAGGAGGGTGTCATCTTCCACGCCGACCACTGCATGTCGGTCGACGCGTCCGCCACGGGCGTCCTCGCGAGCTGCGGGGAGGACGCGACCATCCGGCTGTGGGACACCGACGGCTCCCTGCTGCGCGACCTCCCGCAGGCCGGTCACGCGGAGATGTGCCGGTGGTCCCCGGACGGCACCCTGCTCGCGGCCAGCTGCGACGACGGCTTCGTGCACATCGTGCGGTCCGACGGCGAACTGGTCACCAAGGTCGGCCCGTACACCGCCGCCGTGAAGTCGGTCGCCTGGTCTCAGGACGGTTCGCGGCTCGTCATCGGTGCCTACGACAGCACGGTCACCCTCTGGCACATCGCCGACTGCCGTCCCCTGGTGCGCTGGTACGGCCCGCACCTGTGGCCCCGCTCGGTGGACTGGTCGGCGGACGGGCGGACGCTGGTCGCGGGCACCTTCTCGGCGCGGCCGGCGGTCATCGAGGTACCCGAGATCCCCGCCGACGCCCTGCCCGACGAGGTCCGGGAGATCACCCTCGAAGCGCCGGTCGCCACGCACGGCGTCAACCACGTCTCCGCCGCCGGCGAGGCGCTCGCGGCGGGCTGCGACAACGGCACCGTCCGCTTCTGGGGCGAGCCGGGCGCGACGGCACCCGAGGTCCCGGTGGGCAACGGCAGCCTCGTCAACACGGTGGCGCTGTCCGCCGGGCTGCCCGGACTCGTCGCCTACGGCTCCTTCTCCGGCCGGGTCGGGGTGGCCGACGCGCGCACCGGCCGCGATGTCGCGTTCGTCGAGCGCGAGCACCCGGTGAACCGGGTCGCCTGGTCGCCGGACGGCCGGCGGCTCGCGGTCGCCGACTACGAGGGCGGGCTCGACCTGTACACCTGGACGGGCGGCGAGCTGGTGCCCGGCGTCCACTACGACGGCCACGACGGGGCCATCAAGGACGTGTCCTGGGTGGACTCCGGACGCCTCGTCACCTACTCCACCGACCGCCAGGCCCACCTGATCGACACGGACGGAACCCTCATCCGCTCCTTCGGCGGGCACGGCGAGCTGATCAACGGCGGATCGGTGACGGAGGTGGCCGGCCGGGCGCTGCTCGCCACCGTCTCCCGGGACCGCACCTGCCGCCTGTACGACCTCGAGACCGGGGAACTGCTCCAGGTCCTGGTCGGCCACGACGAGTCCGCCAAGTGCGCGGCGTGGCACCCCGGCGGCCGGCCGCTGCTGGTCACGGGCTCCTACGACTACACCGCGCGGCTGTGGGTCCTCGACCCCGACACCCTGGCCCCGCTGCACAGCCATGTGCTGGACGGGCACGGCAGCGCCGTCAGCGCGGTGACCTGGCTGGGCGACCACCCGGTCACCGCCTCCTGGGACAGCAGGGTGCTGCTCTGGTCGGCGGAGGCCGAGCCCGGCCGGGCACCCGCCCCCACCGAGCTGGCCACGGACTGGCAGGACCGGAGGGACCCCCGATGAGCACCGTCGGCCTCGAAACGGCCGCTCCCCCCGCGCTGGCACTGTCCGCCGACGAGTCCGAGGCCGTACGGCGGGCCGCCCGGAGCGTGGCGCACACCGCGGACGGCATGCTGGACGACCCGGAGTTCACCGCGGCCGCGCGCGCGGCCTGGGAGCTGCTGCCCGTCCGGCTGCGGCAGACCGTCCGCGCCTTCCGCAGGCACTCCGGCGACAGCGGCGCCCTGCTGATCAGGGGCATCCCCCTGGACGAGGCCCTGCTGCCCCCCACCCCGACCGTGGCCGGCTCCGCCCGCCGCCGCGCGACGGTGCCGGCCACGGCCCTGCTGATGACCGCGGCCGGCGGCCTGGGGGACCCGGCCGCCTACGCCCCGGAGAAATCCGGCGCGCTGGTGCAGGACGTGGTGCCGGTCCCCGGCCAGGAGGACTTCCAGGGGAACGCGGGCTCCACCCCGCTGTCCTTCCACACGGAGAACGCCTTCCACGAACACCGGCCGGACTTCGTGATGCTGCTGTGCCTGCGCGCCGACCACGACGGCACGGCGGGCCTGCGCACCGGGTCGGTCCGGCAGGCGCTGCCCGCCCTGCCGGACCGGACCCGCGAGATCCTGCGCCTCCCGGAGTTCAGCACCCAGCCACCGCCCTCCTTCGGGGCGGCGGGCGGGGCCACCCCGCCCGGGCCCGTCCTGCGCGGCGACCCGGACGACCCCGACCTGAGGGTGGACTTCGCCGCCACCACCGGGACCACGCCCCGGGCACGCCTGGCGCTCGCCGAGCTGGAGGCCGCCGTGGACGCCGCGGCCCACACCGTCCGGCTGGCCCCGGGGGACCTCGTCGTCGTGGACAACCGGGTGACCACGCACGGGCGGACGGCGTTCCGGCCCCGCTACGACGGTGCCGACCGCTGGCTGCTGCGTACCTTCGCCGTCGCCGATCTGCGGCGCTCCCGTGCTCACCGGCCCGGCGACGGCTACGTTCTGAGCCACTGAGGGCAGTACCCGCCGGGTCCGGCAGCCCCGGACCCGGCCGGCGCCCACCACCCCGACCGCACCACGCGGTGCCCTCCAGGAGACACGCGATGCCAGCCACCGGACCAGGACTTCACGTCAACGCCCTGGTGCTGGGGCGCACCCGCCGGATCTGCGCCATCTGGAGGGTGGCCGGGGCCGCGGGTGCCTCCCATCCGTGCGCGTTCCACGCCGCGTATCTGCTGCCCCGCCGGGGCCCGGAGCAGGACTGGGCCGTCGACACCGTGTTCGGCGCGCTGGACGAACGGCACGCCTGCGACGACGGACCGCTCTGCGCCGACCTCGCCACCACACGGAACGGCATGGCGGTGACGGCACTGCGGCCGGGACTGTGCGCACCGGTCCTGCTGGAGCTGTCCCGTACGGCGCTGGGTCTCGGCCAGCGGGAGTGGGCCGAACTGGCCGGCCAGAGCCCCCGCGCCTTCCACGTGACCGCGTCCGGCGACTACCGGATGTACCGGTACGCCGCGGCGGTCGCCCTGCCGGTACGGGCGGGCGGCTGCCGGGTCCGCCAGGTCGTCGACCAGTGGGACCAGCCGGTACTGCGCGCGTACGCGGCCGCCCTGCTGGCCACGGAGCGCCCACGGCCCGGGGACGCGCGGACCGGGAAGTTGCGCCGCGGGGGGAACCTCGCGGGGGAGAGGCCGCTCTGACACCGTTCACGTCCCCCGGAGACGGCCTGCGCGCATCGCCGGTCAGGGCCGGCTCCGGCCCTCCGCCCCCGGCCCGACCAGTGCCCCCGACTCCAGCCGCCGGACGAACCGGGACCAGTCGTCGGCGCACGCGCGGGCCAGGGTGAGCACCGCGTCGACCCCGTGCGGCGGGACGGCACGGGCCAGACGCTCCAACTCGGAGGCCCCCAGCGAGTGGACGGCGAGGATCCGCAGGACGGTACGGCCCGTCTCGGTCTGCCGCAGCGACGGGTCACGAGCCAGCCGGGCGATGGCACGCTGCCGCTCCTCGGGGGCCAGCGGCGCGGTACGGTGCTCCGCCGGCGGTGCGGGCGGACCCTGCGAGGCCCTCGGCCGGCGCTGCCCGTCCGGGACCGGGTCGTCGCCGCGCAGCACCCGCACCTTGACGTCCCGGGCCGTGCCCAGCGAGATCCCGGCCGCGCTCGCGAGCGCCCGCAGGGAGATGCGGGGATTGTCCCGCAGCAGTTCCGCCGCGCGGATGCGGGCCTCGGCGGTCTGCCGGGGGCGCGCCCGCCCGTCCCGCCCCACGCGGGTGTCCGGCTCCGCCAGGTCGCCGGCCGAGCGCCGGACGGCGGCCACCGTCTTGTCCGACAGGCCGCTGGCCCGCGCGATGCGCCGGTCCGACCAGTCCGGGTGACCGCGCATGATGCGCCGGGCCGCGGCCATCCGGTCGTCCCGGGACAGCGGGAGACCGTGCCTCATGTTGAGCCTCACGGCCAGGAGGAAGATCTCGTCGTCCTCGCCGTCGACGAGCCGGGCCGGTATGTACTCCTCGCCCCGCAGCCGGGCGGCGCACAGCCGGTGCCTGCCGTCCACGACCCGCATGGTGCGCCGGTGCACCACGATCGGGGGTGCCTCCGCTCCCGCCTCGTACAGCGTGCGCACGTGTTCCGGATCGAGGCCCGCCGACCGCAGGAAGGAAGGGGTGTCCGTCTTCAGGCCGGTGGTGGACAGCAGGTGGACCGGAAGGGCGGAGAGGTCGATCCCGTCAGGGGAATCGACGTCGTCGGTGATGGGCGCGATGCTCCTGATGGTTCCGGTCACTGTGTCATGCACCTCCGCGGGCACACACGATGAGGGGCGGCTCGCTGGAACGGCACCGGTCGCGCTGGAGAACCGGAAAGGACAAGCCGTCAAGAACGGGGCCCACAGCGCCGGCATCCACCCGGCCCTCGGCTCCCCCTCCCCGTACGCCGTCACCGGGTGATCACAACACCCGCAGGACAGTAGACCCGATAATTGGTCTAGTCAAATCATACGGACGCAGGTGAACCCCCGTACGGCACCCCGCCGTTCAACCGCTCCCCTCCGCACTTGAACGGCCGCACGCGCCGGGAGCGGTACCACGACGGCGAACCGGGCGCGATGTTCCTGTGCAGCGGTTCACCCGCCGGCTTCGAGCAGCACCTGGAGCCGCGTCGTGGTCGACTACGCGGCCCTGGCACGGGAGGCGCCCGGCCTGGACGCCGGTCACTGCCCGGGCACCCTGAACTGTGACCCCCGTCGCATGCGCCGGGTGCGCGCCCTGATGGGATGTCGGGATGCGCAGATCCCCTGACCGCGGGCCGGCTCGTGCCGCGCCCCTCTTCCTGCCGGCCCTGGCCGCGACCGCCCTGCTGCTCACGGCCTGCGGGGCGCAGCGCGCGGGAGCCGGGAGCACCGACGCCCGCCCGGCCGCGTCGCAGAACACCACGCGGGTCGACGACCCGGGCAAGGACGGCGTGCGGATCACGTCGCTGACCCTCCCCCCGGCCTCCCCCTCGCCCACCCGCGACCACTCCGTCTCCGCCGGCGGACTCGCGACGGGCGCGGACTCGGGCGTCTTCGCCTCCTACGAGGTCACCAACGAGGGCACCGAAGCGCTGACCTACTCGGTCGTCCTCACCTTCGTGAGCGCGGACGGCGGGGCCGTGACCGACCGGACCGTGACCGTGCGCGACGTCGGCCCGGGGAAGACCGCGCGGGGCGCGGTCCGGGCCGGGGAACTGCCGCCCGGCGCACCACGGGTGACGGGGGCCGAGGTGCTCCAGGTGACCAAGGTGCCCGCGCGCGAGGCACCGGCCGGGCCGGGCACCTGCCCGCCCTCCGGGATCCGGGTCAGCGCCGACGAGGGCGACGCGGCCATGGGACTGCGCGTCGTGGGCCTGCACCTGGAGAACTGCGGCACGCGCGCCTACGCCGTCGACGGCTACCCGCTGCTGGAACTCCTGGACGGCGACCGCCGGCCCGTCGACGGCGTGCGGATCCTCCACGGCAGCGGCGGGATCACCACCGGCACCGGGCTCGACGAACCGCCCCGCCCCGTCACGCTGGAACCCGGCGAGTCGGCGACCGCCGGCCTGGTCTGGCGCAACACCACCGGGTCCGGCACACCGGTGAACGCGCCCTACGTGCGGGTCCGGGCGAAGGAGGGGGCCGAACCGGTGACGGTGACCCCGCACCTGGACCTCGGAACCACCGGCAGGCTCGGGGTCGGGCCGTGGAAGAGGACGCGAGGCTAGGCACCGGCCGGCCACCGGTCAGGGCAGGGGGGCCTCCCGCGCGGCCGTCCACAGGCCGTACCACTCCTCGTGGGTGAGGTCCGGTTCGCGGAGGGCCGCGTCCCGGCAGGCGGTGATGCGTCCGGGGCGGGTGGTGCCGACGACGGGGGCGATGCCCGCCGGGTGGCGGCGCAGCCACCACAGGAGGATGGTCTCCGGTGTGGTGTCCTTGCGCCGGGCGAGTTCCGCGACGAGCCGGTTCACCCGGGTGTCCGCGCCCGAGGTGAACCGGCCCCGGGCGAGCGGGCCCCACGCCTGGAGCCGCACCCCGTTCGCCGCGCACCACTCCAGCGTGCCGGGCGCGAAGCCGTTGCGGGTGGCGTCGGGCGTGTTGAACAGGACGCCCGCCTCCACCCAGTCCCGCCGGGCCAGGCTCATCTCCAGCTGGTTGACGACCAGCGGGAGGTGGGTGTGGGCTTGCAGCGCGGCGATCTGCGGGCCGCTCATGTTGGACACGCCGAACTGCCGGACCAGCCCCTGGGCGTGCAGGGAGGTCAGTGCCTCGGCGGTCTCCCGGGGGTCGGTCAGCGGGTCGGGCCGGTGCAGGAGGAGCACGTCGAGGACGTCCGTGCGCAGCCGGAGCAGGCTCTCCTCGACCCGCCGTACGATGCCGGCGCCCCGCAGGTCGTAGTGTCCGGGCCGGTCGCCGTCGGGCAGCCGGATGCCGCACTTGGTCTGCAGCACGATGCGTTCCCGCAGGCCGCGGCTGCGGGCGAGCACCTCCCCGAAGACGGCCTCCGACTTGCCGTACCGGTAGATGTCCGCGTGGTCGAAGGCCGTGATGCCGGCGGCCAGCGCCGCCTCGATCGCGGTCTCCGCGTGCCGGATGTCCTCGGCCGTGTACGGCTCGGTGTCCCAGCCGCCGCCGAGTCCCATGCAGCCGTACAGCAGCTTGTGCGTGCGTATGTCGGTCTCTGCCGCCATGTCGGTCTCCGTGGTGGACGTGTCGGGGTGCGGGAGGTCAGGCGCGGAAGGTGTCGGCGAGCATCTCGGCGACGGCCAGGACCGGCAGCTGGGTGTTGGCGGCCGGCACGGTCGGCAGGATGGAGGCGTCTGCGACGCGCAGCCCCGCGACACCGTGCACGGCGCCACGGCCGTCGACCACGGACCGCGGATCGTCCGCCGGGCCCATGGCGCAGGTCCCCACGGGATGCCAGTAGGTGCCCACCCGGGCCCGCAGGCGGTCGTCGGGCAGCGTGTGGGCCGGTGCCGCCTCGGCGGGGCCCGCGAGCGCCTTCATGGCCGTGGCGAGCTCCTCCACCTTCCGCAGGCCCGACCGGACGACGGCGACGTCCCGGCCCGCCGGGTCGGTCAGGAAGGCGGGGTCGATGGCGGGGGGCTCCAGGGGATCGGCGGAGCGCAGCCGGACGTGCCCGCGCGAGACCGGCTTCATCAGGAACGCGGAGATGCCGGCCTCGTACCGCCCGGGCGGAAGCGAGCCGAACAGCGGCGGGCCGGCCGTGGGCAGAAGGTGCAGGTCCCACGCCCCGTCCGGGCACAGCTCGCTGGCCGCGCGGATCAGCATGCGGCTGACGTACAGTTCCCCGGCCGCCTCCTTGGCGGCCAGCGCCTTGTTCAGGCCGTCCGTGGGGGACAGGGGCACGAAGACACCCGGCTGGTCGGACAGGTTGGCGCCGACACCGGGGAGGTCCGCCGCGCAGCGGATGCCGGTCTCCGCCAGGTGCCCGGCGGGGCCGATGCCGCTGCGCAGGAGCACGGCGGGGGAGCCGAAGGTGCCGGACGCCAGGACGCAGGTGCCGGCCGCCAGGGTCACCGGCTGCCCGTCCAGGACGATGTGCACGCCGGTCACCCGGCCCGCGCGCAGGGCCAGGCGGTCCACCAGGGCGTCGCCGAGGACGGTCAGGTTCGGCCGCGCCCGGGTCGCCGGGTCAAGGTAGGCGAAGGCGGCGTTCCAGCGCAGCCCGTCGACGGAGTTGAGCAGCGGCCGGCCGTGGCCGGGCGGCCCCGGAGTGCCCATGTCCACCTCCGGATAGCCGAGTTCGCGCGCCGCCACCAGCGCGGCCGAGGCCCAGGCGGACAGTTCCGGGTCGGGTACGGTGCGCAGCCCCATGCGTTCCACGGCCCGCAGCCGGTACGGCTCCAGCGCGCCGGCCGACCAGGCTTCACCGCCGGCGCGGGTCCACTCCGCGTGGTCGGCGTGCGATCCCCAGGTGTTCCAGGCGCCGTTGATGCACGACGAGCCGCCCAGGACGCGGGCCCGGACGCGGTAGAACTCGGTGTGCCGTTCCCACACGTCCTCGCGCGGCAGGGCACGGGCGTTGCGGATCTTCTCGGGCCAGTCCTCCCGCCGGGGCCCGTAGTCGGGGCCCGCCTCCACGAGGCACACGGTGCGGCCGGGGTCCTCGCTCAGACGTGCCGCCAGGACGCACCCGGCGACCCCGCCGCCGAGGATGACGACGTCGTAGCCGGACGCAAGGGACGGGATCTTCATGGTCGCTCCGCTGAGAGGTGGTGTGGGGGAGGGACGGGCGCGTGGACCCGCCGTGCGTGCAGGGGCGGCGTCACCGGGGGCCGGCGCCGAGTTCGGCGAGGAGCAGCCGTCGTGCGATGTCCGGAGCCGTCACCGGGTCCGCCGCCGCCTTCCAGCGCCGCAGGGCGTCGCGCAGCGCACCGGTGTCCGCCCCGCGCAGGGAGGCCGCGAACCGCTCCAGGCCGTGGCCGCCGCGCGCCTCCTCGGGTGTCGGCACCCGCTCGGACGCCGCCGGGAGGTCGTCGCCCGGCACCGGTCCGCCCGTCAGCGCGGGCGTGAACTCCGGTGCGAACAGGGAGGCCAGTTCCGCGCGGCGCTCCGGGCCGGCCAGCGACCGCAGCAGCTTGACGACGAGGGGCTCCTCCGTGTGGCCCCGGGGCGAGCCCCAGGAGGCGATCTCCGTGGCCGGCAGCGTGCTCAGGCACGCCAGCAGGGCCAGTGCCGGCGCCGCGGAACGGCCGCCGAGGACCTGTCCGGCCCGCGCGCACCAGCGCGCGAGCCGCTGCCGTACGGCGATGTCCGGCGCCGCGCCACCGGGCAGCAGCGCCAGCAGGATCCGCCAGCAGTCGAGGTGGACGTCCAGTACGTCCGCGGTGAGCGCGGACACCCGCGCCGGGTCGTGGTGCGCCTCGGCGGCCAGGGCGGGCAGGATCTCGGTGTACAGCAGCCGGACGACGCGGTGCGGGGTGCGCTGCGCCTGCCAGCAGTCGTCGTGGGCGTGGTCCGCGAGCAGCTCCTCCACCGCGACCGGCTCCCGTGCGAGACCGGTGCGCACGCCCGCCTCCGCCGCCTCGAAGTGGTACAGCTCGTCCAGGTGTTCCCCGGGCCGCAGCGGCGCGGACACCCGCTCCGCCTCCGCGAGCAGCGCGTCGCCGCGTTCGAGCAGCGCCGCGCGGCGCTCGGGCGTCAGGGCCGCCGCGTACGGCTTGAGCCGGTCCAGCTCCCGGGAGAACGCCTGGAGCAGGAACGGCGTGGTGAGCCGGTGACTCATCGGCAGCCCCAGATAGGGAAACACCGCGCAGGTGCGGCAGCCGGGGCGGTGCCCCACCTCCTCGTCCCGCACCCGGACCAGCTCCGGATCCCGCACCAGTTCCCGGTACGGCCGTTCCCATGGGAGCGAGGCGTCCCACTCGTGGTAGCAGGGCAGCATGACCCGGCCGTCCGGACCGACGGTCAGGATCCGGGAGTTGGCCCCGCAGGCGGTCGCGGTCGCCGGGGAGAGCGTCCGCAGATGGTGCAGGAAGGCCAGGTTCACCGTGGTGTACGGGGCGTACCGCTGTTCCGCCACCCGGCGCAGCAGCGCCGACGACGGCACCCGGGCAGGCGCCTCGGCGGAAGTGGCCGTACTCGCCCGCCCGTTGACGGCGGCCAGCTTGAGCATCCGTACCGGGCCGGCCGGGCGCACCTCGCTCTGTGCCGCGAAGTAGGTGAACATGGGCGCGAGATAGACGGCGACCCGGTGCCGCTGTGCGTAGGCGACCACGTCCTCCACCTCCCCGGCGTTCCGGTCGGTCACCACGCAGATCAGCTTGAGGTTGTCCGCTCCCTCGGCCCGCAGGCCCTCCACCAGGGCGAGGGTGCGGTCGAGGGTGTCCGTGCCCCGGATGCGGTGGTAGCGCTCGGCGCTGAGCGTGTCCAGCGAGATGTTCAGCGTGTCGACGAGCGGGACGATCCCGGCCGCCAGCGGGGCGAACCGGATGGCGTTGGTGGTCAGTTCCACGGTCATGCCCAGGTCGCGCGCGTGCCGCACCGCCGTGACCAGCTCCCGGTGCAGGGACGGTTCGCCACCGGTGATGTCGAGGTAGGTCACGCCCAGTTCCGCGAGTTCGTCGAGGCAGCGCCGCAGCCCGTCGGAGGTCAGCTCCCGGTGTCCGTCGAAGACGGGGTCCTGCCAGACATTGCAGTACCCGCAGCGGGAGTTGCAGCGGAAGGTGAGGTACAGCCGGGCATGCCGGAAACGGGTGGGTGCTGTGGCCACGGGGCTCCTCGCGAGTACGGGATTCGAAACGGCCGGGGTGCGGGACGGCCGGGGGTCAGACGGCCGTGGTTCCGGTGAACGCGGGGGCCAGCAGGCGCGCTCCCTCGCGCACCCCGCGGACCGCGATCCGCCCGGTGGCGGGCAGGGCCGCCAGCAGCTCGCTGGTGAGGCAGGCGTTCACCGGACGGGAGGCATAGCGGGTCAGGGCCCGCGGTACCGGTGTCACCAAGCCGGCGGGCGCTCCCAGCTCCCCGGCGATGACGGTGGCCCACGCGGCACGGGTGAGCCGGTCGGGCCCGCCCAGGTGCAGCACCGGGGGCAGCGGGTGCCCGGCGCGCAGCAGGGCCGCCGTCACCTCCGCCACGTCGTCCAGGAGCACCGGGGTCGTCCAGTGGTCGTCCGGGGCCTCGATCCGCTGCCCCTGCCGCAGCCGGTGGGCGCACGCGGCGAAGAAGTTCAGCCACTTGCCCGCGTCGGCCGGCTCGTGGCCGTAGACGAGGCTGACCCGCAGGGCCACCGCCCGGGCCGCCGTGGCGAGCAGCGCCCGCTCCGCCTCCGCCTTCGCCCGGCCGTAGGCGTTCGCCGGCGAGACGGCGCTGCTCTCGGTGTTGTCCGCCGAGCCGCCGTCGAAGACGTTGTCGGTGGAGATCATCACGATCCGCGCGTCCGGCGCCAGCGTGGCGAAGGTCTCCGCCACGCCGACGTGCGCGGCCCGGGCCTCCTCCGGGTGGGCCTCGCACCAGGTGACGTCGGACGGGCCGTGCACCAGGACGATGCCCTGGGGGCGCAGTCGGTCCAGTGCCCGCCGGCAGGCGGTGGCGTCGGTGGCGTCGAGCGCGGCCCAGCGGGCCCCGTACTCCTCGGGCGGCACCAAGGGCGGCCGGCGCGAGGCGAGCGTCACGGGCTGCTCCGCCGCCAGTCGCCGGGCGATCCCGGTGCCCACCAGGCCGCTGCCCACGACGAGGATCCGCTCGCTCACGACGCCCCCTGGGAGAACGGCGCCGGCATCCGGTCCGCCAGCAGCCGGCCCGCGCCGATCAGTCCGTGGTCGTCGTCGGCGGCCCCGAGCGACACCATGGCGTCGATCTGCCCGGGATCGAGGCCGAAGCAGCCCAGCCGCACCAACTCGGCGACCAGCAGGCGCCGGTACGGCTCACCGACCGCCAGGGCGAAGCCGCCCATCAGGATGTAGCGGCACACCCCGACCGAGGCGAACACCCCCGAGACCGCCTGGGCCAGCGGGGTCAGGGTGCCGCGCAGCACCTCGGTGCTGAAGGGGTCGCCGGCGCGGACCGCCTCGGCGATCGCCCGGTTGCCGATGCGGTCCGCCCGGCCGTCGCACGCCGCCGCCAGCAGCGAGTCGCGGAAGGCGGACTCCCGGGTGTGCGCGGCGCGGCGCATCGCGGCCAGCACGCCCCGCCCGGAGGCGACGGCGCCGAGGTGGCCGCGGCCCCCGCAGTCGCACAGCGGCGCGTCGGGGGACGGGTCGCAGACCCAGTGGCCCAGCTCGCCGCCGTGACCGTCGGCGTCCAGCAGGACCTCACCGCCGCGGAACACCTTGTTGCCGATCCCGGAACTGATGGTGAGCAGGCAGAAGTCCCCGGGCTCGGTGGCGGCGTACCGCCAGGCCGCCGCGGTCAGGTCGTTGACGACGACGGCCGGGGTACCGGTCCGTTCCGTCAGCAACTCGCCCAGCGGCAGCGGGTCTCCGCGCCGTCCCCAGACGGTGGGCGCGGCGAGCACGAGGCCGGCGGCCGTGATCGGCCCGGCGAAGGCCACGCCCAGCGCCCGCGGCGGCCGTCCGCCCGTGTGCGCGGCGACCTCGCGCACGATCTGCGCCACCACCCGCCGCTGGAGCACCGGCACCGGGGCGCCCGGGTCGCGGTGCAGGCCGTCCACGGGCACCCGGCGCACCCGGTGCACGGCTCCGGTCGCGGGATCGTAGTCGCCCACCCGCAGCGTGGTGCCGCCCACGTCGACCACGGTGAACATCTCGTCGGCCGGCCCGCCGCTCATCCGTTCCCCTCCTCGAAGACGAGCAGCCGCAGATCCCGTTCGCCGTCGTTCAGCAGGCCGTGCTCGCCGTAGGGGCCGTTGACCACGACGTCACCGGGACCGACCCGGAACTCCTCGCCGTCGAGGTACATCAGGCCGTCGCCGTCCAGCACGACGTAGGTCTCGCGGTCGGCGCCGTGCCGGTGCCGGCCGATCGAGGTGCCCGGCGGCAGGACGGCCAGGTCGACGAATTCCGCGCCCGGGGAGCCGGGCCGGCGGGCGAACAGGCGGTGGGCGAGGATCGTGCCGAGGCCGCCGTGGTCCCGTTCCTTGCCGGCCAGTAGTTCCCGCAGGTTGGCCACGGCCTCAGGCATCGCGCCGCTCCCCGTCCGCCGCGAGCGCCTTCAGCGCGGAGACCAGGACGTCCCCGGGAACGTCCTCCAGCTCCTCCACGAAGGCCGCCTTGCCGATGCCCGTCGGCACCACGAGGTGCAGTTTGCGGCCCCGGCGCTGCCAGGAGGCGAGCAGCGCCTGTGTCATCAGCTCCGGGGTGCAGGTGCCGGGATCGAACACCGGCAGCCCGATCCGCCGCAGCAGCCGGACGACGCGGTCGCAGGTCTCGTCGTCCGCGAGGCCGAGCAGACGTGCCAGGTGGGCGGAGAGCGCCATGTCGACGGCGACCGCCTCGCCGTGTTCCAGACGGTGGTCGCCGGCCGTCTCCACCACCGGGCTGAAGGTGTGACCGAAGTCGACGAGCCGGGCCAGTTCGTGTTCCCGGAGGTTGGGGCAGAGCTCCTCCATCATCAGCCGCATCGACGTGCGCAGGATGTAGGTCTCCAGTTCCCCGTGGGAATGGTGGGCGTCACCCTCCGGACGCCGGAAGGCGTCCGGGTGCCGCTCCAGCGCCTCGAACAGGTCCCCGTCCAGGATCACGGCCATCTTCACGATCTCGGCGAGCCCGCAGCGGATCTCCCGGTGCGGCAGCGTCGCGAGGAAGGCGGCGTCGTTCAGGGAGGCGTGCGCCGGATGGTAGGCGCCGAACATGTTCTTCGTCCGCAGGGCGTTGACACCGGTCTTGACCCCGACGCCGACGTCCACCTGGCCGACGAGGGTGGTGTTGACCTTGACGTAGCGGATGCCCCGGGCGTAGATGGACGCGGCGAAGCCGACGACGTCGGCCACGATGCCGCCGCCGACGGCGAGCATCACCCCGTGGCGGTCCAGCCCGTCGGCCTTGGCGAGGGCGCACACGTGCTCCGCCGCGGCGAGGGTCTTGTGGTGCTCGCCGGTGGGTATCACGTGCAGGGACCACTGACCGGGCCGGACATGGGCCTCCAGGCAGGCGCGCAGCCGGTCGCCGTAGAGCCGGTCGACGGTCGGGCTGACGAAGGCCACGACCCGGCGGTCCTCCAGGTAGCCGGCGAGCAGGGTGTCGTCCGGGTCGAGCACCCCGGTGCCGAGGTCGACCCGGTACCGGATGCCGTCCGGTGCGCTCAGGTCGAAACCGCCGGAATCCTCGCGGACTCCTGCCGGCGGATGCCCGGCCCGATCGAGAACCTGGCTTGTCATCTCTCTCCTCACGTGTTCTCACCGTGCCGCGCGAGCTGCGCGAAGACCCGGGACACCGCGGCCACGAGGGGCTGTGCGGGCAGGTCCTCCAGCGGTACGGGACGGTCCTGGGCATCGCTCACGGGCAGCCGCCAGTTGGGGTACACCGCGGACGTGCCGGGGATGTTCTGGGACCGGCGGTCGCCGGTCGCGTCGGGCAGCCAGACACCGAGCAGACGCGCCGGTGTCCGGCACAGGAAACGGTGCAGCGCGACCACGTCGCCCTCCGGGTCGGGCCACAGACCCAGCCGTTCCAGCTCCGCAAGCCAGCCGTCGCGCTCGGCGGCGGCCTCGGCCTCCTCCTCCGCCTCGGGACGGGTGAGCAGGCCGAGCCGGGCGCGCAGGGCGACGTGCTCGGCGCTGAGCCAGGCCGCGGTCGGCGGCAGGTCGTGCGTGGTCAGCGTGGCGAGGCAGTCGCGCCGCCACCGCTCGGGCGGCAGCGGACCGTGCCGGCCCGCCGAGCCCCCGAGGTACTCGAAACGCTGCACGGACGTGCCGAGGACGCCCCGCGCGGCGAGGGACTCGCGCACGCCGGCCTCGACCGTGCCGAGGTCCTCGCCGATCACGGCGGCCCCCGCGCGGTGCGCCTCCAGCATCAGCACGCCCAGCATGGCCTCGCCGTCGTAGCGGACGTACGTGCCCTCGGACGGCGGCCGGCCCTCCGGCACCCACCACAGCCGGAACAGGCCCATCACGTGGTCGACGCGCAGCGCGCCCGCGTGCCGCAGCCCGGCCCGCAGCAGCCCGGCGAGGGGCCGGTACCCGGCCGCGGCGAGGGCGCCCGGACGCCAGGGCGGCTGCGCCCAGTCCTGGCCGTGCGGGTTGAAGTCGTCCGGGGGAGCGCCGACGCTCATCCCCGCGGCCAGGCAGTCCTTGAGGGCCCAGGCGTCGGCGCCCTCCGGGGCCACCCCGACGGCCAGGTCGTGGATCAGGCCGAGTGCCATGCCGGCGCCGGTGGCCGCCGTCTGCGCCGCGGCCAGCTGTTCGTCGGTGACCCAGGCGAGCCAGCGGTGGAAGTCCACCTCGGCGGCGAGTTCCTCGCGGGCGCGGGCCACGGCGGGCGAGTGCGGGTCGCGCAGAGCGGGCGGCCAGGAGCGCCAGGCCCGGCCGTGCACGTCCGCCAGCGCGCACCAGGTGGCGAAGTCCGTCAGGTCCTCGCCCTCCCGCGCGGTGAACGCGGCGAACGCGGCGGCCCGCCCGGGGGAGAGCGGCACCCGGTGCACGGCCCGCAGCGCCTCGTGCTTGAGCAGCCGCACCGCCTCCCGGTCGATGAGCAGATCACCGCGCAGCACACCCTCGTTGAGGGCCCGCGCCCGGGCGGCGCACCGGTCGGCGGTACGGCGTTCCCCGCCCGTCAGGTACGCGTACTCCGGGATCGCCTCCACCCTCAGATGCATGGGGTCGGGGTACCGCCGGGAACTGGGCCGGTAGGGCGACGGGTCCGGCAGCGGACCGGGCTCCATCGCGTGCAGCGGACCGAGCTGCACGAAGTCCGCCCCGAGCGCCCGGCCCGACCAGGACGCCAGCTCCGCCAGGTCACCGAGGTCGCCCATGCCCCACGAGCGGCGCGAGAGCACCGAGTACAGCTGGACGAGGAACCCCCAGTGCCGTGCCGCCGGCACGGGCAGCCGCTCCGGTACGACGAGCAGCGGCGCCGACTGGCTCCGCCCCGCCGCGCCGACGTGCAGGGTGTGCCGGCCGACGGGCAGGAGACCGGAGAGGGCGGCTGTGCCCCCTCCTTCGAGCGCCACCTCGGCCGTGGCGTTCCCGGGCAGTCCGAGCGGGGGCGCGGCGCCCTGGCGTACGACGACGCACTCGGGCAGCAACCGGGACGCCGTGCGCTCGCGGTGGGCCGCGAGGGCGGCCCGCGCCGCCGCACCGGTGGCCGCGTCCACACCGCACGCGGCGAGCACGGCCACGAGCGTGTCGGGGGACACGTCCACCCGCCGCCCCCGGTCGGTGGTGTAGGCGGTGGCGATGCGGTGGGCCTCGGCCAACTCGCGCAGGGCGTCGGTCACGACGACTCCTCCCGGGTGCCGAAGAGCCGCTCCAGGACGACGGCGACACCGTCCTCGTCGTTGCCGGGCGCGATCTCGTCGGCCATGGCCCGCAGCGCCGGATGGGCGTTGGCCACGGCCACGCCGTGCCCGGCCCAGGCCAGGAGCGGGATGTCGTTGGGCATGTCGCCGAAGGCCACGGTCTCGGCCGCGTCGCAGCCGAGGAGCCTCGCGGCGCGTTCCACCCCGGCGGCCTTCGTGGTGCCCGCCGGCAGCACCTCCACCATGCCGCGCACCGAGTGCACCACGGTGACCAGGTCCCCGCACAGCCTCCGCGCCACGGTCTCCACCTCGTCCTCGGGCACGCTCGGGTGGTGCAGGACGAGCTTGTCGATGGGGTCCGTCCACAGCAGGGCGCGGTCGGTCGTGACGTCCCAGCCGTGGCGGACGCGTTCGCCGAACCGGGGGGTGACCTTGAAGCGGCTCTCCGGCGGCGCCGTCACGACGCCCAGCTCCAGGGGCCCGAGCGCCGCCTCGACGCGTTCCACCACCTCCCGGGCGAGACCGAGGTCGAGCGAGGCCGAGCTGAGCAGCCGGTCCGCCCCGGCGTCGTAGAGCTGGGCGCCCTGCCCGCACACGGCGAGCCCCCGGTAGCCGAGTTCGGCCAGGTACTGCTTGCAGGCCGCGGCGGGTCTCCCGGTCACCACGAGATGCCGGGCCCCGGCCTCGGCCGCCCGGGCGAGGGCGTCGCGGGTGCGGGCGGAGACGGTCTGGTCGCTGCGCAGCAGGGTGCCGTCGAGATCCGTCGCCACCAGCCGGAAGGGCGGGCGGCCGGCGAGATCGCCGGCCGGCAGGGCGTCCCAGGTGACCCGCCCGGAGGCCAGGGTCAGCATGACGAGCAGATGCCGGCCGGCGGGCGAGCCGGGCAGGGCGCCCCGGAACACGCCGTCCCCGGCCGGCGCCAGGGCCGTCAGCACCATGCCGCTGTCCGCGGGCACGGCCTCGTCGGAGGCGACGGCCTCCGCGCGCGACTCCAGACCGGTGGCGGGGGCGACGGCGCCGGGCACCGCGATCTCCACGTGCCGGGCGTGCGGGTGGCGGTACTCCAGCAGCCGGCCGCCCGTGGCGTCCCGGAGCACCCGGTACCGTCCGCGCACGCGGGCCGCCCAGTCGTCCCGCCCGGCCGCGCGGGCCGTCTCGGCGCATCGGGCGAAGTCGGCGCGGGCGTACGCGGCTTCGAAGAGCCGCTCGTACGCCCGCTCGTCCAGGGGGGCGCAGCGTGCGTAGGCCGGGGTGTCGCCCAGGTCCGCGGCGGACCGGGCGAGATTCTGCCGGTGCCGGGACCAGGCGTCGGCGGGCAGGCTGTCGAACCAGCCATAGCGGACGGCGTCCTCGGCGGGGAAGGGCCGGGGCCGGCCGCTCAGCAGGTCCGCGAAGGCCGCGAGGCGGCGGTCCGCGCTGCGCGCCCAGGTGAACCGGCGCGCGGTGGCCCGGGAGTTGGCCGACAGCCGGGCGTACTCGTCGGGGGCCGTGCGCCGCAGCGCCACGGCCTGGCGTATGCGTTCGGCGAGCGCCGAGGCCAGTGCCGGATCGTCGTCGCGGAACGAGACGGGCAGCGAGAGGCCGGTCGCCCGCGGGTCGTCCACGGGCAGCGCGTGCCCGAAGTGCGCGGTGACGCTCTGCGCGGTCGCGATCGGCACCGCGCCGCACGCCATCGCCTCGGCCTGGGCGATGAGGAAGCCGTCGAGTTCGAACTTGGAGGGGAACACGCAGAAGTCGGCGCACGCGGCCTGCTCGAACAGGGTGTCCTCGTCGGCCAGGCGCCAGTCCAGGTACACGCGGCCCGGGAACCGGTCGGCGACGCTCCGGAAGTAGGCGTTGGCGGCCGGTGCCGTCCGCCCGCCGCCGCCGTTGGTGGCGAAACGCAGCACGAACACGGCTTCGGTACCGCTCGCGAGGACCTCCTCGACGGCGCGGACCAGCTCCAGCTGGCCCTTGTGGTGCACCGCGTAGCGGGCCGCGTGGTAGAAGACCGGCAGCGACGCGTCGAGGCCCAGGCCGCGCAGGACGGCGTCACGGTCGACGGCCCCCGGATCCCGGGCCAGCCAGCTGTCGGATATCCCGCAGCCCCCCGTGAAGAGCTTCGCGGCCCCCTCGCGCAGCATCCGGGACACCGGCAGGGTCCGGAACAGCGACTCGAACGGCGTGTCCCGGAAGGTGCTGTAGTGGTCGCGCTGGCCCGGCGAGACGAAGTCGACCAGATCGGCGTGGGCCAGGATCATCGGCAGGAAGGCGAGGTGGTCCGGGCCGGCCTCGACGTGCATCCGGGTGCCGGCCAGGACCCGCGCCATGGTCGCCTCCGGGCCGTCCTCGGCGGGTGGCGGCTCCGCGAACGCGTCCAGGTCCGCGTCGACGCCGAACACGTCCAGCAGCCGTTCCACCTGCGGGCGGTACACCGCCTGGGTGACGGGCGCGTTGGCCGCGACCGTGCTCACCGTCCGCAGGGTCGGATCACCGGCGAACAGCGTGGGCAGCAGATAGTGGTAGTAGGGCTCGAAGCCGTGGACCACCGCCTCCTCGCCCCTCAGGTACCGCTGGACGAAGTGCGCGCCCGCGACCTGGAACACCAGCGGCTTGAAGTACGCGAGGTCCCTGCCCTCGGTGCCGGGCGGCGGATACAGCCGGTCGGGGAGCAGATCCAGGAAGGCGTCGGAGAGGAAGTACACGTCCACGCCGTCCCTGCGCAGCCGGTGCGCCCGGGTGGTGAGGTCCAGGCCGATCTCGGCCGGGTGGTCCGGCCACACCTTGGGATCCGGCACCAGCGGCACCCGGTGCTCGTGGACGTAGGGGAGTTCCTCGATCGGGTGGTCGCGCCGCAGCGTCTCCAGGAGCCCGTGGGCGGGAGTGACCAGCGAGACGCGGTGACCGCGCGCCGCGTACTCCCGCGACAGGTTCCACACCAGCGGGGACAGCCCGCCGCGCATCAGACGGTTGTCGAACCCGCCGCACTCGAAGGCGAAGTGGATGACATGCATGGGCGCGTCCCTCACCGGTCCGCCGCGGCGCGCGCGCCGGCCGCGCGCAGCCCCGGCAGGTCGATGAACTCGGTGTGGGTGCCGACGCTCCCGCACACGAAGGCGCCGGCCACCGAACCGCTGAGCACGCACTCCTCCAGCGGGCGGCCCTCGAACCAGGAGTGCAGGAACGCGGTGACGAAGGCGTCCCCGGCACCGTTGCTGTCCACCACCGGACGCTCGGGGCGCACGGCGGGGAAGTGGCGGACCTCCGTGCCGCCGCGCTCCAGCACGTGGCAGCCGTCGGCGCCGTCGGTGGCGACCACGAACCGGGCCCGGCCCTCGTCGAGGATCATCCGCAGCACGCCCTCCAGCCGGTCGTGGATCGCCGCCGCGCTCAGGAAGACGTAGTCGGAGTTGAGGGCGTAGTGGCGGTGGTGCGGGTTGTGCCCGTCCCAGTCGTGCAGGTCGGTGGAGCTGGTCACGCCGAGCCGGTGGACGTCCTCGTACATGTCCTGGTTGTGGCCGATGATCGACAGGTGGACGTGCGCCGACCGCTCCAGGAAGGGCAGGTAGAAGTCGCGGGGCAGCCTGAGGTCGGCGGGATGGCGGCCGTCGTAGAAGGAGAAGCGGCGGCCCCGCGGGTCCACGAGGTTGGCCGAACGCGGGGTCCCGTGCGGCGAGACCAGGTGGCTGAAGTCGAGGCCCTGGCGCGCGTAGTGCTCCAGCACCATGCGGCCCTGCGGGTCGTCGCCGAGGAAGTCGATGAACTTGGTGCGCAGTCCGAGCGCGTGCCAGCCCAGCGCGACGCCGTTGCCGGTGTGCCCGACGTAGTCCTTCAGCGGCTCCACGAAGACCGAGTCGCCCGGCGGCACGCGCAGCTCGTCCACGCGCACGATGGTGTCCACCCCGACCCCGCCGACCACCAGGACGTCGTAGTCGGCCGGACGCCCGGCGCGGGTGTGGTGTTCGGGCAGGGTCATGCGCTCACTCCTTCGGCAACGTGCTGAACGCGTCCGTCCTCCAGGACGACCGCACCGTCGATGTCGGCGCCCGGTGGTATCACCGCGCCGGGCAGCACCACGCTGCGGCGCACCCGGGCCCCCGCGCCGACCCGCACACCGGGGAACAGCACGCTGTCGTGCACGAGCCCGGCGTTGACGAGGTCCGACGGGATCACCGACGTACGTACTCCCGGCGCGTCGGCGACCCAGTGCCGCCCGACCCGGGGCCGCACCGTCCGCGGCATCCGGCCGAGGGGCAGGGGCGCCCGCGGCCCGGTGGCGAGGGCCAGGTGGGCGCGGTGGTAGCGCTCGACGGTGCCGATGTCCTCCCAGTGGCCGCGCACCTCGTGGCCGCGGATGTGCTCTCCCGCGGCGAGCATCGCGGGAATCACGTCCCGGCTGATGTCGTGCTGCCAGTCGGTGCCGTCCAGCAGGGTCAGGTAGCGGCGCAGCACGGCGGCGTCGAAGACGCAGAACGCGGCGAAGACCAGGTCGGAGGTGGGGTTCTCGGGTTTCTCCGTGAACTCGGTCAGCCGGCCGCCGCCGTCGAAGCGGACCATGCCGAACAGGTGCACCCAGCGCATGTCGATCCGCTGGTAGGCGACGGTCAGCGCCGCGCCGGAGGCCCGGTGCGCCTCGACCAGCGGGCCGTAGTCGTAGCGGTAGACGTGGTCCGCGTGCAGGACGAGGACGTCCTCGGTGGCCTCGGTGAAGACGTACTCCGCCTTGCGGATCAGCGCGTCGGCCGTGCCCCGCTCGAGCGGCCAGGTGCGCGGCGGCAGCGCGGCGGGCAGTTCCCGGCCCGTGTAGGCGGTGTCGTAGGGGCCGAAGCGCACCCGGAAGCCGGGTTCGGTGTTCCACGTCCGGTGCAGGTCGTCCATCAGCAGCCGCTCCTCGTACTGGGAGAGCAGCAGCACCTCCGGCAGGCCCGAGGCGCGGGCGTTGGCCAGGCTGAAGTCGATGAGCCGGCAGGTGCCCCCGTAGGGGACCAGCGGCTTGAGCCGTCCCGTGCCGAGCGGGCCCATCCGGCGTCCCTCGCCGCCCGCCAGCAGCACCGCGCGTACCGTGCCGAGATCAGCCATGACGCACCTCGTCCCAGGTCACCCGGCCGGAGGACAGGGTGAGCAGCAGCCGGCCGGCGGCGCCCGGGGCCTCGCCCACGAAGACACCCGGTGCCGTGCGTTCCAGGGTGCGCACGTCGGGCAGGGCCCGGTCGGGGCCCCGCCGGGGCTCGACGACTTCCACTCGTTCGGCGTGCGGGAGCCGGTACTCCAGCCGTCCGTCACCGAGGAACCGGGAGCGTTCGCGCAGCCGGGCGGTCTCCGCCGCGGGCACCGCTTCGGGGAGCCGGTCGAGGACCTGCTCGCAGACGGCGAAGTCGGCCCGCTCCCAGGCGGCGCGGAACATCGTCAGCGCGGCGTCCGCGTCGAGCGGGGCACGGCGTTCGTACGCCGCGATGTCACCGTGCGCGAGCGCGGCGGCGGTGGTGACCGACGCGTCGGGGAGCAGGTCGAACCAGCCGTGCCGCAGGGCCAGTTCGGTGGACAGGGTGGCGGGCCGGCCCTCCCACAGGGCGGTGAACGCCGCCTCGTGCAGATCGGCGCAGTGGTCCCAGGTGAAGACCCGGGCGACGGCCGAGGCGCGCGCGGACAGCTCCCGGTAGCGGCCGGGATCCCGCGACCACAGGGCCGCCGCCTGCCGGATGCGCTCCGCGAGCGCGTCGGTGAGCAGGTCGTCGTCCTCGGCGAAGGAGCGGTTCACCGCGAAGCCGGTGGTGGTCCCGGGCCCGTCGGCGTGCCGGAAGTGCTCCATGCCGCGCTGGTCGGTGGCGATCGGCACCGCGCCCACGGCCATGGCCTCGCCCTGGGCGATCAGGAAGGTGTCCATCTCGAACTTGGAGGGGAACAGGGCGAAGTCGCAGGCGGCGGCGTAGGAGAACACCTGCGCCTCCTCGACGCGCTCCCACTCGAAGTGCAGCCGGCCCGGATGGCGGGCGGCCACCTCGTGGAAGAACGGGTCGTCGATGCCGTTGCCGGAGATGCAGCGGATGACGAAGCTGGCCGCCAGGCCCTCGCCCAGCACCCGGTCCACGGCCCGCATCAGCTCGATCTGGCCCTTGTGGTGGACCGCGTAGCGGGCGTTGTGGAAGAACGCGGGCAGGGCGGGATCGAGGCCGAGTCCGCCGAGCACCTTCTCGCGGTCCACGCCGGCCGGGTCCCAGGCCAGCCACTGGTCGGAGATGGCGCAGCCGCCGACGAACATCTTGTGCGCGTTGCGGCGCACCACGTCGGCGATGGGCAGCCGCCCGAAGAGCGCCTCGAACGGGGTGTCCCGGAAGCCGGCGTAGAAGTCGAGCTGGCCGGGTGACAGGAAGTCGATCAGGTCGGCGTGCTCGGCGGTCAGTTCGTAGATCGCCACATGGTCCGGTGGGTAGGTGTAGTGCAGGTGGGTGAGCTGCTGGTACTGCACGATCGCCGCGGGCGCGTCGGTCTCGGGTTCGGGGCCGGGCAACTCGACGTCCACGCCGAGCAGTTCGAACAAGCCCCGGACCTCCGGCGCGTACACCTTCTTGGTGATCGGCATGTTGCTCTGCACGTTGCTGACGACCAGCTTGGCGGGGTCGTCGCGCAGGGCGGCCGGCAGCAGGTAGTGGTAGTACGGCTCGTGCGCGTGGACGATGGCCTTCTCGCCGCCGAACCAGCCGCGCAGGAAGCGCACGCTGTCCGCCTGGAACACCAGGGGCTTGAAGAACACCAGGTCCCGGCCCTTGGCGGAGTACGGCGGGTAGAAGGTGTCGGGCAGCCGGTTCAGGTACTCGTTGGCCAGGAAGTACAGGTCCACGCCCTCCAGCCGGATGCGGTGGGCGGTGGTGCGCAGCGCCAGGTCGGCCTGCGCGGGGAAGCCCTGCCAGACGCGGGGGTCGAGGGCCACCGGCAGGGTGTAGGTGTCCTCGTAGGGCAGGTCCTCCACCTCGTAGCGCTGCCGCAGGTCGTCGAGCCGGCCGTGGGCGGGGGTGACGATGGAGACCCGGTGCCCCCGGGCGGCGAAGGCCCTGGACAGGTTCCACAGGTACACGGACGTGCCGCCCTGCAGGAAGGTGTGGTCGAATCCGCAGCACTCGAAGTACGTCTCGATGATGTGCATCCTGGGCGCGTTCACGACGGTCATGTCCTCGCGTGGGTCGTCGGGGCGGGGGAGGCCAGCGCGAGCGCGTGGCGCAGGTCGATCGCGGCGTGGTAGGGGCGGGCGTGGTCGTGGTTGTAGCCCAGCTCGTGCAGGAGCCGGCGCAGGTACAGCAGCCGCCGCAGCGGATCGTCGGTGGCGGGGCCGAGCAGCAGGCGCAGTACCCGCTCGCGCCAGGTGTCGGCGGTGCGGAAGACGGCGTGCAGCGCGGCCCGGTCCGCGGGCGGCAGGCCGGGCGCGCCGTCCAGGGAGCCGTACATGGTCCGCGTGGAGTCGATGCCGAGCCTGCGGGAGCTCTCGAAGGCGGCCTCGTCGGCGGCGAAGTACTCCAGCGCGCGCCGGACGGCCACGAGGTCCTGTACGGGGGACTGGGCGGCGTAGTCCGGGTCCTCGGGTGACAGGGTGGGCGTGGACAGGTCGATGACGCTCATGTGCCAGGTGCCGTCGGCCGCGTCGGAGCACAGCAGGTGCGACAGGTGCAGGTCGCCGTGGCAGGGACCGGCGCCGGGGGCCGTCGCCCGGCCGCCGAACGCGGCCTCCAGCAGGCCGAGTTCGGTGGCGAGGGCGTCGAAGGCGGCCTTCCGGGGGGCCTCGGGCAGGGGTGCGCCGTCCCCGGGGAGCGACGTGTCGGCCCGGGCCAGTTCGGCCAGCCGTGCCGACGCCCCCGCGAGGGCGCCGGCCACGGGGTAGCCGGTGGCGGGGGCGCCCAGGCGCACCGCCAGGTCCCGGTGGAAGTCGCGCAGGAAACGTCCCGCGCTGCGCAGTCCCGGTTCCAGCGGCAGCAGATGGGCGTGCACGAGCCGTTCCGGCGCGGTGCCGTCCGCGAGCCGGGGCCACAGGGAGCGCAGGTTCTCGCGCAGTGGCGCGTCGATCCCGTGGCCCGGGGCATGGCGGTAGAGGACGCCCACGGGATGCCGGGTCCCGTGGACGGGGTCCGTGTAGGTGTAGTCCCCGGCCCACTCGGGGGTGTGTCCGGTGCCGCTCATCAGCCGGAGCAGCTCGGGTTCGTGGACCGCCTCGGTCAGGCGACGGTAGGTCTTGTGGAGGTACGCGGCGCCGCCCACCTCCACCAGGGACAGGGAGTTGGAGGACCAGCCCTGGTCGAAGGGGAGCCGCCGCACCTCGCCGGCGGGTGCCGAGGGCGCCCGGCGGACCTCGATGTGTCCGCCGCGGGTGGTGCGCAGCCGTGCGCCGGTGAGCACACGGCGCACGGCCGCGAGTCCGTGCGGCCCGTCGGCGTGGTCCGCGGTGAGGCCGCCCGACGGCTCCCGGCGGGCGGTCAGGAAGATCCGCTCGCCCGAGGCGGGTCCGCCGACGGCGGCCACCACCAGCAGCAGTTCGCCGGAGCCCAGCTCGGCGTGGTCGACCGCTTCGTACCGGTGGGCGGCACGCAGGTCGCGCGGCATCCAGGGCGCGGTGCGCAGCAGGGGTTCGAGGTCGTCGTCGCGGATCACGTGCGTGCTCAACTCCCGGTCATTTCGTAGGCGTTGACGCCGCGCCGCCAGACGGTCAGGGCGACGGCGAGGGCCCCGGCCGTCACCACCGGCAGCCAGCGGACCACTGTCGTGGTGCCGGTCAGCAGATAGACGCACGGCACGTAGGAGGTGAAGGCGAAGGGGAGCACCCAGGTCAGCACGGCGCGCAGCGAGGGGTGGTAGATGTCCAGCGGGTAGGCGGCGAACTCGGACACCTGGCTGGCCGCGTACATCGACGGCAGGCTGGTCACGGTCCAGAAGGACAGCGAGGCGAAGAGCAGCTTCACCGAGGTGTGGATCAGGGCGCCGCACAGCACGAGGAACGGGACCGCGAGCCACTGCACCGGGGTGAGGTGGAGCCCCAGCTCGCTGCCGGACCAGCCCACCAGCACGGCGCCCACGGCGAGTTCACCGAGACCGTCGGGATGGAAGAAGCGCTCCGACAGCAGGGAGAACAGCGGGTTCACGGGGCGGATCAGATAGCGGTAGAACTCGCCGCGCTGGACCAGCTTGCGGCCCAGTTCCCACAGCTGGTCCGTGAAGAGGTGGTCCAGGCCGCGCGGCAGCAGTGAGAAGCCGAGCAGGAACAGCACCTCGTGATAGGTCCAGCCGTCCACCGCGGGCACCTGCCGGAAGACCAGGCCCACCACGGCCGTCTGCAGGCCCACGCGGACCAGGAAGGCGCCCGCGCCGAGGGCGAAGTCCATGCGGTACATGCTGAGCCGGTGCAGCCCGACCCCGCCGAGGAAGAAGGCCAGCCGCACATGGCGCCACACCGTCCGGGTCATCCGCCGAGCACCTCCAGCCGACTCAGCGAGGCCCGCCACAGCACGCCGGCGAGCAGCGTCAGGCCCGCCACCCAGCCGATCTGCCGGGCCAGCACGTCGAGCGCGCCGGCCGCACCGTCGTAGCGGCCGAGGAGCAGGGTGAGCGGTCCGTCGACCATGCCCCGGAAGGGCAGTGCGGACGCCAGCGCCGCCAGCCACCCCGGCATCAACGGGAGGGGCACCAGCTGGCCGGCGAAGAAGGCGACCACGCTCTGCTTCACCATCCGCACTCCCCAGGTGTTCGTGGTGACGAAGCCCGTCATCCCGGTGAGCAGGTTCACGAGGAAGGCGAGCAGCACGGACAGCACGGTCGACACCGCGAACAGCAGGACGTCCACGGGCCGCGGCGCGGTGAGCGGCACGAGCAGCGCGAACAGCACGAGCACGGGGACGCCGACCAGCACGGCGTTGGCCGCGACCACCGGCAGACAGGCGAAGAAGCGCATCACCGGATAGCTGACCGGCCGCACCAGCATGACGGCGACGTCACCGCGGTAGACCTCGGCGGCGACCTCGTCGTCCACCCGGTTGGCGTGCAGGATCTGCAGCACCTGCGCCACGAGCAGATACGTGGTGATGCTCTGGGCGGTGAAGCCGCCCGGGCCGCCGCCCGGCGGGGTGTCCGCGTACACCGCCCGCCACAGGAAGACGGTGATCGCGGCGCCGGCGGCGGCCGTGATCCCGGTGGTGACGAACGTCGACCGGTACTGGAGCAGGGACTGCAGCCCTCCGGTCGCGAACGGCAGATAGCGCCGGGCGCGCGCGGACAGGGGGAGGGGCGCCGGGGTCTCCCGCTCCCGGTGGAGCCGGCCGTTCATGCCGCACCCTCCCGGCGCCCGCCCGGGACCCCGGCGGGCGGGGCCTCGCGGTGCCCGCCGTAGATCCGCCGCAGGACGTCCTCCAGATCGGGTTCCGGGGCGTAGCAGTCCGCCAGGTCGAAGCGTTCGAGCAGGAAGCCGAGCACCTGCCGGGAGGTGAACCGGTCCGCCGGGTAGTCGACCCTGATTCGTCCGTCGTCGGCGGCCGAGGCGCTCGCCCCGGGCAGCCCCCGCGCTATCTCCGCGCAGACCGGCCCGGGATCCGGCCGGCCCCGGTGGTCGAACACGACCGAACGCCGGTCGGCGGTGCGCAGCAGCTCCCGGATGCTGCCCTGGTGCACCACCCGCCCCCGGTCCACGACCAGCGCGCTGTCGCAGATGGCGGCGATGTCCGCGATGTCGTGGCTGGTGAGCACGACGGTCGTGCCCAGCTCCTCGTGGACGCGGTTGACCAGCTGCCGTACCGCGTCCTTGAGCACCATGTCGAGGCCGATGGTCGGCTCGTCCCAGAAGACGACCGCCGGATCGTGCAGCAGGCTCGCCGCGATCTCGGCCCGCATCCGCTGCCCCAGGCTCAGCTGGCGCACGGGCGTGGTGCCCAGCGCGTCGATGTCCAGCAGCTCCCGGTAGAGGGCGAGATTGCGGTGGTACACCGGATCGGGGATGTCGTAGACCCGGCGCAGGATGCGGAACGAGTCCGGTACGGACAGGTCCCACCAGAGCTGGCTGCGCTGCCCGAAGACCACCCCGATGCCGCGGGCGTTGGCCTGCCGGTGCCGGTAGGGCTCGATGCCGCGGACCAGGCAGCGTCCGCTGGTGGGCGTCATGATGCCGGTGAGCATCTTGATCGTGGTCGACTTGCCCGCCCCGTTGGCGCCGATGTACGCCGTCTTCGCGCCGGCCGGGATGGTGAAGGACACGCCGTCGACCGCGCGGACGAGGCGGTGCTCGCGGGTGAAGAGGGTGGCCAGGCTGCCGGCCAGGCCCGGCTTGCGCTCGGCGAGCCGGAACTCCTTGACGAGGTTCTCCGCGACGATCACGACAGCACCCGCTCCAGGGCCTGTTCGAGCAGCCCGACACCCTCGTCGAGGAGGGGCTCGTCAACGGTGAAGGGCGGTGCCAGACGCAGGATGTGCCCGCCCAGGGCGACGCGGAGACCCAGGTCGAGGGCGGTGGTGTACACGGCCCGCGCCAGGTGCGGCGCGGGGGTGCGGCTCAGCCGGTCGGTGACGAACTCCAGCCCGTACAGCAGTCCCAGGCCGCGCACGTCCCCCAGGTTCTCGAAGCGGGCCGAAAGGGCCTGGAGCCGCTCGTGCAGCAGCTCGCCCAGGACCCGGACGCGCTCGATCAGGCGGTCGCGTTCGATGACCTCCAGCGTCGCCCGGGCGGCCGCGATGCCGAGCGGATTGCCCGCGTACGTCGACGCGTAGGCACCGGCCCCGGACGCCGCCGGATGATGCATCAGATCGGCCCGCCCCGCCAGCACGGCGAACGGGAAACCGCTGGCCATCCCCTTGGAGAGGGCCACCAGGTCGGGTTCGACGCCGAACTGCTCGCTCGCGAGGAACGTGCCCGTTCGGCCGCCGCCGGTGAGCACCTCGTCGGCCACGAGCAGGACGCCGTTGGACCGGCAGGCATCGGCGATCTGCTCCCAGTAGCCCGGGGGCGGCACGACGACGCCGGCGGCGCCGAGGACGGGTTCGAAGACCAGCGCCGAGACGTTCGGCTTGTCGGCGATGTGCTTGCGCACGAGGGACGCGCACCGCAACCCGCAGGAGGGGTAGGTGAGTTCCAGCGGGCAGCGGTAGCAGTAGGCCGAGTACCCGAGGACGGAGTTCCCGGCGAAGGCCTGATGGCCCACGTCCCAGTGCACGAGCATCCGGGCGCCCATCGTCTTGCCGTGGAAGCCACCGCGCAGCGCGCCGATCCGGTTGCGGCCCGGTGCGGCGGTGGCCTGCACCACGCGCAGCGCGGCCTCGACCACCTCCGCGCCGGTGGAGAACAGCGCGTAGGTGTCCAGCCGTTCCGGCAGCAGACGGGCCAGCAGCTCCAGCAGGGCGGCCCGGTCGGGCGTCGCCGAGTCGTGCACGTTCCACAGGCGCCGGGCCTGCTCGGTCAGCGCCGTCACGACCTCCGGATGGCCGTGTCCCAGGGACTGGGTCAGGGTGCCCGCCGCGAAGTCCAGGTACTGGTTGCCGTCCAGGTCCGTGAGGACCGGGCCCCTCCCCTCGGCGAAGACCCGGCGACCGACGGCCGCCTCCTCGGAGGCGCCCGGCGCCAGGTGTCTCGCCTCCCGCTCCAGCCGTTCCCGCTGGTGCCGAGCCGTCACCGCTGCCACCCCCTCCTGTATACGAACTGCTCTGCCGGGCAGCGCCGTTGGGCGGTGCCGGGAGCGAGTCAAACACCAACGTGGCGCTGTATGCAAGAAGTTGCTGAAAGTTGCTGAACGACCTTGCGCACGCTGCGCGGCTTCTGCTTGAGTCGAGAACAGTTCCACCGGTGACACCGCGACTCTCGCTCAAGGAGACATCCGTGAGACCACAGATCCAGTCCCCGCCGCGACACCGGTGCCCGGCATGAAAGCCCTGGTCCTGGCGGGTGGCACCGGCAGCCGGCTGCGGCCGTTCACCCACACGAGCGCCAAGCAGCTGCTCCCCATCGCCAACAGGCCGGTCGTGCACTACGCCCTCCAGGCGATAGCCGACGCAGGCATCGAGGAGGTGGGCGTGGTGGTCGGCCACCACGGCGACGACATCCGCCAAGCGGTCGGCGACGGCTCGGCCTTCGGGCTGAGCGTGGCCTACCTGGACCAGCCCCGGCCCCTGGGCCTGGCCCACGCGGTGGCGGTCGCCCGCTCCTTCCTCGCGGACGACGACTTCCTGCTGTACCTCGGGGACAACCACCTGGAGGACGGCGTCACCGGATTCGTCCGGCGCGCCGCCGAACACCGGGACGCCGCCCGCCTGCTCCTCACCCCCGTCCCCGACCCCACCGCCTTCGGCGTCGCGGAAGTCGACGCCGACGGGACGGTGCGCAGGCTGGAGGAGAAGCCGGAACACCCCCGCAGCGACCTCGCGCTGGTCGGTGTCTACGCCTTCACCCCCGCCGTGCACGAGGCGGTGCGCGCCATCCGCCCCTCCGGGCGCGGCGAACTGGAGATCACCCACGCGGTGCAGTGGATGATCGACCGCGGGCTGCCGGTGCGCGCGGAGACGACCACCCGGCCGTGGCGCGACACCGGCAGCGTCGACGACCTGCTGGAGGCCAACCGGCACGTCCTGGACCGGATGGAGGGGCGCGTCGACGGCAAGGTCGATCCGCACAGCGTCCTGGTGGGACGGGTCCGCATCGCGGACGGGGCCGTGGTGCGAGGATCGCGGATCGTCGGACCCGTGGTCGTCGGGGCGGGTGCCGTCATCAACAACTCCAGCGTCGGCCCGTACACCGCCATCGCCGAGGACTGCCGGGTCGAGGACAGCGCGATCGAGTTCTCGGTGCTCCTGCGGGGCGCGTGCGTGGAAGGGGCCGCGCGCATCGAGCGGTCGCTCATCGGCCGGGAGGCCGTGGTGACCGCCGCGCCCCGTCCGCCCCAGGCCCACCGTCTCGTCCTCGGCGACCACAGCAAGGTGCAGCTCACCTCATGACCTCACGCATCCTCGTCACCGGCGGCGCCGGCTTCATCGGATCCGCCTACGTCCGCGCGCTGCTCGGCCCCGCGGGGCCGTCCGGCGTCGCGGTCACGGTCCTGGACAAACTCACCTACGCGGGCAGTCTCGCCCGCCTCGACCCGGTGCGCGGCCACCCCGGTCTGACGTTCGTGCACGGCGACGTCTGCGACGCCGCGACGGTACGGCGGCTGGCGGCCGGGCACGACGAGATCGTGCACTTCGCGGCGGAGTCGCACGTCGACCGCTCCATCGAGGACGGCACCGGCTTCACCCACACCAACGTGCTGGGCACCCACACCCTGCTGGACGCCGCCCTGCGGCACGGGGTGCGCACCTTCGTGCAGATCTCCACCGACGAGGTCTACGGCTCGATACCCGAGGGCGCCGCACGGGAGGAGGACCTGCTCAGACCCAGCTCTCCGTACGCGGCGTCGAAGGCGGCGGCCGACCTCGTGGCCCTGGCCCACCACCACACCCACGGCCTGGACGTCCGGGTGACCCGCTGCTCCAACAACTTCGGGCCCTACCAGCATCCGGAGAAGGTCATCCCGCGCTTCGTCGCCACCCTGCTGACCGGCGGCGACCTGCCGGTGTACGGCGACGGGCGGCAGGTGCGCGACTGGCTGCACGTGGACGACCACGTCAGGGCGGTGGAGCTGGTGCGCACGGCGGGACGGCCGGGGCAGACGTACAACATCGGCGGTGGCACCTCGCTGACCAATCTGGATCTCGCGCACCGCCTGCTGGGCCGGTGCGGCGCCGGCCCGGAGCGCATCACACACGTCGAGGACCGCAAGGGCCACGACCGGCGGTACGCGGTGGACCACGGTAAGATCACCGCGGAGCTGGGATACCGGCCGCGGGTCGGTTTCGAGGCGGCGCTGGCCGCCACCGTGGACTGGTACCGGGCCCATCGGGCCTGGTGGGAGCCTCTGCTGGAGTCGGTCTGACGAGGGC
This sequence comes from Streptomyces sp. NPDC104831, assembly GCF_055583025.1. NCBI lineage: Bacteria > Bacillati > Actinomycetota > Actinomycetes > Kitasatosporales > Streptomycetaceae > Streptomyces > Streptomyces sp. NPDC104831. Next base: position 157,293 of record NZ_JBVJOT010000006.1, read on the forward strand.
GGCCGGGGTCTTTCCTTGCTCCGGCCCGCACGGCCGGGCGCGTCGGGGCCACACCGGGTGCGCACCCCGCGGCCGGGGGGCCGGAGTTCGTTGAACGTAACACTCTGAAAACCTTTGCGAAAGACTTTGCGCCTAGCTCCTTCAACTATTTCCTGCTCAACTGTCATTTCTGCGCAAGGGGTTGACCTGCGGTAAGCGGCGCCGTACGGTCTCGACCGCAATTTCTTGCAGAAAGAACCATCGAACGGCCTTACCTGGCATGGCGCGTTGTCAACCAAGGCTGACTCCGGTACCACCCCACTTCACCACTGGAGCAACCATGGCCAGAAAGACCGTGGCCGCTGTACTCGCCGCCCTGGCGGGAGCCGCTGTGGCCGTCACGGCACCGACGCCGGCGCAGGCGAGCGCGCCCGGCGGCAAGGACGTCACCGCGGTGATGTTCGAATGGAACTTCAAGTCCGTCGCCAAGGCGTGCACGGACCGGCTTGGCCCCGACGGGTACGGCTACGTCCAGGTCTCCCCGCCGAACGAGCACATCCAGGGCACCTCCTGGTGGACGGCCTACCAGCCCGTCAGCTACAAGATCGGTACGAAGCTGGGCAACCGCTCGGACTTCAAGAACATGGTGGACACCTGTCACACGGCGGGCGTCAAGGTGGTCGCCGACACGGTGATCAACCACATGGCGAACGCCTCCGGCACGGGCTCCGCCGGGTCGACCTTCAGCAAGTACGACTACCCCGGCACCTACTCCGCGGCCGACATGGACGACTGCACCACGAGCATCAGCAACTACGCCGACCGCTGGAACGTCCAGCACTGCGAGATGGGCGGCCTGCCCGACCTCGACACCGGCGAGGAGTACGTCCGCAAGACCATCGCGGGCTACCTGAACGACCTGCTCTCCCTCGGCGTCGACGGCTTCCGCATCGACGCCGCCAAGCACATCCCCGAGGACGACCTCGCCAACATCAAGTCCCGCCTGTCCAACCCCGGCGTGTACTGGAACCAGGAGACGATCGGCGCGCCCGGGGAGGCGGTCCAGCCGCCCGAGTTCTACAACACGGGCGACGTCCAGGAGTTCCGCTACGCCTACGACCTCAAGCGGGTCTTCAACAACGAGAAGCTCGCCGAGCTGAAGAACTTCGGCGAGGCCTGGGGCTACGTCTCCAGCGGCAAGGCGTCCGTCTTCGTCACCAACCACGACACCGAACGCAACGGCGGCAGCCTCACCTACAAGGACGGCGCCAACTACACCCTCGCCCACGTCTTCATGCTGGCCTGGCCGTACGGCTCGCCCGACGTGCACTCCGGCTACGAGTTCAGCGACAAGGACGCCGGCGGACCCAACAACGGCCAGGTCAACGCCTGTTACACCGACGGCTGGAAGTGCCAGCACGCCTGGCGCGAGATAGCGAGCATGGTCAAGTTCCGCAACACGGCCGCCGGCACCGCCGTGACCGACTGGTGGGACAACGGCAACAACCAGATCGCCTTCGGCCGCGGCGACAAGGCCTACGTCGCCATCAATCACGAGGGCTCCGCCCTCACCCGCACCTTCCAGACCTCCCTGCCCGCCGGAAGCTACTGCGACGTGCAGAGCGGCAAGGGGGTGAGCGTCGACTCGTCCGGCCGCTTCACGGCCACCCTGGGCGCCAACTCCGCCCTCGCCCTGCACGTCGGGGCGAAGAACTGCGACACCACCGTCGACCCCGATCCCGACCCCACCACCGGAGCCTCGTTCCGCGTCAACGCCACCACCCAGTGGGGGCAGAACATCTACGTCGTCGGCGGCACCTCCGCCCTCGGCAACTGGAATCCCTCCAACGCCCTCAAGCTGGACCCGGCGAGCTACCCCGTCTGGAAGCTCGACCAGTCCCTGCCCGCGGGCACCGCGTTCGAGTACAAGTACCTCCGCAAGGACGCCGGCGGCAACGTCACCTGGGAGAGCGGCGCCAACCGGACGGCCACCGTGCCGTCCAGCGGCGTGGTCACGCTGAACGACACCTGGCGCACCTGACCGCACCGCCCCCGAGACGAGCGGGCGCCGCTCACCGCAGACGAACGGCGCCCACCGGCGACGACCGCCCGGCCCCGCGCGACCGGGGCCGGGCGGTCCCGCGCACCGCCGCACGGCGGCGCCCCGTCCTTGCCCGCGACCGACACCCCGAGGAGATGCGTCACGTGGTCGGCAGACCCAGACACCACGCCACCGTCCTGGCCCTCGCGCTGTGCACAGCCGCACTGCCACCGCTGACGCCCCCGGCGACAGCCGCCGGACCGCCCCCGCCGCCGGCTCGCGCACGGACCGCGCCCCGGCCGCCGACGGACGCGTGGCTCGCGCACCAGCCGGCCCGCCCGGCGGTGAGCCGCGAGCAGTTCTACCTGCTGCTGCCCGACCGGTTCGCCAACGGCTCCACGCGCAACGACCGGGGCGGGCTGACCGGCGACCGCACCACCACCGGCTACGACCCCACCGACAAGGACTTCTTCCAGGGCGGCGACCTCCGGGGCGCCATCGACCACCTCGACTACATCAAGGGCCTCGGCACCACCGCCATCTGGCTCGCACCGGTGTTCAAGAACAAGCCCGTGACGGTGCGCGACGGCAGGGCGACCGCCAACTACCACGGCTACGCCATCACCGACTTCACCCGGGTCGACCCGCACTTCGGCACCGAGGCCGACCTCTCCGAGCTGATCGACAAGGCCCACGCCAAGGGGATGAAGGTCTTCTTCGACGTCATCACCAACCACACCGCGGACACCATCGACTACGCCGAGAAACGCTACGGATACCGCAGCAAGGGCGCCTACCCCTACCTCGACACCGAGGGCCGCCCCTTCGACGACAGCACCGGCATGCGCCCGGCGGACGCCGACGGCGCGCCGTACACCCCGCGCGTCTCCGCCGATCCGCAGGACCGCAAGGTGCCCGACTGGCTGAACGACCCGTCCATGTACCACAACCGCGGCAACTCCACCTTCGCCGGGGAGAGCGCCCTGGACGGCGACTTCATGGGCATGGACGACCTGTGGACCGAACGGCCGGAGGTCGTGCGGGGCATGGAGGAGATCTACGAGAAGTGGGTCGACGACTTCGGCGTGGACGGCTTCCGGGTCGACACCGCCAAGAACGTCGACATGGCCTTCTGGACCCAGTGGGCCACCGCCCTCGACCGCCACGCGGCCCGGCACGGCCGCCGGGACTTCTTCCTCTTCGCCGAGGCGTTCTCCGCCGACGCGTCCATCACCGCCCCCTACGTCACCCAGGGCCGGCTCGACGCCACGCTCGACTTCCCGTTCCAGGCCGCCGCCCGCAACTTCGCCTCGCGCGGCGGCCCCGCGGACGACCTCGCCCACGTCTTCGCGCAGGACTACCGCTACACCACCGACAAGACCAACGCCTACAGCCAGGTCACCTTCCTCGGCAGCCACGACATGGGGCGCATCGGCGCCTTCATCGCCCAGGACCACCCCGGCGCGGACGACGCCGAACTCCTCGGCCGCGACCGCCTGGCCCACGAGCTGATGTTCCTCTCCCGGGGCAACCCGGTCGTCTACTCCGGTGACGAACAGGGCTTCACCGGCTCGGGCGCAGACGTGGACGCCCGGCAGACGATGTTCGCCTCGAAGGTGCCGGACTACCTGGACGACGACGAGATCGGCACCGGGCGCACGGCCGCCTCGGACGCGTACGACACCTCCCACCCCCTGTACCGGGCGATAGCCGCCCTGTCCCGGCTGACCAAGCGCCACCCCGCCCTGCGCGACGGCGTCCAGACCGAACGCTACGCACAGGGTTCCGTCTACGCCTTCACCCGTACCGACGTCCGCGAGGGACGCGACTACCTGGTGGCCTTCAACAACGCCACCGAGGACCGCACCGTCACCCTGCCGACCGGCTCGCCGGACCTTTCGTACCGGGCCCTGTACGGCGCCACCGGCAGCGCCCGCGCCGACGCCGACGGGAAGGTCACCGTGACCGTCCCGGCCCTGTCGTCCGTCGTGTACCGGGCGGCCGGAGCACCGCGCCCCTCGACGGCCGGACCGGCGCTCCGGCTCACCGCCCCGGACGCGGGCGCCCACGGGACCGTGGAGATCTCCGCCGACGTCACGGGCGGCGGATACCGGCGGGTCGTCTTCGCCGCCCAGACCGGCGACGGCCCGTGGCGGACGCTCGGCACCGCCGACCACGCGCCGTACAAGGTCACCCAGACCATCGCCCCTGACGTCCCCGAGGGAACGCCGCTGCGGTACAAGGCGGTCGTCGTCGACCGGACCGGCCGCAGCGCCGGCGGCCTCGCGAGCACGACCGCGGGCCGGGCGGCGACGGTGCCCGCACCCGCGGCGGCGCGCCACTGGGCCGTCGTCCACCACCGGCGGCCCGACGGCGACTACGACGGCCTGGTGCTGCGCACGGCCGACGGCCGGACCGCCGCCTTCACCGGCCGGGACGCCTACGGAGCGTTCGCCTGGCTGGCCCCGGCCGAGGGCACCACCGACATCTCCTTCACCGTGGAGAGGAACGGCGTCCCCGACGGTCCCCCGCGCACCCTGGACTTCGCCGCCACCCCCGAGGTGTGGACCGAGCAGGGCAGCGCCGCGGTGACGGGCACCAGACCCGCGGACGCGTACCCGGCCCAGGACCCGGCGAAGGCGGTCGTCCACTACCACCGGCCCGACGGCGACTACGACGGCTGGGGCCTGCACGCCTGGACGGGCGCGGCCCGACCGCCGGAGTGGAACGACCCCATCCGGCCGGTGGGCCGGGACTCCTTCGGCCTGGTCTTCGAGGTCCCGCTGACCGAACACGCGGACTCGCTCAGCTACCTCCTGCACAAGAAGGAGGACAAGGACGTCGCCTCCGACGAGACCCTCGACTTCTCCCTCTACGGCCACGAGGTGTGGCGCGTGGCCGGGGACGGCACCTACCTCACCCCCACCCTCGGCGGCGCCTTCGGCCTCGACCTCGGCACGTCGGCCGCGACCTGGCTGGACGACACCACCGTCGTATGGCGGGGGACCGGCGCCGGAGTCGCCAGCCAGCAACTCGTGTACGCACCCGACGGCGGCATCCGCCTGGTGAACGGTGCCCTGTCGGACGAGGGGCACTGGCTGCGCCTGCTGCCCGCGCGGCTGACCGACGCGCAGCGGTCCGCCCATCCCGGGTTCGCGGACCAGCAGGCCTTCACCGTCGACCCCCGGGACCGCGGCCGGATCGCCGAGGCCCGGGCGAGCCGCCAGCTGATCGCCACCCAGCGAGGACAGGACGGGGCCCTGCTCGGCGCGACGACCGTGCACCTGCCACCCGGCTGACCTCCCCAGCACACCGTACGAAAGGAAAGAGCCGCACCGTGACCCCAGCATCCACCGCCCGCGGCAACCCGGGCGGACCACCGGCACGCCCGCGCGGCCGGAGACTCCCGGCCGCCGTCACCCGCGCCGCCACCGTGGCCGTCACCGCCGCACTGCTCGCGACGGCCCTGCACGCCGCCCAGCCGGCCGTCGCCTCGGACCGACCGCCCGCCCCGCCCTCCGACGCCCGGCTGGCCGCGGTGACGGCCCGCCACGACCTGACCCGCGAGCAGTTCTACTTCCTCCTCCCCGACCGGTTCGCCAACGGCTCCGCACGCAACGACCGGGGCGGACTGGCCGGCGACCGCACCAGCACCGGCTACGACCCCACCGACAAGGGCTTCTACCAGGGCGGTGACCTGAAGGGGCTGATCAGCAGACTGGACTACGTCAAGGGACTCGGCACCACCGCGATCTGGCTGGCCCCGATCTTCAAGAACAAGCCCGTGCAGGGCAACGGAGAGAGCGCCGGCTACCACGGTTACTGGATCACCGACTTCACCCGGGTCGACCCGCACTTCGGCACCAACGCCGACCTCGCGGAACTCATCCGCAAGGCCCACGCCAAGGGGATGAAGGTCTTCTTCGACGTCATCACCAACCACACGGCCGACACCGTCACCAACGCCGAGAAGACGTTCGCGTACCGGGGCAAGGGCGCCTACCCCTACCTGGACACCGAGGGCCGTCCCTTCGACGACAGCGAGGGCATGCGCGAGGTCGACGCCCGGAGCTTCCCCTACACACCACAGGTCGCCCCGTCCGAACGCAACGCCAAGGTCCCCGCCTGGCTCAACGACCCCACCATGTACCACAACCGGGGTGACTCCACCTTCGCCGGCGAGAGCACCCTCTACGGCGACCACACCGGTCTGGACGACCTGTGGACCGAGCGCCCCGAGGTCGTGCGCGGCATGGAGGAGATCTACGAGAAGTGGGTCGACGAGTTCCGGGTCGACGGCTTCCGCGTCGACACCGTCCGCAACGTCGACATGGCCTTCTGGACCCAGTGGGCGACGGCACTGGACGCCTACGCGGCCAAGAAGGGCCGGAAGGACTTCTTCGTCTTCGGCGAGACACTGTCCTCCGACCCGGCCGTCACCTCGCCGTATGTGCGCCGGGGCCGCCTCGACGCGACACTCGACTTCCCGCTCCAGGACGCCATCCGCCAGTACGCCTCGCAGGGGCGGGCGGCCGACCGGCTCGCCGACGTCTTCGCGCAGGACTACCGCTACACCACCGACAAGGCGAACGCCTACGAGCAGGTCACCTTCCTCGGCAACCACGACATGGGGCGCATCGGCGGCTTCCTGCTCAAGGACAACCCGAAGGCCGACGACGCCGAACTCCTCGGCCGCGACCGCTTCGCCCACGAGCTGATGTTCCTCTCCCGGGGCAACCCGGTCGTCTACTCCGGTGACGAGCAGGGCTTCACCGGGGCCGGCGGCGACAAGGACGCCCGGCAGACGATGTTCGCCTCGAAGGTGCCGGACTACCTGGACGACGACGAGATCGGCACCGGGCGCACGGCCGCCTCGGACGCGTACGACACCTCCCACCCCCTGTACCGGGCGATAGCCGCCCTGTCCCGGCTGACCAAGCGCCACCCCGCCCTGCGCGACGGCGTCCAGACCGAACGCTACGCACAGGGTTCCGTCTACGCCTTCACCCGCACCGACGTCCGCGAGGGACGCGACTACCTGGTGGCCTTCAACAACGCCACCCAGGCACGGACCGTGCGCGTCCCCACGGGCTACGCCCGGATGACCTACCACGGGCTGTACGGCACCGGCGGCACGGTGACCAGCGGCGCCGACACCCGCGCGACCATCACCGTCCCGCCGCTGTCGTCCGTGGTGCTGAAGGCGGCGCAGCGGCCCGGCACGCCGGCCACCCGGCCGGCCCTGGAACTCACCGCACCCGCGGCGGGCGCCACCGGAGACGTCGACATCTCCGCCGACGTCAGCGGCGGCGGACTCGACCGCGTCGTCTTCGCCGCCCAGGTCGGCGACGGCCCGTGGCGGACGCTCGGCACCGCCGACCACGCCCCGTACAAGGTCACCCAGCACCTGTCCGACACCGTCGCACAGGGCACGCGCCTGCGCTACAAGGCCGTGGCCGTCGACCTCGCGGGCCGCACCGCGAGCGACCTCGCCACGAGCACGGCCGGCCAGGCGGCGGCGCCCAGGCCGCCGAGCGCCCTGAACCGTCCCTACGCCGTCGTGCACTACCAGCGCCCGGACGGCGACTACACCGGCCGGCACCTCGAATCCGCGGGCCGATCGGCCGAGTTCACCGGGCGGGACGCCTACGGCGCCTTCGCCTGGGTCAAGCCGGAGGACGGCGCCCGGAGCCTGACGTACACGGTCACCGGGGACGGCACCGCGGACGGCCCGCGACGCACCATCGACCTGGACAAGACGGGCGAGGTGTGGATCCGGCAGGGCGACGACGGCCAGTCGGACACGGCACCGCCCGGCGCCTACCCGGCACCCGACCCGGCCAAGGCCGTGATCCACTACCACCGGGCCGACGGCGACTACGACGGCTGGGGCCTGCACACCTGGACCGGCGCCCGGCACCCCACCGACTGGTCGGCGCCGCTGACGCCGACCGGCAGGGACGCCTTCGGCGTGACCTTCGAGGTGCCGCTCGCCGACGGCGCGACCTCGCTCAGCTACATCGTCCACAAGGGCGACGAGAAGGACATCACCGCCGACCGCTCGCTGGACTTCGCCACCTACGGCAAGGAGACCTGGCTGATCGGCGGAGACAGCGACTACCTGCTGCCGACGGTGGGCAGCGCACCCGACCTGGACCTCGGCACGGCCAAGGCCCGGTGGATCGGCACGGACACGCTCGTGTGGAAGGTGAAGACCACCGACTCCACCAGCCAGCAGCTCGTGTACGCCCCCGACGGGGGCATCACCGTCAAGGACGGCGCGCTGTCCGACGAGGGACACTGGCTGCGGCTGCTCCCGTCGAAGCTCACGGACGCGCAGAAGTCGGCACACCCCGAGCTGGCGGACGACCCGGCGTTCACGGTCGACCCCCGCGACCGCGACCGTGTCCCGGCCGCCCTGCGCGCCCAGCTCATCGCCACCCAGCGGGCCCCCAACGGCGCACTGCTCGCCGCCACCGGCGTCCGCCTTCCCTGACACCGGCACACCACGACAGACGGGTGCCCCTCGCGGAGCGAGGGGCACCCGTCGTGTGCGCGGGGAACGGCCGGCTCAGCCGGTGAAGACCGCGACGGTGCGGGCCGGCACGGTGAACGTGCCCGAACCGGCGTCGTAGGAGGAGGTCTTGACGGTGTCGTCGCGGCCGGCGGCCTGGACGGGGTGGAGGCGGTAGCGGGTGCCGGCGAGGGCGGTGACGCGCTGTTCCTGCCGCTCGGGGGTGGCGTTGAAGACGACGACGAGGTCGCCGAGGCGCATGGTGATCACGCCCGGTGTCTCGTCCTTGCCGGACAGCGGGAAGGACAGGCGCCGCTGGACCTCGGAGGCGGTGGCCAGGGAGAACGCCTTCTCGGTGGTGCGGATCCTCAGCAGGTCCCGGTAGGCGGCGGAAGCCGCGGTGATGTCCGGGCAGCCGACCCCGACCGTGGTGAGCAGGGGCCGGGCGTAGTCCCATTTGGACCGGTTGTCGGCCGCCGGGGGCAGGCCGCGGCCGAAGCCGTTGCCGTCGGCGCAGTTCCAGTGCACGGCGTTGAACCAGTCGCCGCTGTCGAAGGAGTTGCGGTCCAGGGACTTGGACCGCAGCAGATCGCTTCCCGCCTGGGACAGCGCCGGGCCCTGGGAGAGCACGGCCGTGGCCATGGCCAGCACCTGCATCCGGGCCCGGCCGGCGGCGGGGGTGGCCGCGGGGAGCTTGTAGGCCAGCGCGTCGAACAGCGACTCGTTGTCGTGCGCGTCGGCATAGGCGAGGGCGTCACCGGGGGCGTCGGCGTAGCCGGCGGGCGAGCCGTTGTAGTCGACCTGCGCGCCGGTGGTCTCCCTGCCGCCGCTGTCCGTGAAACGGAACCGTGCGAGGCTGCCGCTCAGCCCCACCTTGATCAGGTCCTGGTAGTGCAGCAGCCGGGCCCTCTGCTCCTCCTTCGTGCCGTTGGCGGCGGAGGCGTTGGGGTCGGTGTACAGGCCGGAGGCGAAGCCCTGGACGCCGGGGTCGGCGTCGAAGGGACTGCCGCCGCGCACCGCGTCCCGGGCCCGGTCGGAGAACGTGGCGATGCCGGTGCCGGCCATGTTCTTCTGCGTGGCCTGGACGAACCGGGCGTCGTCGGCGACCTCGCCGAAGTTCCAGCCCTCCCCGTACAGGACGATCCGCTTGCCGTCCACGCCGTCCCGCTCCAGGGTCAGCGCGTCCAGGGCCTTGCGGACGGCCAGGATGTTGGCCTTGGGATGGTGGCCCATCAGGTCGAACCGGAACCCGTCGACCTTGTACTGCTTCGCCCAGGTGACCACGGAGTCCACCACCAGCTTGCCCATCATCGCGTTCTCGGTCGCGGTATTGGCACAGCAGGTGCTGTTCGCCACCGACCCGTCCGCCAGCAGCCGCTGGTAGTAGCCCGGCACGATCCGGTCCAGCACCGACGTGTCCGCCTGACCGGCGGCCGCCGTGTGGTTGTAGACCACGTCCATCACCACCCGCAGCCCGTCGCCGTTCAGCGCCTGCACCATCCGGCGGAACTCCACCGTCCGGGCCGTGCCGTCCGGATCGGAGGCGTACGAACCCTCCGGAACGGTGTAGTGGTAGGGGTCGTAGCCCCAGTTGTAGGCGTCCTTCGCGGCCGTCTTGCCCACGCACTCCTGCTGCCGCTCGGAATCCGCCGGGAACGAGGCCGGATCACAGTCCGGGACCGCCTGGTCCGCCCTGCGCTCGGGAATCCCCGCGACATCGAAGGCGGGCAGCAGGTGCACGAACGACGTGCCCGCCCGCGCCAGCTTCCTCAGGTGCCGGGACCCGTCGCCGTCCTTGTCGGTGAACGCCAGATAGGTGCCCCGGTCCCGCGCCGGCACGCTCGTGTCGGCGACGGAGAAGTCCCGGACGTGCAGCTCCTGGATCTGCGCGTCCCGCAGCGGCACGGCCTTGGGTTTGCGCAGGCCGGACCAGCCGGCCGGGGCCAGGGACCGGTCGTCCAGGTCCACGGCCAGACTCCGCCCGGAGTCCGCGGTGAGCGCCACCGAGTACGGGTCGGTGACCTTGTTGGTGACCATCTTGCGGACGCTGGGCGCCCACACCTCGACCACGTACCGGTAGGGCCTGCCCTTCCAGGACGCCGGTCCGGTCACGGACCACACGCCGGTGGAGTCGTCGCGGTGCATGCGCCGCAGCGATCCGCCGAGTTCCAGCGACACGCTGCGCGCCGTCGGGGCCCACACCGACAGGGTGGGGCGGCCGTGGGCGAAGACCGGGCCGAGCCGTGCCCGCGTGGCGCCGGGGTAGAGGTCGTCCAGCACGCCGGCGGTCTGCACACCGGTCGCGGCCACGACGGCGCCGTTCGCCGCCCGCTGCGAGGCGACGAGCTGACCCCTCAGCGCCTCGCGCACCCGGTCCCGGTCCCGCGGGTCCACCGACCAGGCGGCGTAGTCCTTCAGGTGCGGGAACCTCGCCTTCTGCGCGTCGGTCAGGGCCGTCCTGGCGAGCCTGATCCCGTGCTCGTCGTCACCGGCCAGGCTTCCGTCGCGGACCGTGAGGGAGCCGTCCGGGGAGTACAGCAGCCGGGTGGAGGCGGCACCCGCGACGCCGTTCCAGGCGACGGTGTCCCGGTCGATCCACACCGCCTCGGAGGTGGTGAGGTCGAGGGTGCCGGAGGCTGTTCCGACGGGAGCGTGGGCGGCGGCCCGGGGGAGTGCGGCGAGCGGCTGGAGGAGGACGGCGACGAGCAGGGCGCCCGTGACCGCCGCCACGCGCTCCCTCCGCTTGCCTCGTCTTCCCCGTACGACCTGGTGGGGCGGGCGCTTCTCGGGCGCCGGCCGGTTGTGTGTCACGAGCACGGACTCCTTGTGTGCCGAGGGACAGGGTGGGCGCGACCGTAACCACGAGCGACCTGTTACAGCAAGAGACTTGAAACAATCAGCAAAACTCTTCACGACTGCTGTCGATGGTTCATCAGGCAGGGTCGAGCCGCCCCGTCGTGCCCAGGGACACGTTGCCGGCGGGGCTCCTCCGGCCGGATGGCGTGCCGCCGGTCACCCGGGTGCGCAGGGGGTGTCCGGAAGGCGTCGCCATACCAACTGAGCTGCGGGAACGTGCCCGTTGTGCGGAAGGTTCGCGCAACTGCGGCCGCGTGTAACAAAGTTGTCACGCCCCGGGAACCGTGAAGGAATCTGCCTGCAACGTCTTTCGCAAGAGATTGCAACCTTGTATGTTCAACTCGCGCCCGGCGGCCGTTGGTTGAGACACACGGCACCCCGGCCCCGCTCCAGGGACGTTCCGGGCACCCAGATCAAGGAGTTGCTATGCGACGTCGCATATCGATCGCCGCCGCGGTCACCGTGGTCGCCCTCACCGCTTCCGCCTGCGGTGGCTCGGGTGGCGACTCATCCGGCAAGCCGAAGAACCCCGAGGACATCTCCGGGACGATCACGTACTGGGACACCTCGGACGCCGCGACCGAGGCCCCGACGTACAAGGCTCTCATCAAGCAGTTCGAGAACAAGTACCCGAAGATCAAGGTGGACTACCAGAACGTCCCCTTCACCGACATCGAGCAGAAGTTCAAGTCGGCCGCCAAGAGCGGCAAGGGCGCCCCCGACGTCGTCCGCACCGACGTCGGTCTGATGGCCGAGTACGCCGAGCTGGGTTACATCGCCCCCCTCGACGGCACCCCGGCGCTGAAGAACACCGACGACTTCAGCTCCGTCCCGCTGAACACGGCCAAGTACAAGGGCAAGACCTACGGCGTCCCGTCGGTCACCGACACCCTGGGCCTGCTGTACAACAAGAAGCTCCTGAAGCAGGCCGGCATCGCGGAACCCCCGGGCACCTGGGACGAGTTCATCGCCGACGCCAAGACCATCAAGGAGAAGACGGGGGCCTACGGCACCTACCTGAACCCCGACTCCTACTTCCTGCTCCCGCTGCTCTACAGCAACGGCGCGGACCTGGCCGACCCCGCGGCGAAGAAGATCACCATCAACGACGGGGCCGCCGTCAAGGCCCTGACCACCGCGAAGAAGATCAACGACGAGGCTTCGATGAAGGTCGACTTCGCGAACGCCTACCAGAACATGCAGGCCGCCTTCAAGAACGGCAAGGTCGCCATGCTGATCCAGGGTCCCTGGTCGGTCGGCGACGACCTGAGCGGCACGGCGTTCAAGGACGACGAGAAGAACCTCGGCTTCGCGCCCGTCCCGGCCGGCGCCGGCGGCAAGGCCCAGGCCCCGACCGGCGGTCACAACCTCACCGTGTACCAGGGGTCGGGCAATCTGGACGCCAGCTACCTGTTCACGCAGTTCATGACGTCGACACCGAGTCAGATCGAGATCGCCAAGGGAACCGGCACCCTGCCGACCCGCAAGTCGGCCTACACCGGTGAGGTCACCGGGGACGCCAAGATCGCCGGCTTCCAGCCGCTCCTGGAGAAGACGGCGCGCGCCCGCGTGGCCCTGCCGCAGGCCGGTTCGCTCTTCACGCCCCTGGCGCAGAACTACGTGAAGATCCTCCAGGGCGACGAGTCGGTCCAGGGCGGCCTCGACACCACCGCCAAGGAGTTCCAGAAGCTCCTGAAGGGCTTCTCCGTCGGCTGAACCGCGGCGCACACCGCCCGACGGCAACCGAAGGACACGCAGCCCCGGGGGAATCCACTTCCCCGCTGCCGCCCCGACCGGGGCTCCCCCGGGGCTGCGGTACCACCCGACTTCGCCCGCGAAAGAGCCGATGAGTATGACGACCGCACCGAGCACCGGAACGACCGACGAGACAGCCCGCGACCACCGGAAACCACACCGCGCACGGGGTACGGCACTCAGACGCGCGTGGGAGAGGTACTGGTACGCCTGGGCCATGGTGGCCCCGGTGGCCATCGTCATCGCCCTGCTGGTGCTGTATCCGCTCGGGTACGGCTTCTACCAGTCGCTGACCGACGCGAACGAGTCCAACGTCGCCACCACCATCGGCGCCTTCCACCGCCCCGCCACGTACGACTTCGTGGGCCTCGACAACTACTGGCACGTGCTGTCGGGGGCGGACGGCGACTTCTACCCGCGGCTGGCGTGGACGGTCGTGTGGACGGTGTCCTGCGTCGTCCTGCAAGTCGGTCTCGGCATGGGACTCGCGGTGCTGCTCAACCGCAAGATGCGCCTGCGGGGTTTCTACCGCGCGATGCTGATCCTGCCGTGGGCCGTCCCGTCGTTCATCGGCGTCTTCGCCTGGCGGCTGATGCTCAACTCCCAGTACGGGGTGTTCAACGAGATCATCCAGGCGTTCGGCCTGCCCGCGCAGAACTGGCTCGGCTCCCCGCTGTCCCAGAAGATCGCCGTCATCATGGTCAACGTCTGGATCGGCATCCCCTTCAACATGGTCGCCGTGCTGGGCGGGCTCCAGTCGATCCCCAAGGAGCTGTACGAGGCGGCCGAGATGGACGGCGCCTCGCCCTGGCAGCGCTTCGTCAACGTCACCCTGCCCGGACTGCGCCCGGTGTCGAACACCGTGATCCTGCTGGGCTGCATCTGGACGTTCAACATGTTCAACGTCATCTATCTGCTGCTGGGCAACAACACCACCGGCGACACGGACATCCTCGTCACCTTCGCCTTCCACAAGGCGTTCAACGGGGTCTCGGACTACGCGGGAGCGGCGACCTACGGGATCATCATCCTCGCCCTCCTGCTCGCCTTCTCGACCTTCTACCGCCGCAGCACCCTGAAGTCCGAGCAGGCGTAAGGAGCCATCGTCATGACCGCAGCAACGCACGAGACCGCCACCGCGCCCGAGGACACCGTCCCGCCCCCCGCCGTCGTCCGCCGGACCCGCAGGGTGCGCGGCCGGGAGGAGCGGGGGCTCGGCGCCTCCGTGGCCCTGCACGGCACGCTGATCCTCGCCACCGTGATCGCGGCCTTCCCCGTGGTGTGGGTGTTCTTCATCTCCCTGGGCCCGAAGAACGCCTGGCAGCAGCCGGGCGAGGTGCTCTCCCACCTCGGCTTCTACAACTACAGCGACGTACTGGCCCATTCGGACCTGCTGCAGTGGTTCCTGAACACCGTCATCGTGGCGGCGGGCACCACGGCGCTGGGCGTCTTCCTCGCCGCGACCGCCGGCTACGCCGTGTCCCGGATGCGGTTCCCGGGCAGCCGGCAGCTGATGTGGGTCTTCCTGGTCACCCAGATGTTCCCCAGCATCGTCCTCATCGTGCCGCTGTACCTGCTCATGGCCGAACTGCGCCTGCTCGACAACTACCTCGGACTGATCCTGGCCTACGCGACCACGGCGGTGCCGTTCTGCGCCTGGATGATGAAGGGCTACTTCGACACCATCCCGAAGGAGATCGACGAGGCCGGACGAGTGGACGGCCTGACTCCCATCGGCACCTTCTGGCGGCTGATCGTGCCACTGGCCCGCCCCGGTCTCGCGGTGACGGCGTTCTACAGCTTCCTCACCGCCTGGGGCGAGGTCGCCTACGCCACGCAGTTCATGCAGTCCGACCACTACACCCTCGCCGTCGGCATCCGCACCTTCGCCCAGGACCAGCGTCCCGACTGGGCGTGGACGTCGGCCACCGCGATCATCATCACCATCCCGGCCGCCCTCGTGTTCATGCTCGTGCAGCGCAGCCTCGTCTCCGGACTGACGGCCGGCGGCACCAAGTCATGACCGGCACCACCCCGGCCGGACCCCGGCGCCCGCCCATCGAGGACGCGCCTTCGCCGTTACCCTTCCACTCCCTGAGGGAATCCATGACCCAGCACGCCACCGACACCGTCGCCCACGACGCCCCCGCCTTCGCCTCCCCGGACCGGGAGTGGTGGCGCGACGCGGTCATCTACCAGGTGTACCCGCGCAGTTTCGCCGACAGCGACGGCGACGGGATCGGCGACCTGCCCGGCATCCGCGCACGCCTGCCCTACCTGAGGAAGCTCGGTGTCGACGCCGTCTGGCTCTCCCCGTTCTACGCCTCCCCGCAGGCCGACGGAGGATACGACGTCGCGGACTACCGGGCCGTGGACCCCATGTTCGGCACCCTCACCGACGCCTACGACCTGGTGCGCGACGCCCACGCGCTGGGGCTGCGGATCATCGTCGACCTGGTGCCCAACCACTGCTCCGACCGGCACGAGTGGTTCAAGCAGGCCCTGCGCGAGGGCCCCGGCTCGCCCCTGCGGGACCGCTTCCACTTCCGGCCGGGCAAGGGCGCCGGGGGTGAACTGCCGCCCAACGACTGGGAGTCCGTCTTCGGCGGCCCCGCCTGGACCCGGGTCACCGAACCCGACGGCACCCCCGGCGAGTGGTATCTGCACCTCTTCGCACCCGAGCAGCCCGACTTCAACTGGGACCACCCCGCCGTCCACGACGAGTTCCGCTCCATCCTGCGGTTCTGGCTCGACCTGGGCGTCGACGGCTTCCGCGTCGACGTGGCCCACGGCCTGGTCAAGGCGCCCGGCCTGCCCGACGTCGGCCACGACGAGCAGGTCAAGCTGCTCGGCACGCGGCCGGTGCCGTACTTCGACCAGGACGGCGTGCACGACATCTACCGCGGCTGGCGGCGCATCCTCGACGAGTACCACGGCGAACGCGTCGCCGTCGCCGAGGCATGGACCCCGACCGTGGAACGCAGCGCCCTGTACCTGCGCCCGGACGAGCTCCACCAGGCGTTCAACTTCGACTACCTGGGCACCGGCTGGGACCCGGCCGCACTGCGCGAGGTCATCGACCGCTCGCTGCGCGCCATGAACTCCGTACACGCGCCGGCGACCTGGGTGCTGTCCAACCACGACGTGGTGCGGCACGCCACCCGGCTCGCGGAGGGGGACCCGGCGCGCGGCCTGCGCCGGGCCCGCGCGGCGACCCTGCTGATGCTGGGGCTGCCCGGCTCGGCCTACATCTACCAGGGCGAGGAACTCGGCCTGCCCGAGGTCGTCGACCTGCCCGACGAGGTGCGACAGGACCCCGCCTTCTTCCGCACCACGGGCCAGGACGGCACCCGCGACGGCTGCCGGGTGCCGATCCCGTGGTCCGGCCAGGTGCCGCCGTTCGGCTTCGGTCCCGTCGAGGGCGGGCCGGCCTGGCTGCCGCAGCCGGCGGACTGGAGCGACCTGACCGTCGAGGCGCAGGAGGGCGACCCGGGCTCCACGCTGGAGTTCTACCGTCGGGCACTCGCCATCCGCCGCGAGCACCCGGCGCTGGGCGCGGGTCGCCAGATCACCTGGCTGGACGCCCCGGAGGGGGTGCTGGCGTTCCGCCGCGACAGCGAGCACGGCTCCTTCGTCTGCACGGTCAACTTCACCGCCGCTCCCGTCACGCTGCCCACGCCCGGCACCCTGCTGCTGGCCGGCGCCGACGTGGAGCCGGGCGCCGGCACGACGGCACTGCCCGGGGAGTGCGCCGTCTGGTGGGCAGTCTGACATGCGGCCGGTACAGACCGTCCCCGTGACGATCCGGCTCGCCGACATCGCCGCACAGGCCGGGGTGAGCGAGGCGACCGTCAGCAGGGTCCTCAACGGCAAACCGAGCGTCGCCTCCGGCACCCGCCAGGCCGTGCTCGCCGCGCTCGACGTGCTGGGCTACGAACGCCCGGTACGGCTGCGGCAGCGCAGCGAGGGCCTGGTCGGCCTCATCACCCCCGAGCTGGACAACCCCATCTTCCCGGCGCTCGCACAGGTCATCGGGCAGGCCCTCACCCGGCAGGGTTACACCCCGGTGCTCGCCACCCAGACACCCGGCGGGTCCACGGAGGACGAACTCACCGAGATGCTCGTGGACCGCGCGGTGGCCGGCATCATCTACGTCTCCGGGCTGCACGCGGACACCACCGCCGACACCGGACGCTACGCCGAACTGCGCGCCCAGGGCGTGCCGTTCGTGCTCGTGGACGGCTTCTCGGCGAAGGTGCAGGCCCCGTTCATCTCGCCCGACGACCGCGCGGCGATGACCCTGGCGGTGGCCCACCTGGCGTCCCTGGGCCACACCCGGATCGGCCTGGCCGTCGGCCCCCGGCGTTTCGTGCCCGTGCAGCGCAAGATCGAGGGCTTCGTCCGCGCGGTACAGGACCAGCTGGGCCTGCCGCCGGACCTGACCGAGACGACGCTGATCCAGCACTCCCTCTACAGCCTGGAGGGCGGCCAGGCCGCCGCCGCGGCCCTCATCGACCGGGACTGCACGGCGGTGGTCTGCGCCAGCGACATGATGGCCCTCGGGGCGGTACGGGCGGCCCGGCAGCGCGGCTTGGAGGTCCCCCGCGACTTCTCCGTCGTCGGCTTCGACGACTCGCCCCTGATCGCCTTCACCGACCCGCCCCTGACCACGATCCGCAAACCCGTGCCGGCGATGGGCCAGGCCGCGGTGCGCACACTGCTGGAAGAAGTCGGCGGCACCCCCGCACCGCACAGCGAGTTCGTGTTCATGCCGGAACTGGTGGTACGCGGCTCGACGGCATCGAGACCGAAGCTCCGCCACCACGCCGCCTGACCCGACGGCCGGGGCTGCTCCCGTGCGGGGCGGCCCCGGTCCGCTGTGGAACGGGGGCGGACTCCTGCCGCAACGCCGGTCCGGTCGTACGCCCCCCGCGGGCCGAGTGCGTCAGGAGAACGGCAGCGGGCCGGACAGCAGCCAGGTGGCCGCCGCCGCTCCGCTCGCACAGGCCGTCGTCCAGCCCGTCCAGGCCCGGCCGGTCAGACTCCGGGCCGCCTGCGCGGCTTCGGAGGCGATGACCACTCCGCAGACGAGGGTGAGGAACAGGTCGTCCCAGACGAGTTCCGGGCGGCCGATGACCAGCCATCCCGCCGCGCACCCCGCCAGCCCGGCGGCCATGTGGCGCCACGGTGTGGACCCGGCGGGTGCCGGTGGCGTACGTCCGCGGTGCACAAGGATCAGCGCGATGTCCGCGAGGGCTGCCGCTATCGCGATCAACTGTCTCTCCATGGCCGGGTGCCGCGGGCCCGCTCCGGCGCCGGGGTCCCCGGCAGCGCCGCGACGGCGGCGTTCGGGACGGACGGGCCGCGAAGATCGTTCAGCGGGGCCATGGAAGCACACATCGCACGATTTCCACCACTTCAGGCGTGCTGTGAGGCCGCGCGGTCCTGCCGGTGACCTGGTCGGGCCGGCACCGATGACGGTGTCCGGCGCCCGGCCCCGGCCCGGCGCGCCGATGCGCCGGGCCGGGCCGCTCAGCCCGGGAAGCGGCCCGTGGATCGCAGGTGCCAGCGCCGCTCGGCGTAGGCCAGGTCGTCCCGCCACAGCCGGCCGGCCGTGGCGCGTACCAGGGGACGCAGCAGCGGTGCGGCCCGGCGGGCGGCGGCGAAGCCCGGGCGGGGGGAGGCGGCGACCACCGCCTCGATGACGGCGGTGCGGGGCCGGCCGGCCCCGTCCGGGCCGAGCGGCGTGGCGTGGGTCTCCACGACGGAGCCCGCGCCCTCGCCCTCGGTGATGCGCATGACGACCGTGCGGGGCTCCGGCGCGGTGAAGACGGCGCGGACCGGTACGACCAGTCGGCCCGCCACCTTGAAGGACACGTCGACGGTCAGGGCGTCCGGGCCGTCGTCCACCGCGCCGGCCGGGTCGGCCGGGGTGTCCACCACGGTCAGGTCGACGAACGAGTAGGGGTGCAACCACGCGCCGTGCCAGGGGTCGAGCCGATTGGCGACCACGTCCTCGGGCTCGCAGACACCCATGCCGGTGTAGACGGCCGTCAGGGCGCGCGCGGGCTCGGGCCGGGGCGGCAGGACCGGCGCGTCCGAGGGCTCCTCGCCGCCCACCGCGTCCAGCCGCACCCACACCAGCACCCCGTCGTCGTGCACCGGCAACGGCGACCAGCCCGCGTACGGCCCGCCGTCCAGCGCCAGTCCGTGCCAGTGGCACACCAGCGTGCCGCAGCGCACCGGGCTGTCCCGCAGCGGTGCCCCCAGGTGCGGGCAGATCCCCGGCCCGCCGACGAGGCGCCCGTCGGGCCCCCGCCACACCACGACCTCCTGCCCCGCCACGGTCCGCGCCAGCTTGCCGTTCCCCCGCAGGCTGCGGGAGGCGCCGACGACGTACCAGTTGCCGGACGGGCGGGCCTGTGCCCGCTTCAGCGCCCCGGCGATCAGCCCGGGCCGGGCCTCGCGCCAGGTGGGCCGCCGGCCTTCCCACGGCACGGCGCGGCGGCGCAGCGACAGCGGCGGCCGACGGCGGCTCACGCGGTCCCCCCGGCGGACCGGAGGGCCGTCGCCGGCGGGAGGGGAGCACCGGGAAGGGCGCGGGCGGGCGGCCGGTGCGGGGGAAGGGGCCGCGCGCGCAGCCGGGCCGCCGCCACCCGCGCCAGCCCGTCGGCGGCGACCACCGCCCTGCGTCGCCGCGGCACCACCGACCGCCGGTGCAGCACGGTGTAGCCGTCGCGGGCGACGGCGTCCAGGATGCCGCCGTACAGGACGGCCGCGGTGCGGATGCAGGGCCGGGCCACCGGTTCGAGCAGCTCGATCCCGGGCACCGCCTCCCGGTACACAGCGCGGGTCAGCGCCTCGAACTCCCTGAGCGCGGCCGTGACCCGCGGGTCCTGGCGGCCCGTGGCGCGGCTCCAGGCCAGCAGGTCCCGGTCCACGCCGTGACCGGCGAGCAGGTCGGCGGGCAGGTAGACGCGCCCGCGGTCCAGGTCCTCGCCGACGTCCCGCAGGAAGTTGCTCAGCTGGAACGCGACGCCGAGCGCCGCGGCGTACGGCGCGGCCTCCTCGCGCGGCACCACCGTGCCCAGTACGGGCAGCATCTGGAGCCCGATCACCGCGGCCGAGCCGTGCATGTACGCGCGCAGGTCGGCGTAGGTGGGATAGGCCGTCACCACCAGGTCGGAGCGCATGGCGGTCATGAAGTCGCGGAAGTGGGCGTGGTCGATGGCGTGGCGGCGGGCGGTGTCGGCGAGGGCGCGCACCACCGGCTCACCGCTGCCGCCCCGCCGCAGCCCCTGCGCCAGCTCCTCCTGGAGCCGGGCCAGTGCCCGCACCCGTAGCTCCGTACCGGCGCCCGGATCGAGGGAGTCGACGATGTCGTCGGCCCAGCGGGCGAAGCCGTACAGGGCGTGCACGGCGGGCCGGCGTGCGGCGGGCAGCAGCCGGGTGGCGAGGAAGTAGGTCCTGCCGTGCCGGGCGTTGAGGGCCCGGCAGTGGTGGTAGGCCGCGCGCAGTGCCGGCTCGTGGATCCCCGCCGCGTCCAGCTCTCGATCGGTCATCCTGTCCTGCCTTCGGTCGCGGGGGCCGTGGGATCGGCCGGGGGACTCCCCGGCGGCGGGAACCGCCGTACGGCAGCCGGGGGGTCCGGCGGTGCCTGGACGGGGGCGGGGCGGCGGGGAGGTTCCTCTTGCGCTCGCGGGGCGGCGGCCGGGGAGGGACGCGGGCGGCCCCCGCCGCGCCCGGGTACGCCCGTGACGCGGGCCGCCGCCAGCTTCCCCGACAGCAGCACGGTCGGCACCCCGACGCCGGGCGTGGTGCCGCAGCCGGCCAGGACCGCGTTCTCCGTGCCGCGTACCAGGTTGCGCGGCCGGAACGGCCCGGTCTGCGCGAACGTGTGGGCGGCCGAGAAGGGGGTCCCGGCGGCGTGCCCCCGCGCGTGCCAGTCGGCCGGGGTGACCAGGCACTCCTCCTCGACGGCGGCCTCGATGCCGTCCAGCCCGCGCCGTTCCAGCTCCCGCAGCAGCGTGTCCCGGTAGCGCGGCCCGAGGTCGGACCAGGCCGCCGCGCCCGGGCCGATGTCGGTGTTGGGGCAGGGGGCGAGGATGTAGTGCAGGTGGCGGCCGGGCGGGGCGAGGGAGGGGTCGGTGGCGGTGGGGCGGGTGACCAGGAGCGACGGGTCGCTCATCAGGCTTCCGGCGCGGGTCAGTTCGTCGAAGGTGGTGTGCCACGCCGCGCCGAACGAGATCGTGTGGTGGGCGAGGTGGGACCAGGTGCGGTCCGTGCCCGCGTGCAGCACGACCGCGGAGGGGGAGTGGCGCAGTGCGAGCGGCCGGCGCGGCCGGTGGCCGAGCAGCCGGTAGGCGACGGGCAGGTCCGGGGTGAGGACGACCGCGTCGCACGGGATGCGGCCGGCGTCGGTGACGACGGCCGTGACGCGCCCGCCCGACCGCTCCAGACGGGTCACCGGCTGCCCGAACCGCAGCTCGGCACCGGCCGCGGCGGCCGCCTGCGCCATCGCCCGCGGCAGGGCGTGCATGCCGCCCCGGGGGAAGTACACGCCGGCGACGGTGTCCATGTAGGCGATGACCGCGTACGCGGCCAGCGCCCGCGCCGGGGGCACACCCGCGTACAGGGACTGGAAGGTGAACACCCGGCGCAGCCGCTCGTCGGTCACGAAGCGGCCGATCCGGGCGTCCAGGCGGCCGAAGCCGCCGAGGGCGGCCAGGCGGGCGAGATCCGGGTGGAGCAGACCGAGCGGCGAGTCGAAGTCGGCGTCGATGAACCGGCGCATCTGGGCCCGGTAGAGCCGCTGGAGCCAGTCGCGCAGCCGCCGGTAGCCCGCCGCCTCGGCCGGCCCGGCGAACCGCTCCACCTCCGCGGCCATCGCGTCCGCGTCGCTGTGCACGTCGAGGCTGCTGCCGTCCGCGAAGCAGGCCCGGTAGGCCGGGTGCAGGGGGATCAGCTCCACCCGTTCGTACAGGCTGTCGCCGACGGCGGCGAACGCCTCGTCGGCGAGGTCGGGCATGGTCAGCACGGTCGGTCCGGTGTCGATCCGGTAACCGGCCAGGTCCAGGCGTCCGGACCGGCCACCGGGCAGCTCGTCGCGCTCGACGACCGTGACCCGGCGTCCGGCGCCCAGCAGGTGCAGCGCCGCCGACAGCCCGGCGAGTCCGGCGCCGACGACCACCACGTGGTCCGTGGGGCCGGGCACGGCGCGCGTCACCGCTCACTCCCCGCACCGCCGCGGGCGCCGGCGGCGCACGGGCCGCGCGCCGGCCGCGGACGTACGCCGTCCGCTTCCGGCCGCGCCCCCGCCGTGGCCAGCAGGAGATCGCGCAGCGGTCCGGCGCCCTCCGCGTCGAGGACGGCGCCGTCGAAGTGCCGCAGCCCCTGCGCGGCCAGCCGGTCCACCTCGGCCTCCACGGTGGCCCGCGCGCCGGTCGCGACCAGCACCTCCCGCACCTCGTCCAGGCCGCGTTCGGTGAGGCCCGGGTCACCGAGCCACCGGTCCAGGACGGCCGGCGCGGCACCGTCGCCGGCGGCCTGTGCCCGCGCGCGGGCGACCGCGACCAGATAGGTGGGCTTGCCCTCCCGGACGTCGCCGCCGCACGCCTTGCCGGTCTCCCGCGGGTCGCCGAAGACGTCGTCCAGGTCGTCGCGCAGCTGGAACGCCATGCCGACACAGCGTCCGGCATCGCCCAGCCGGCGCCGCGTCACCTCGTCCGCGCCCGCCACGGCGGCCCCCAGGGCCAGGGGCCGCTCGACCGAGTACAGGGCGCTCTTCAGGCAGGCGGCGCGCAGCACGCGGGGCAGGGACGGGGCCGCGGTGATCTGGCCCTGTACGTCCAGGTACTGGCCCGCCACCATCTCCGTGCGCATGTCGCTCCACAGCCGTCGCACCGGCTCCCCCGTCCCGGGTGCCAGCGGTGTCTCCGCCACCAGGTCGTCGGCCCAGGCCAGCGCCAGGTCCCCGGCGAGGACCGCCGCCGACTGCCCGAACCGCGCGGCCCGCTCGGGCCCGACCCGGCCGGCGTACCGGTCGGTCAGGTCCCTGTGCAGCGTGGGCCGGCCACGCCGCAGCACCGCCCGGTCCATCACGTCGTCGTGGACGAGCGCGCACGTCTGGAGCAGTTCCAGGGCGCCCCCGATCCGCAGCGCCGCCGCCGCGGACGCCGGGTCCCGGCCGGCACAGGCCCGCGCGGCCCACCACACCAGCCGCGCGCGCGTGCGCTTGCCACCCTGGAGGGTGAAGCGTGCCACTCGTTCGGCCAGTTCCTCGGCGAACTGGGGATCCGTCAGCCGTGCGCGGCGCAGGCGCTGTGCCAGCACATGGCCGAGCACCCGGCCGACCGCGCCGGGTACGTCGGCGTCCGTCCGGCGCACCTCGGCGGGCCCGGCCGGAAACGGTGCGCCCTCGCGGTCGCGGTGTCCCTCGGCGTTGTCGGCGTCGTCGGCGTTGTCGGCCACCGCCCCGTGCGGAAGCGACGCCACCGGCCCCGCCGCGCCCGGTGGCGCGGTCGCGGGGTGGTCCTTCGCGTGGGCAGGCCGCATCCCGGTTCCCTCCGTCGTGTCCGTATCCGTCGTGCCGTCACCCGTCCGCCCGTGCGCGGACGGACACGTGAACGCCCCGCGCGATCGCGGAGACCACCGGGGATCCGCCCCCTCCACCGTGCCGTGTCCGGCGCCCGACCGCGCGCCATCAGGGGGTGCCCTGCATCCGCCGGGGTACACAATCCGCGATACCGGCCCGGGGCGACGTGTCCCGGCGGCCGGTCCGGGGTGCGTCACGGCCGTGACGACCCGCGGCCGGACCGGAAGCACACCGGGGAACCGAGGAGAGGAGACGCCGTGCCGGACGCGGACGTGGCCGTCGTGGGCGCGGGCGCCGCCGGGCTGTCGCTGGCCCACCGGCTCGCGGGACACGTTCCCGGCCTGCGGACACCCTCCGTGGTGCTGGTGGACGCGCCGCCCGGCCCGCTGCGTCCGCCCCCGCGGACCTGGTGCTACTGGGCGGCGGGAACGGGACGGTTCGACGCGGCGGTGCGGGCCGAGTGGCGGCGGCTCAGGGTGCGCCCGCGCACCGGCGCCCCGGTCGAGGGCGACATCGACCCGCTGCGGTACCGCATGATCCGCTCCGACGACTTCGAACGCCTCGTCTCCCGCGACCTGGCCCGCAGCCCCAACGTGCGACGCCTCGAAGCGACCGTCGAAGCGGTGGAGGACGTGCCCGGCGGCGCGCACGTCCACCTGCGGGACACCGACGGCCGGACGCGGGTGCTCAGCGCCCGCTGGGTGCTCGACTCCCGCCCCCCGGGCAGCCTCCCGGCCGCCCGCACCACCCTGCTCCAGCACTTCCACGGCTGGTTCGTCCGCACCGCCCGGCCCGCCTTCGACCCGGCCGCCGTGGAGCTGATGGACTTCCGCACCCCGCAGCCCGCCCACGGCCTGTCCTTCGGCTACGTCCTGCCGACCGGGCCGCGCGAGGCGCTCGTGGAGTACACCGAGTTCTCCCGGCACACCCTCGCACCGGACCGCTACGAGGCCGCCGTGCGGCACTACGCCGACGAGGTGCTGCACCTCGGCGAACGGCAGGTCCTGGCCACCGAGACCGGCGTCATCCCGATGACCGACGCGCCGATCACCCGGCAGACCGGGGCCTCGGTCTTCCGCGTCGGCGCCGCCGGCGGAGCGACCCGCCCCGCCACCGGCTACACCTTCGCCGGACTGCAACGCCAGACCAGGGCCGTCGCCGACGCCCTGCGCCGCGGCCGCCGCCCCGTGCCGCCCGCCGCCCACCCGGCGCGCTCCCGCGCCATGGACGCCGTCCTGCTGCGCGCCCTGGACAGTGGCCGGGCCGACGGCCCGGACCTCTTCGGCCGCCTCTTCACCCGCGTGCCCATGGCACGGCTGCTGCGCTTCCTCGACGGGGACACCCGCCCGCACGAGGATCTTTCCATCGGCCTGCGCACGCCCGTCGCGCCGATGCTGCGCTCCGCGCTGGACCTGCCCCGCCTGCCCCGCCGCCCCTTCGACCTGCCCCCGCCGCCGCGTCCGCCGGCGCCTTCCGCCACCCCGCACCCGCCCCCGACGGAGACCGCATGACCCTCTTGCGCGACGAGCGCCTCGCCGCCGCCTTCGACCACGCCGCCCGCGGCTACGACACGCTCGTGGCCGCCAACCCCGGCTACCACGCCCACCTGCGCCGCTCGGTGCGCCGCCTGCGCCTGCCCGGGCACGGAGCGGGACTGCGCCTGCTCGACCTCGGCTGCGGCACCGGTGCCTCCACGGCCGCGCTGCGGTCCGTCCTGCCCGCCGCCCGCATCACGGCCGTGGACGCGTCGGCAGGCATGCTCCGGCGGGCCGCGGCCAAACCGTGGGCGGACGGGGTGACCTTCGTGCACGCCCCCGCCGAGCGGCTGTCCGAGGCCGGGGTGTCCGGACCGTTCGACGCGGTCTTCGCGGCCTATCTCCTCCGCAACGTCACCGACCCCGACGCCGTCCTCGCCGCCGTGCGCGGGCTGCTGCGGCCGGGCGGCCGGCTCGGCGTGCACGAGTACACCCTGAGCGGGCGGCGCACGGACCGCGCGGTGTGGACGCTGGTGTGCCGCGGCGTCGTACAGCCCGTCGCGACCCTGCTGGGGGACGGGCCGCTGTACCGGCACCTGTGGCGCAGCGTGGTGGACTTCGACACCGCCGGGCGGTTCGCGCGGCGGCTCGACGCGGCCGGCTTCGACCGGGTCCGCGCCCTGCCGCTGCCGGGCTGGCAGACGGGCATCACCCACACCTTCGTCGCCCGCCGGTCGCCCGCCCCCGGTGAGGACGCATGAGGGCCCCGGACCGGGGCGCCGCACGCCGGGGCCGCGACCGGCGGGCCCGCGTCCTGCCCGCCCGGCCCGGCACCCCCCGCGTGCAGGGGACCGCGCCGTCGGTGGCGGTGGTCGGCGCCGGCCTCGCGGGCCTGGCCGCCGCCACCGCCCTCGCCGAGCGCGGGGTGGCCGTCACCCTGTACGAGAAGCGGCCCTACCTCGGCGGGCGGGTCGGCGGATGGCCGGCCGAACTGCGCGACGGCACCACGGTGACCATGAGCCGCGGCTTCCACGCGTTCTTCCGCCAGTACTACAACCTGCGCGGACTGCTGCGCCGGACCGACCCCGGCCTGGAGCGGCTCACCGGCCTCCCGGACTACCCGCTGCGCCACGCCGCCGGCCTGCGCGACAGCTTCCGGCACGTCCCGCGCACCCCGCCGCTCAGCGCGCTCGGCTTCGCGGCGCTCAGCCCCTCCTTCCGGCTCGCGGACCTGCGCGCCATGGACCCGCGGGCGGCCCTGCCCCTGTTCGACGTGCGCGTACCGGAGGTCTACGACCGCCTGGACGGCACCAGCGGCCACGCCCTCCTGGACGCCGTGGGCTTCCCCGAAAGCGCCCGACACCTGGCCTTCGAGGTGTTCTCCCGGAGTTTCTTCGCCGATCCGCGGGAGCTGTCGGCGGCCGAGATGGCGCTGATGTTCCACATCTACTTCCTGGGCTCCGCCGAGGGCCTGCTGTTCGACGTGCCCCGAGCCCCCTTCCCGGCCGCCCTGTGGGACCCGCTCGCCCGCTACCTGGCCCGGCACCGCGCCGAGGTGCGCACCGCAACGGCCGTCGAGCACATCGCGCCCACCCGGGACGGCGGATTCGCGGCCGCCACCGGCAGGGACGAGCGCCGCTACGACGGGGTCGTCCTCGCCCTCGACACCACCGGGCTGCGCTCCCTGGTGGGCCGCTGCGGACGGCTGGGCGACGCGCCGTGGCGGGAGCGGATCGGGCGGCTGCGCACCGCCCCGCCCTTCCTGGTCAGCCGTCTGTGGCTGGACCGGCCCGTCGCCCCCGACCGCCCCGGCTTCCTCGGCACCAGCGGCTTCGGCACCCTCGACAACATCAGTGTGCTGGAACGCTACGAGGACGAGGCGGCCCGCTGGAGCGCGCGCACCAAAGGCTCCGTCGTCGAACTGCACGCCTACGCCGTACCGCCCGGAGCCGACCGGGACGTCGAACGAAAGCGCCTGCTCGGACAATTGCGCCGCGTCTACCCGGAGACCGGCCCGGCCACGGTCCTCGACGCCCGCCACGAGTGGCACGAGGACTGCCCCCTGTTCCCGGTGGGCGGCTACGGCGACCGGCCCGCCGTCCGCACCCCGCACCCCCGGCTGGTCGTGGCCGGCGACCTGGTCCGCACCGGCCTGCCCGTCGCCCTCATGGAACGGGCCGCCACGAGCGGCTTCCTCGCGGCCAACGCCCTGCTGGAGGGGTGGGGCGTGCGGGGCCAGACCCTGTGGACGGTGCCGGACCGCGGGCGCAGTGCACTGCTCAGGGCCCTGGCCACGTGGGGGCGTACGCCCGCCGCTCGCGAACGAGCCGACTGACCGGGGGCCCGTGCCGGCCCGGCAACGTGCCGGCCGGGCCGCATGCGCCGGGGGGCGGGAGAACGCCGGAAGGCCGCCGAGCGGCCCGGCGGGAGAGCCACCGGGCGTCCCGGGCCGGCGCCGACGCCGTACGCGCTACCGCGGCGGGGCGGGCCGGTCCCGCGCCGAGGACGTGTACGCCTCCCAGTCGGCGCGTCCACCGGCGCCCATGACCCCCGTGCCGGCCGCGAGGCCGGCGGCGGGCAGGCGGCGCATCTCGCGGCGGGCCACGTGGGTGACGAGCGCGGGGAACAGCGGCCGCAGGGGCTGGCACCAGCGCAGCCAGGGCGGGGCGTAGATGCGGGCGGCGCGGCGTTCCACACCGGCCGCGAGCCAGTCGGCGACCTGCGCGGCCGTGTGCACCCGGCGGGCGAACCGCGGCTGGTGGGCGCGCAGGGCGCGCAGCACCGGGTGCTCGTCGAGGTCGGTGAGCATGTCGGTCGCGGTCCAGTGCAGGTAGGCGATGCCGACCGCGATCCCGTCGGGCTCGACCTCGCCGCGCAGGGCCTGGGCGAAGGACTCCGCGCCCGCCTTGGACGCGCAGTAGGCGCTCATCATGGGTGCCGAGCCGAACGCGGCGGTGGAGTCGATCTGGAGGAAGTAGCCGCGTGTGCGGCCGAGCTGCGGCAGGAAGGCGCGGGCGGTGTTGGCGGAGCCGACCAGGTTGACGTCGATGACGCGCCGCCACAGGCCGGCGTCGGTCAGCCGGAAGGGGCCGCCGGCCGCGACGCCCGCGTTGGCGACGACCACGGACGCGTCCCCGAGCCGCTCCGCCACCTGCCGTGCGGCCTCGTCGAGTGCTTCGGGTTCGGTGACGTCGCACTCGACGCACAGGCTCGGGGTGCGGAGCGAGGCCGCGGCGGCGCGCAGGGTCTGTGCCTCGCGGCCGAGCAGGGCGACGCGCACCCCGGCGGCGGACAGGCGCCGCGTCAGGGCCTCGCCGACCCCGCGGGCCGCTCCGGTGACGACGGCGACGCGGCCCCGCAGGACCGAGCCGTGGAAGACCGCGACGCCGGGCCGCGGCGCTGGGGTGGGGGACATGGGCGTTCCTCGCTCCGGGCGGTGCGCGGGTGGCGCGCGGGGCGCCCGCGGACGCCCGGCGCCGCTCACGCGCGGGTGACCACGAGTACCCGGGGCGGCGTCGTCGTACGCGCACGCCGGATCTCGAAGCCACGGCACCGCTCACGGGCGGCCCGGGCGGCGCGTACGGCCCGTCGCCCGGGCGGGTGACGGGTGTCCTCGCCTGGCGAGGCCGGCGAGCGGGGACGGAGGCCGGGGACGCCGATGCCGGCTTCCAGGCCGGCCGTGCCGCCGGCCCGCCGGGGCACCGCACCCCGCCACCGGCCGTGATCAGCGGCGCATCCGTCTCCGGCAGTGACTCCAGCCGTGCCAGGGCCGCCCGCGAGTCCCTCGCGAACGCCGCCGTGGCCCACGGAACGGGTCGGCGGTCCCCACGCGCCACGGCCCGCGCGGTTCCGGCGAGCCCGGCGGCCGCACGCCACCGCCGCCGTGGACTCGCCGTCCGCGGCCGCCGGGCCGTGCCGTCCGGCACGGCGTCCGGGATCACCTCCAGACCGGCCCGCCGCAGCGGCCGGTACACCTTCCGCTCGCGCTCCTCGGCACCCATCGGCCACTGTTCCAGCAGGGCCGCCCCCCCGGGCCGGTCACCGGACCCGGTCGGGGAGGCGGCATTGCGGGGCGCGGTCAGCCGGGCAGGCTCACCGTCGCGCCGACCTTCTGCAGAATCGATTCGCCGGCGATGACGGGGGACAGGCCCGCGCCCGCGCCCACCGGGGCGGGCAACGGGACGATCTCGGCGTCGGGGTCGGTCTCGAAGAAGTAGACGAGGGACACCAGTTCCTCGTCCGGCGCGATGCTGCTGGGCGCGAGGACGCGGTGGCGCAGGGCCCGCCAGCGGCCGTCCGTCCACAACGACATGAGGTCGCCCAGGTTGACGACCAGCGTGCCCGGCACGAAGGGCGGCTCGAACCAGCCGTCCTCCTCGTTCCACACCTGGAGGCCGCCGACGCCGGGCTGCCGGTCCAGCAGGGACAGCGTGCCGAAGTCCGTGTGCGGCCCGACCCGCATCTGACCGGGCTGTACCTCGCCCAGGCTGGTCAGGGAGGGGTACCAGTTGACGTTCTGCGTCCACGTGGCCCGCGCGCAGCGCGAGGTGAAGAAGTCCGCCGGCAGGCCGAGGACGTCGGCCAGCACTTCCATCACCCCGTGGGCAACGCGGGTCATGTGCCCGGTGTACGCCAGCACCGTCTCCCGCAGTGCGGGCCGCTCGTCCGGCCACTTGTTGTCGGGGTAGTACAGCGCGTCGAACGCCGCGTCGCCGGTGCGGTGGCTCGGGCCGACGTGGAACGCCTCGTGCAGGTCGGACGTGTCGGGCTTGCCGTCCAGGGCGCCGACCTGGAGCGCCCCCAGTCCGCGCCAGCCGTTGTCGTAGGGGCGGCTGACCCGGTACCGCTCCTTGTCCGCACGCGGGAGACCGAAGAAGGCGCGTCCCTCGGTGCGCATCCGGTCGGTCAGTTCCTCCGGCACCCCGTGGCCGGCCAGCAGGAACAGGCCGGTCTGCCGCAAGGCCGCGTCCAGGCGCGCGGCGATGGCCGCGCGGTGCGCGAAGTCCGCCTCCTTCCACTCGGTCAGGTCCAGTACGGGGATGTCCTGCGCCATGTCGGGCTGCCTTTCGTCGGGGTGGAGACCTGCTGCCATGTCGTCGCCGCTGCCGTGCCGTCGCTCCGGGCCCGCCGGCGGCGCCGTCGTGCCCGTCACCGCTCGGGACCCGCCGCGGCGTGCGTCCTCGCGAACCGCTCGATGTCGCCCAGGCCCTCCCCGGGCCCCCAGGTCAGTGCGGGGATGTGCGCGTTGATGAGTTCCCCGTCCTCGCGCAGCACGGCGGAGGAGGGGTGGTACATGTGCAGCAGGGGATCGCGGTACTGGTCGAAGGCGGAATGTGTGTCCATGCGGTAGGCGAAGTCGTTGTCCTCGCCTCCCCAGCCCTCGAACCGTTCGTCCATGCCGCCGATGCGGTGGAATGCGCTGGTGCGGACCCAGACGCAGCAGCCGGGCGGCCGGCGCAGCACGAAGGCCCGCAGGCGGTCGGTGTCGACCTGGGGGGCGCCGCGCCCGAGGCGTTCCTCGATCGCCCAGGACGTGGCGGACTCGTCGAGGCACCACATGTCGCGGTAGCTGAGGTGCCCCATGGTGCCGCGCTCGCGGAAGCGTGCGGTGTTGCGGGCGATGAAGTCGCGGTCGACCAGCACGTCGGCGTCCAGGATGCACACGGCCTCCGGCCGGCCGGGCGCGTTGACCACGCCGACGTTCACTGCCCAGGACTTGTTGAAGAGCCCGTCCTTGCGGGCGAAGAGGTAGTGGTCGGCGTACGGCGCGACGACGTCCCGCCAGCGCGGGGTGTCGTCGCTCTCCACGACCACGACCCGGTACGACGAGGCCGGCACCGACTGGTCGCGCAGCGACAGCAGGCAGGCCAGCAGGTTGCGCAGCCGGTGTCCGGGGCCGCGGTCGCGGAACGGTACGACGACGAGCGTCTCGGCGTCGCCACCGGGAGCGGCGGGCGGCCGGCCGGCCGGGGCGGTCGCGGCGCCCAGGGTGCGCAGCCGTTCGGGCGTGACGCTCTCGTCCGCGCGGGGGCGGTAGTGGCGTCCCAGGTGGTAGCCGAGGCGGGAGTTGGACTCCGCCTGCCACGCCTCGGCGAACAGCTTGCCGAGCGCCGGGACGGCGCGGTCGCGGGCCAGGCCGGTCAGCCGCCGGTGCAGGGTCGCGTGGGTGGCCGGGTCGGCCGGGTCGGCGCGCAACGCCTCGGCCGCCGCGAGCAGTTCACCGTCCGGGACCCGGGCGACGGCTTCCGCCACCGCCTCGCGGTACGGCTGTCCGCGTTCCCAGTAGAAGATGCTGGCCTCGCGTGCCTGGGGGTCGGCGTCGACCGCGAGGGTGGTGACGACGGCGTCGGCGAGCTGGTCCGGGTCGTCGGGCATCAGTGCGGGCACGGGTGTCCCTCCTCTTGGCGTGGGTCGGTGGCAAGGGCCGGTGGGAGCGCGCCGGCGGCGCGCCTCGCTTCCGGGTCGTACGAGGTCGTACGAGGTCGTACGAGGTCGTGCGGAGCCGTGCGGGCGGCTCGGCGGCGAGTGGCCGGGGTCAGAGCGCGGCGGTGCGTTCCGCGCGGGCGAGCAGGAGGCGGGTGCCGTCGTGCACTCCGCGCACCCGGACGCCCGCCGTGGCCGGATGGACGGTGAGCAGGGTGCTGGCCAGGCAGGTGTTCTCCGGCCGGGACGCGTAACGGCCGAGGGCGCGCGGCTGTCCCGTCACCCGGTCCTCGGGCAGGCCGAGTTCGCGCGCGATGAGCCGGGCCCAGTCGGCGCGGGAGATCCGCTCGGGCCCGCCCAGGTGCAGCAGTCCGGGCGCCGGTGCCGGGAGCACGGCGGCGGTGACGGCCGCCACGTCCTCGACGAGCACCGGGGTGGTCCACTGGTCGGTCGGGGCCGTGATGTGCTCTCCCGCGCGCAGCCGGTGCACGCAGGACGAGAAGTAGTTGAGCCACTTCGAGCTGGCGGCGGGCTCCCAGCCGTAGATCAGGCTCACCCGCAGCACCGTCGTCGCGCCCCGCTCGGCGAGGACCCGTTCGGCGGCGAGCTTGGCCCTGCCGTAGGCGTTGGCGGGTCGGGTCGGGGTGGTCTCGTCGGGAGCCTCGGCGGTGCCGTCGAAGACGTTGTCGGTGGAGATCAGCACGATCCGCCTGTCACCGGCCGCCTCCGCCACGACGCGTGCCGCCCCGGCGTGCCCGCGCAGGGCCTCTTCGGGGTGTGCCTCGCACCAGGTGACGTCCGACGGCCCGTGGACGAGGACGATCCGCTCGGCGTCCGTCGCGTCGAGGATGCGCCGGACCGCCGTCGGGTCGGTGACGTCGAGGGCCGACCACGGCGCCGGGTGCCCGGGATCCCCGGGCGGTGGTGTCCGCGACGCCACCACGGCCTTCTCACCGGAGCGCAGCAGGTGCGCGGCGACGGCCCGTCCGACGAATCCGCTGCCTATGACCAGGGTGCTCATGCGCTGTCCTCCAGGACGGGGGTGGGGTGCGGGGTCCGCCGGAGCATGCGGCCCATGCCGATCAGGCAGTGGTCGTCGTCGGCGGCGCCGAGCGCGAGCATGGCCCGGGTCTCGGCGCCGCCCAGGCCGAAGCAGCCCTGGCGGACCAGTTCGTCGCCCAGCAGGGAGACGAACCGCTCTCCCACGGCGACGGCGAAACCGCCGATGAACAGGTACCGCCGGATGCCGATGGCCGTGAACAGGCAGGTGACGGCCGAGGCGAGCGGGCGCAGCGCACCGCGCAGCGTCCGGGTCGCGAAGGGGTCGCCGGCGCGGACCGCCCGGGCCAGCGCCTCGTTGGTGATGCCCTCCGGGCGGTGTCCGGCGGGGGCGGCGAGCGCCGAGCGGCCGAAGGCCGGCGGGTCGGCCGCGGCGGCCCGGCGGGCCGCCCGCAGGATGCCGCGGCCGGAGGCGACGGCACCGAGGTGGCCCCGGCCGCCGCAGTCGCAGGGCGCCGCGTCCTCGCTCAGGTCGACCGGCCAGTGCCCCAGTTCTCCGCCGTGCCCCTGGTCGTCGACGAGGACCTCGCCGTGCCGGAAGACCTTGCTGCCGATGCCGGAACTGATGGTGATGAGGCAGAAGGGTTCCGGTTCCGTCTCGGCGTAGCGCCAGGCCGCGGCGGTGATGTCGTTGGCGACCAGCACCGGCAGGCCGAGCCGCGCCGAGAGCAGGTCGCCGACGTGCACGGGTTCGGCCTCACCGCCCCACAGGGTGGGGGCCGCGCGGACGACGCCGTCCTTGGCCATCGGTCCGGCGAAGGAGAGGCCCACCGCGTTCGCGCCCCGGCCGTCGGGCGAGTCGAGGTACTCCTCCAGCTCCCGGCCTAGTTGGTCCAGCACCCGGCGCTGCAGGGCACGGGCGGACTGCGGGCCGTGCCGGCCGATGCCGTCGGTGGTGACCCGGCGCACCGCCTCGATGCCGCCGCCGGCCGCGATCCGGCCGATGCGCAGGGTGGTGCCGCCCAGATCGGCCACGACGTGACGGCGCGGGCCGGACGCGGCCCCGGGTGCGGCGCTCACGACGCCGTCCCGGCGGGGGCGGGCTCCGGGTCGCAGTGCTGCACGGTGCCGTCCTCCAGCACGATGACCGACTCCAGCCGGGCCCCGTCGGGTATGCGGGCCCCCGGCAGCAGCACGGAGTCCCGTACGGTCGCGCCCGTGCCGACGCGCACGCCGGGGTAGGCCACGCAGTGGTCGAGGAGGCCGTGGTTGACGAGGTCGTCCCGGACGATGCTGGACCGGACGCCCGCGCCGTCCTCGACGAACCGGGGGAGGAGGTCCGGGCGCACGGTGAGCGGCAGGTCGGTCAGGGGCAGGGTGGGGGGCCGGCGCAGCAGTCCCCGGTGGGACCGGTGGTAGCGGTCGACGGTGCCGATGTCCTCCCAGTGGCTCTCGACGGCGTAGCCCCTCACGCGCTCACCGGCGGCCAGCATCGCCGGGATGACGTCCCGGCTGATGTCGTGCTGCCAGTCGGTGCGTGCCAGCCGGCTCAGGTACCGGCGCAGGATCGCGGCGTCGAAGACGCAGAACGCGGCGAACACCAGGTCGCTGGTGGGGTCGGCGGGTTTCTCCACGAACCGGGTCAGGTCGCCGCCGGCGTCGAACTCGACCATGCCGAAGAGGTGGACGTAGCGCCGTTCGACGCGCTGGTACGACACGGTGAGCGCGGCCCCGGAGGCACGGTGCCGGCGGATCATGTCGCCGTAGTCGAACCGGTAGACGTGGTCGGCGTGCAGCACCAGGATCTCGGACGGGTCGCCCTCGAAGACGTGCTCCGCCTTGCCGATCAGGGCGTCGGCCGTACCCCGTTCCGGCGGCCGGGTGCGCGGCGGCAGCGCGGGGGGCGGCGCGCCGGGGGAGCGGCGGTACGCCTCGTCGTAGGGCCCGAAGTGCACGCGGAAGCCGGGCTCGCGGTTCCAGCCGGTGTGCAGGTGGTCCATGAGCCGGCGCTCCTCGTACTGGGAGAGCAGCAGCACGTCCCGGAAGCCGGAGCGGCGGGCGTTGGCGAGGCTGAAGTCGATCAGCCGGGCGGTGCCGCCGTACGGCACCAGGGGTTTGAGCCGGCCCCGCCCCAGGGGGCCGAGGCGCCGTCCCTCGCCGCCGGCCAGCAGGACCGCGCGGACCCCCGCCGTGTCCCGAGGGGTGTGCGGCGTCGGCGCGGTCATCGGTTTCGGCGGTACGTTCATGACGGGGCCTTCCTGTGGGACGACGTCGGGAGGGGGGCCGTGTCCGTGCGGCCGGGGCCGGCGGGGGAGGGGACCGCGGTGCGCCCGCCCAGGGAACGCCACCAGCTCACGGTCACGCTGTCCGGGTCGAGGCAGGCGGGAATCCGCATCGATGTCCGCGCCCGCTCGAACGCGGCGATGGTGGCGTCGACGTCGTCGGTCTCCACCGTGAACAGGGCGAGGTGGCTGCCGGGCCCGGCCGGGGAACCCAGCGAGAAGTCGCCGCCCGCGTCGGGCGGGAGCAGCTGGAGCCGCCGGGCGGAGACGAAGCCCGGGACCCGGAGCACCTCGTCGAGGTGGAAGTCGTCGTACCAGCGTTGGTACTCGGCCTCCGCGCCGGGTCTCGGCCGGGTGTGCACCACCAGGACATGGGTTTCCATGTGTGCCCTTTCCGAGTGTCAACTGCCGTTGTGCGCGGCCGGGACGTCCGTCCGTCCGGCCGCACGGTGCCGCTGGAGGAGGGCGAGGGCCGCCAGGGACGGGGCGTCCTTGAGCCGGCCCTCGGCCACCAGCCGCCACACCTCCTCCTCGGGGAACCAGCGGCTGATCAGGCCGGCCTCCTCCGGTTCGAGCCGGGGCTCGCCCCGGGTGAGCCCGGTGGCGAGGATCACGTGGAAGCCCTGGTCGCTGTAGCCGTAGGCGGCGTACAGGTGCCCGATCCGGGTCATCTCGGCGGCGGTCAGCCCCGTCTCCTCGGCGAGTTCGCCCCGGGCGAGGTGGAGGGGGTCGGCATCCGGCCGGTCCTCCCAGGAGCCCTGCGGGAACTCCCAGTAGCGGCCCGCGACGGGGTACCGGTACTGCTCGACCAGGTGGAACCCGCCGTCGGCGTAGGGGAGGACGATCGCGTAGTCGGGCTTGTGGACCACGCCGTACAGACCCGGCGTGCCGTCCTCGCGCACCGTGGTGTCCTCGCGCACGCTCATCCAGCGGTTCCGGTAGACCTCCTTCGAGGCGGTGGCCGTCACCTCGGGGGCGTGCCGCACCGGCAGCGCGTGCCACGCCGACCTGCCGTCGCGGCCGGTGACGAGCAGCGCCAGTTCCGGTGCCGGGCCGGGGACCTCGCCGCCGAACAGGCCCGCCGGTCGCGCGGTCAGTTCCACCACGGGGGCCCCGGGCGTGACCGGCACGACCTCGACCCGGCCGAGGCCGGTGCCCTGCCACCGCACCCGCACGGTGTCCCCGGCACGGTGGGCGCTCCCGTGCCCGGCCGGCAGCGGTGCGCGGTCGTCGCCGGCGAGGACCGAGCGGACCACCGGGGTGGCGTCCGCCGGGCGGCGCCCCTCGGCGCAGGCCTCGAACACGGCGAGGAAGCGGTCGGCGGCCGCCTTCCAGGTGAAACCGCGGGCCGTGGCCACGGCGTTGGCGCGCAGGGTCGCGATGCGCCCCGGGTCCTCGCGCCACAGGGTCAGCATGCGCAGCAGGCCGGACCGCACCGCCTCCGTGAGCGCTTCGTCGTCCACCCGGAACGAGCGGGGCAGCGCCAGCCCGGTGGCCCCGGGCGCGTCCAGATCGTCGGTGTGCCCGAAGTGCCGCATCCCCTGCTGGGCGGTGGCGACGGGCACGCAGCCCGCGGCCATCGCCTCGCCCATCGCCATCAGGAAGGTGTCCATCTCGAACTTGGACGGGAAGACGCAGAAGTCGCCGGCGGCGGCCCAGTCCATCAGTTCCGGCGTGCTCATCGGACCGGTCCGCACGCGCACGAGTCCGGCGTGGTCGCGTTCCAGCGCGGCCAGGTCCTCGTCCCGCGGGGGCCGCGGCGCCAGGCAGTGCAGCAGCACGTTGACCCGGTGCCCCTCCGCCAGCAGGCGCCGCACCCCCCGGAACAACTCCTTCTGGCCCTTGTGCTGCACCGAGTACCGTGCGTTGTGGTAGATCGTGGGCAGCGCGGGGTCCAGCCCGAGGGCGCCCAGGGTGCGCCGGCGGCGCTCCTCGGACCGCTGTACGTCGAGCCACTCGTCGCCGATGGCGCAGCCGCCGACGGTCATCAGGTGGGTGCGCTCGCGGAGTTCCCGGCGCACGGCCAGCCGCTGGAACAACTGCTCGAAGGGGGTCCCCGCCTGGGTGAGCGCGTGCGCCAGCTGCCCGTCGGACAGGAAGTCCAGCGCGGCGACGGAGCGCGACACCAGGCCCAGCACCGGCAGGTACTCGTGGCCGGGGCGCTCCGGGGAGTCCGTGTAGAGCAGGGTGCGCGGCAGGTACGCGCGCATCGCCCGCTCCAGGCCGCCGTCGAGCGGCGGGTCCGCCAGACCGTCGGCGACCGAGGCGTCCGCCCCCTCGTGGCGCAGGAGGGTGCGCACCTCGGGGCCGTACACCTTGGTGTTCACCGGGAGGTTCGTCTGCACCGTGGACACCACGTGGTGGCCGTGGCCGGCGAGCAGCGCGGGCAGGAGGTAGTGGTGGACGGGCTCGTGCAGGTGCACGACCGCGCCGGCCGGGATCCGCTCCCTGACGTACCGGGCGGCGGCGACCTGGAAGACCAGGGTCTTCAGGTAGGTCAGGTCGTGGCCCTTGAGGTCGGCGGGCGGGTAGAAGGTGTCCGGGTGGGTGTCCAGCACTCCGCCGCTCAGCAGCACGATGTCGATGCCGTCGACGGTCATCCGGTGGGCGCGCACGGACACCGGCAGGAGCACCGTCTCCGGCCGGCCCGGCCACTCGGCCGGGTCCAGCCGTACCGGGACGGCGTCGTCCGTCCGCCAGTCCAGGTCGACGACCTCGTACCGCTCGCGCAGCAGCGGCAGGAGGCCGTGCGCGGGGGTGACCGCGCCGACCCGGTGTCCCTGGTCCCGGAACTGCCGGGCCAGGTTCCACAGGTAGACGGAGGTGCCCGCCTTGACGAGGTGGTCGTCGAATCCGCTGAACTCGAAATGACACTCGATGATGTGCAACGGTCCCTCTGTTCGCTAGGCGATACGGCAAGTCGGTGGGGGAGCTGTCCGGGTCAGCCGCGTCCGGAGCCGGGCACCAGCCCGGGATCCTGGGTGCGGCCGAGGGTCCCGGGTGTCCGGGCGGCCGGGCGCAGGGCCGGTGCGCCGAGCGCGACCAGGAAGACGAGGAGTGCCGGCAGGCCGAGGGCGAGGGGCAGCCCGACGGCCGTGCTGACGCCGCCGATGACGATGGGGCCGATGAGGAAGCCCACGTAGCCGAGACTGACGACCAGGGACAGCGCGGCACCCGCGCGGGCCGGGTCGCGCTGGCCGGCCGCGGAGTAGACCTGGGGGGCGATGCAGGACATCCCCGCCCCCAGGCAGGCGAATCCGGCGACCCCCGCCCACGGCCGGCCGACGATCAGGGCCGCCGTCATGCCGACGGAGGCGAGCACACCGCAGGCCCGTACGAGCGCCACCGGCCCGAACCGCGCGGTGAGCCGGTCGCCGAGGAGCCGCCCGGCGGTCATCGCCGCCGAGAACGCGGCGAACGCCGCCGCCGCGAAGCCGGGCGAACCGCCGAGGTCCTCGTGCAGGTAGACGGCGCTCCAGTCGGCCGCCGTGCCCTCCCCGACCAGGGCGCACATCGCCAGCGTGCCGAGGAACCACAGCTGCGGCGAGCGGATGACGCCGCGCCCCGCGGACCCGGCGGGAGCGTCCTGCGGTGCGGTGGCGCCCGTACCGGCCGGCAGCGCCCAGACGGCCGCCCAGAGCGCCAGGAGGACGACACAGCCGCCCACCGAGAGGAAGGTCGCCCGGGCGCTCAGCTCCTGCCGGGCGAACAGGCCGCCGGCCGCCGAGCCCAGGAAGCCGCCGATGCTGTAGACCGCGTGGAACGACGACATGATCGGCCGCCCCCAGGCCCGCTGGACCTCGATCGCGTTGGCGTTCATGGCGATGTTCAGGGTGCCGTGCACCAGCCCGAACAGGAACAGGGCCGACATCAGTGCGGCGAGGTCCGGCATGTAGGCCGGCGGGACGAGGAGAAGCCCCTCCAGCAGTGCCGTCGGCACCATGACCCGGGTGCTGCCGTAGCGGTCGGTGAGCCGGCCGAGGACCATCATGCCGACGATCGCCCCGAGGGCGAACGACAGCAGCGCGAGGCTCAGCAGGCCGTCGCCGAGGCCGAGACGGCTCTTCACACTGGGGATCCGGCTCGTCCAGGCGCCCAGGGCGGCGCCGAACAGCAGGAAGAGGAGGGAGGTGGCGGTGCGTCCGCGCCGGAGCGCGGCGCGGTCGGTGGTGAGGTCCATGCGGGCGGTCTCTCCGATCGGTGCCCTCGGTGGGTGCCGTGGGCGGCGGCTGGGGGTGCTGTCTCGTGGGTGCCGTCGGCGTCAGGCGGCGGGGGCCGCCTTCTCGGGGGTGCCGGACGGGCGCAGCACGGAGGCCGTGAAGACGAGCGACAAGGTCAGCAGGGCCACCAGCGCGAAGGAGAGGGGCAGGGAGGTCGCGTCGGAGACGAAGCCCATGACGGCGGGGGCGAGCAGGTTGGAGGTGTAGGTGAGGGTCGCGATGCCGGCGATGGTGCGGCTGGTGTCCGTGGCCGCGGCCCCCGCGGCCGCGAAGGACAGCGGCAGGACGACCGCCACCCCGATGCCCACCAGGGCGAAGCCGCAGACGGCGGGTGCCGGTGTGCGCGCCACCACGACGAGGAGCAGTCCGGCGGTGGCGACCGCTCCGCTGAGCCGGACCGCGTTCACCACGCCGATCCGCCGGACCACGTGGTCGCCGAGCAGCCTGCTGACCGCCAGGGCGCAGGCGAACCCGGTGTAACTGCCGGCGGCGACGCCGTCGTCGGCGTGGGCCACGGAACTCAGGTACAGGGCGCTCCAGTTGCCGCTGGCGCCCTCCGCGAAGACGGCGCAGAAGCCGACCGCGCCGATGGCCAGCGCCGACCGCGGGGGCAGCGCGAAGCGCGGCGGCTCCTGCTGGCCCGGCCGCGGCCTGATGTCGAGCACCCCCTGGACGGCGTACAGCCCGGCGCAGGCGAGGACGGAGGCCGCGACGGCGAAGTGGACGCGGGCGTCCACCCGCGCCGCCGCGGCGAGCGACCCGGCGCCCGAGGCCACCAGCCCGCCGACGCCCCACATGCCGTGCATGCTCGCCATGACGGAGCGGCCCAGTTCCTTCTCCAGCTCGACCCCGGCCGCGTTCATGACGACGTCCGCCATGCCCGCCGCCGCCCCGAACACCAGCAGTCCGGCGAACAGCAGCGCCACGTCGGGGGCCAGCGCGGGCAGCAGCAGCGCGACGCACCAGGCGGTGAGCAGCGTACGCAGTGCCGCGCGTCCCCCGAACCGGTGCACCAGCCTGCTGGCCAGGGGCATGGCCAGCAGGGAGCCGAGGGCCGGAGCGAGCAGGGCCACGCCGAGCGAACCGTCGCTGATGCGCAGATGGTCGACGATCCAGGGGATACGGGTGGCGAAGCTGCCGGCGACGGCACCGTGCACGGCGAAGACGGCCGCGGTGCGGACGCGCGCCGCGCGTGCTCCGGGGCGTTGCTGCGCGGGCCGGTCGGTCGACGCTTTCATGGCGGGTTCTCCTCGGGGATGCGATGACGACAAGCGCTTGCGGTGATCCGGGGCCGCTTATTTTTCAGGCAGGGTTCCTGAAAATAAAGAGCCGTCGGCGTTTTCCGGCCTCGGGCCACCGGCCTCCGCGGGGCTCACACGGGCTCACACGAGGTCGGGCCCGGGCGTGCGGACCTCGCCGCCGAGCCGCTTGGCCTCGGCCGTGATCTGAGCGCCCCAGCGGTCCCACAGGCCGCCCGCGAGCCGGGAGGTGACCACCACGAGGTCGAACCGCCGGTCCGGCCAGGGGGTGCGCATCCCGCACAGGTGCAGGGACTCCACGACCGTGGCGGGGGCACCGTGCACGGCCTGCTCGAGGGCCCGCTCGTCGAAGTCGCAGAGGGAGAACCGCGCGTTGGCGGACGCCCACTCGGCCGGCAGCCGCGCGCCGCAGCCGAACACCGCCACGCGCGCGGGATCACCGGAAAGTTCCGTCAAGTGCCGAGTCGCCTCGGCGAGTTCATCGGACGCGTCCCGGCCGCCGGCCGCCGAGGTCCAGCCCAGCAGGTCCTCCCATTCGACCTCCAGGGGGTCGATGAGACCTCGCGAGGACACCGCCCAGTACAGCTCGGTCTGCACCCCGGGGTGCTTGTCGAGGAAGCGCTGGCAGTTGCGCATGATGCTGAC
This sequence comes from Streptomyces sp. NPDC104831, assembly GCF_055583025.1. Lineage (NCBI taxonomy): Bacteria > Bacillati > Actinomycetota > Actinomycetes > Kitasatosporales > Streptomycetaceae > Streptomyces > Streptomyces sp. NPDC104831. The sequence continues at coordinate 198,335 of NZ_JBVJOT010000006.1, forward strand.
CGCTGCCTCGTCGTGCGCCCGCTCGTGCGGCAGCTCGATCCCCCACGCCGTACGGGAGACCACCATGGCGGTGCCGTTGCGGTGCAGCCGGTACCCCAGCTCGATGTCCTCCACCCCCCAGCCCGTGAAGTCCTCGTCGAAGCCGCCCACCGCCCAGAACTCTGCCGCGGGCAGCGAGAAGTTCAGCGTCCACAGGAACACCCAGGGCATGGCCATGCGGCCCGGATCGAAGCCCACGCGTTCGTAGTCGGGCAGCCGCATGTCCTGGAAGGACGGCACGTCGATCAGCCGCCGCACCACCTCCTCGGGCGGGAGGGTGTCGACGATGCCCTCCATCTCCCGGCTCGGGTTCGCGGGGTTGTAGCCGTAGGAGTAGCCGAGCACCGCCTGCCGGCGGCCGGACGCGTGGGCTTCGAGATGGGCGCGCACCCAGTCCGGGCCCACGACCATGCCGGTGTCGAGGAACGCCAGCACCGGCGCGGTGGCCAGCCTGGCCCCGCCGTTGCGGGCCGCCGCCACCCGGAAACCCAGGTCCTCCTGGAAGTGGTAGCGCACCCGCAGCCGGTCCGCGTAGGAGCGCACCAGCTCGGCGGTGCCGTCCGAGGAACCGTCGTCGGCGACGACCACCTCGAAGTCCGACACCGGGACGCTCTGCCGGACCAGGGAGGCGAGCGTACGGTCCAGCAGGCTCTCGCGGTTGTACGTGGGGATGACCACGGACAGCCGGGGGACGGTCTCTTCGTGCATGGCGATGTGTGCCCTTCTCTTGGCTGAAAACCGCTGCGGGGACGGGAACGGGCCGGCGGCACCCGTCATCGGGCGGCCCTGACGAGCGTCGCCCCGCCGTCGACGTTGACGGCCTGCCCCGTGACGTGCCGGGCGTCGGGGGAGCACAGGAACGCCACCGCGGCGGCGACGTCCGCGGCCGTCTGCTCCCGGCTGGTGTACGGCGGCGCCTCGCGCAGGACGACCCGGTCGGCGACCACGCGCTCGAACTCCGCCCGGTCCACCGCCGCCCACTGCCGGCTCCAGACGAATCCGGGCCGGACCAGATTGACCCGGACCGCGCGCGGTGCGAGGAGGACGGCCAGGGAGGAACTCCAGTGCTCCAGCGCGGCCTTGGCGGCGCCGTAGGCGGGAGAGACCGCCCACGGCATCGCCGCGGCGATGGAGCTGACGTTGCACACCGCCGCGCCCGGGACGAGCCGGTCGGCCAGGGCGCGCGTGAGCCGGTAGGCGGCCGAGACGTTGAGGTCGATGATGTCGTCCCAGACCTCCGGCGGCGGCCAGGCCACGTCGGTCACCGGTACGACGGACGGCCGCCGCTCACCGCCGAGCACGTTCACCAGCACCGACAGCTCGGCGGGCAGTTCGCCGGCCAGCTCGGCGAGCCGGCCGGCGTCCCGCAGGTCGCACTGCCGGAAGTCGGCCCCCTCGGGCAGCGGCGCCGTGGGCTCGTTCACGTCGACGACGACGAGCCGGTCGACGATGCCCCGGGCGAGCAGTTCCTCGGCCACGGCACGCCCGATGCCGCCGGATCCCGCGGTCACCAGACCGACGGCGGGCGAATCTCCGCTCATGACGCCTCCTTCGCACGTGTGGGTGAGGGGTGGGCCGGGTCGCCGGGGGGAGAACCGGGATGTGCCACCCGTCGGGCGCCGCCCAGCAGGACGATGTGCCCCGCGCGCAGCCGGGGAGCGAGGTCGCCCACGGCGCCGACGACCCTCGCCGTCGACGCCTCGGGGCCGAGGGCCGGACCCCGCACACCGACGACGGTCATGCCGGCGGCGCGCGCGGCGGTGACCCCGGGGAGCGCGTCCTCCACGACGACGCAGTCCGCGGGCGCGACGCCGAGCGCCCGGGACGCGGCCAGATAACCGTCCGGCGCGGGTTTGCCGCTCACCACGTCGTCGGCGGTGACCAGGACGTCCGGCACGGGCAGCCCGGTGGCGCGCAGCCGGGAGCGGGCCAGGGCCCGGGTCCCCGAGGTCACCACCGCCCAGGCCGCTCCGGACAGCGCGCCGAGCACGGCGTCCGCGCCCGGGCAGCGCGTGAGGCCGGCGGTGTCGGCGACCTGCCGGGCCTCCACGCGTGCCGCCTCCGCCACCGCGTCCAGGTGCGGGGCGACCGCGCCGACCACCTCGACGGACCGCCGGCCGTGGCAGGCGGCGAGCACCCGGGCCGGCTCCAGCCCCCGGTCGAGCGCCCACGCCGTCCAGGACCGCTCCACCACGGCGTGCGACCGCACGAGGACGCCGTCCAGGTCGAACAGCACGGCGCGGCACACCAGTTCCTCGCTGTCCTTCACGGCGCCAGACCTCCTTCGCGGCCCCGGGACGGAGCGCCGGTCACGGCGCGACCGACCAGGCGGCGCAGGGCCCGAAACGGCGGTGCGGCGTCGCGTCCTCGTAGGGCAGCCTCTCCGGGAGGCTGATCAGCTCCATCTGCATCCCCCACGAGCTGAGGAAGTAGATCCAGCGGTCTCCCGCGATGGGCCCGCTGGTCACGGACCGGGGCGCGTCACCGAGGACGCGTACGCCGGGCTGCCGGCGCAGGTACGCGGTCGCGGCGTCGATGTCGCGTACGTAGAAGGCGAGATGGTGCCCGCCCACGTCGCTGTTCCTGGGCACGGCCCGGTTCTGGTCCGGCGCCGTGTACTGGAACAGCTCGATGTTGGTGACCGGGCCGAGGCGGAGCATGGCGATGTCCGCGGTGGCCCGCGGGTGCACGTCGAGCGCCTCGCGCATCCAGTCGTCGCCGTCGGAGCGGATGGTGTCCTCGCGGTAGAGCAGGTCGGCGCCGAGGACGTCGACGAAGAACCGCACGGCCTCGTCGAGGTCGGGCACGGTGTAGGCGATGTGGTCGACGTTGGTCGCGGTGGGGATGCCCCGGGCCGGCTCCGGGAGCGACGGCGCCCGGGCCGGAAGGCGACGCGCCACCGCGTCCGGTACGCAGGTCACCACGACGACCTCGGTGGCGGAACCGGCCACCAGGCGCCCGGCGGCACCGGCCGGGAGGAGAACGGCGTGCCCGTCCCGGACGGGACGGCCCGGGCCGTGACCGGCGGCGTGGAAGGAGGCGTCGCCCCGCAGCACGTACCAGAGGCACTCGGTGCCGGCCTCGGGGTCCGCGTGGAGCACCGAGTCCTTCTCCAGGGTCACGTGGTCGACGGACTCGCACTCGCTGAACAGCATGCCGCGCCGCGCGAGGCACCGCCAGCGCCGGCTGCGGCCGTCACCGTCCACCACGGTCGAGGCGGCGCCGCTGTCGGTGACGATCACAGCCCCGCGCCCCTCTCGTGCGGCGAGGGGACGACGAAGCTGGCGCACACGGCCCGAAGCCCCGGGGCGGACGCGGTGATCCGGAGGTCCTCGCCGCCCGACGCGGTCACGGACATGCCCTCCCGCACGGTGACGTCACCGGACCCACTGGTCGCCGTGGCGGTGCCCGACAGCACGAACACCGTGTGCTCGGCCCCCTGCCCGGGCAGGCGCTCCGACGCGCCGGGAGCCAGTTCCAGCAGCCGGATCCGGCGCAGCGGCCCCTGGAGGGTGGGGCGGGGATCCACGTCCCGCAGCTCCTCGAGGTCGACGATCACCGCTTCACCGGTCTGCCGGTCCGTCATGGGCGCGTCCTTCCAAGGCGTGTGGGTGAGGGCCAGCGTGGGCGGGGCGGGGACTTCGAGCGTCAGCCAGCTCAGCGGCCCGCCGCCCGTGTTGCGCAGGCCGTGCGTCGCGCCGAGACCGGTGAGGATCACCTCTCCGGCCCGCACCGGGTGCGGCTCGCCGTTGAGCAGTGCCTCGCCCCGGCCGGACAGCAGGACGTACGCCTCCTCGGTACGGCTGTGCAGATGCTCGCCGCTGAGCCCGCCGGGCGGGACGCACGCCCACTCGACGGCCTCGTAGGGACCGCGCAGCCCCCGTCCGGCCGCGAGCGACCGCCACTCGGTCACTCCGGCCGCGCCGTGCACCCCGTGGACCTGAGACGGGGAGCCGAGGTCGGAGATCTGCAGATCAGGCCGCATCGAGGCCCCCGGCGGCCAGCGTGGCGAGGGCCTGCCCGATCTCGTCCACCGTCACGTCGTTGACGAACCGGGCGGATCCTATGCCCACCGGGAGCGGCAGCCGCTGCAACCCGTCCCGGTGCCGGACGGTGTCCTCCAGCGCCTCGGCCAGGCTGTGCACCTCGCACACCGGGTGGTACTGCGGAAGACGCAACCGGCGCATGACAGCGCCGACGCGCCGCTGCTCCCCGTCACCGACGAGGCCGCGCCGGCGGGCGATGACGGTGGTGAGGGCCATGTCGATGCCGACGGCCTCGCCGTGCAGCAGGTCCGGCAGCGCCCGCATCTCGATGGTGGGGCTGAACGTGTGCCCGTAGTCGACCAGGCGCTGCAGGTCGTTCTCCCACAGGTTGGGCTGAAGCTCTTCGAGCATGCCGTGGATGGCCCGCTCCAGCACTTCCTGCACCACGTCGCCCTCGGCGCCCCGCGCCTGCATGCGGCTCGACACCAGCGTCGTGCCGTGCCGTTCCAGCAGGGAGAACAGGCGCATGTCCTTGACCAGGGCGATCTTGAGGATCTCGGCCAGTCCGTTGCTGATGTGCCGTTCGTCGAGCGTGGCCAGGAAGTCGCGGTCCAGCAGGGCGAGCGCGGGCGCGAAGTAGGTACCGAGCCGGTTCTTGTGACTGCCGAAGTTGACGCCCGTCTTGACCCCCACGCCCGCGTCCACGATGCCGATCAGCGTCGTGGGGACGCGCACGTACGGGGTGCTGCGCCGGTACAGGCTCGCGGCGAAGCCGACGATGTCGAGCAGGACGCCACCGCCGATGGCGATGATCGGGTCGTGCCGCCGGGAGATCCCGAACGCGTCGAGGGCGCGCACCACGTGGGAGACGCTGTCCATCGTCTTGGTGCGCTCCTCGGCGGCGAGGACGCAGATGGACGGCTCCAGGCCGTGCGCGTCCAGATAGGCGCGCAACCGGTCACCGTAGTGGCGCTCCACGTGGTCGTCGAGCACGATGAACCGCCGGTTGCCGGTGCGTTCGGTGACCCCGGCCAGGGCCAGGTCGGAGTGGGCCGGATCGAGGAGCCCGTCGACCATGCGGACTTCGTAGCGGACCGGTTTCGTGGCCTGGACCAGCCACTCGGGCCGGTCCCCGCCGTTCCTGATCAGGGACGGGACCGAGATGTCGTCGGTGTCCAGCCGGGTACGGGTGGTGGACTGCACAAGACTTTCCATGTCGTCGTTTCCTCATCGGTTACGGATGGAAAGGGATGGGTGCGATGACCCGGTCTGTACGAGGGCTTCCGCACCGCTCACGGATGCACGGCGGCCGGAGTGCGCTCGATGAGACCGGTATAGAGCGAGCAGTAGTCCATGAATTCCCGGTAGATGAGGAATTCCTGAGTGCAGCGATGATGCGCGGCGGTTCCGTACCGCTCGCGCAGCTCACTCTCCGACAGCAGCCGGAGAATCGCGTGACCGAATGCGGCGAGGTCGTGTGGATTCCGCACCAAGAGCCCTTCGCGGCCGTCGCGGATCTGGTCGGTGATGCCCCCGACCGCGCTCGCGACGATGGCCCTGCCCTTCCACATGGCCTCGGTGACGGTGAGCCCGAAACCTTCCCGCAGACTTTTCTGTACGACGACGTCGGCGCGCCGCTGCAGCGCGTTGACGGAGTCGGCGTTGGCGTCGGCGTCCAGCAGCGACAGGGTGACCAGGTGCACGCGTTCGCGGACCGGCCGGTCGAGCCCTTCCCGGACGCCGCACAGGTCGCGCAGGATCCGCGAGCCTTCCGGATCGTCGGGGATGTCGTCCGGGTCCGGCCCGGCCAGCACCAGATGGACGTCGTCCCGGACCGGCGCCACATGGTCCGCGAAGCCGCGCAGCACCCCCGCCATGTCCTTGAGCGGATCCCAGCGGGAGACCTGGAGGACCACGGGGGCGTCCTCGGGAAGCGGCCGGTCCTGCACGATGCGGGCGGTGCGCCCGGCGGCCGGCCGGCCCGGCGCGGCCTGGAGCCCGATCGCGCGCAGCCGGTCGTGCACCGCCGCCCCCGCCATCGGGCGGTTCTTGCGGGCGGCGGGGTCGATCGACGGCCGCAGGACGACGACCTTCCCCTCCTGTTCCGCCAGGAAGGACGGGGCGTACCGCTCGGCCGAGAACACGCACCGCGCCGGAGCCCGCAGATAGGGGGCGAGGAAGGCCCAGGTGTCCCGGACCACCGCGGTGTGCGAGGCGGTGCCGATGTGGCAGCGCCAGGCGACGTCCAGGCCGGCGGCCACGAGGTGCGGGGCCAGGCCGAGGGTCTGCGGGTCGTGCAGGACACAGAGGTCGCCCGGCGCGATCCGCTCCAGGACCTCCCTCGCCTGACGGAGCGCGGTGGCCTCGTAGACCTCCCGCTCGGCGGGGCCGAGCGGTCCCGCCGGGTCCGGACTGCCGTGCAGACGGTGATGGAGCCGTTTGGTCACCGCGAAGAATTCGGGCCCGCCGCCGAGCACCAGCCACCGGGCTTTCAGTCCGGACTCGTTGTGCAGCCTTATGGCCTTTTCCAGTAAATCGGCGACACCGCCTCCTCGGGCGGTGGTGTTGATGTGCCAGATAGTGCGCTGTGCCAGAGAGTGCGCCACTCGGGCGGATAAGGAGACTCCGCGGGACGCACCGTTGTCGGATTCCGGGAACACCTCGCTGACCAACGAACCCACGTCCGCCACCTTCCTCGTGAATCGGACACGTGCGACGGTTGATTTCAAGAGTTTGCAGCGACCATCTGGTTCTTTAATGGTCAGTCCACAGAGATCCTAGAGAGCGCTCACTTGATCGGTCAAGCGACAGCTTCAGGACAGGGTGAAGGAAGTGTCCTGGAGAGTGGATCAAGATTTGACCTGCGGAGTTCGATACTCCGGACGAAGCCTTCAGTTGTTTGAGGATGGAATCGGCCACGATCATCTCGGGTAGTGAGGACGGTTTTTCATCCCGGAAATGTGGCGTCCATTCCGCGAAATGCGTCGTTAACCCTTTGCTCACCTGCCCCACGGGCGGCGTGGCGGCGGGCCGGCGCGCGGGGAGGAGGCTCCGCGGGCGCGCCGGCCCGGCTGGGCGGAGGGTCAGGCCCGAAGCGGGCTCAGCGCTGTGGCCAGCGCCTCGATGTCGTCCTCGGTGTTGTAGTAGTGCACCGATGCCCGCACCACGGCGGGCAGACCGCGTGCGCCCAGGTCGTAGCGGGCGGAGGTGATCACCGAGACGCTGGTGTTGATGCCCGACGCGGCGAGCCGGTGCCGCACGTCGGCCGCGGGCACCCCGTCGACGGTGAACGTGACGATGCCGCAAAGGCGCCGTCCCCGGTCCTGGACGGTCACGCCGGGCAGCTGCCCGAGGCGGTGGCGCAACCGTGCGGCGAGGGCGGTGACCCGCTCCTCGATCGCGTCGAGGCCCCAGCCCAGGGCGTACTCCACGGCGACACCAAGGCCGATCTTGGCCGCGTAGTTGGTCTCCCAGGACTCGAACCGCCGTGCGTCGGGACGGACTTCGTAGGTCTGCGTGCCGGTCCACGTCGCGGCGTGCAGGTCGAGGAAGGGCGGCTCCAGTTGCTCGACGAGCCGGTCGGAGACGTAGAGGAAGCCGGTGCCGCGCGGGCCGCGCAGGAACTTGCGCCCGGTCGCCGACAGCATGTCACAGCCGATCTCCCGCACGTCGACGGGCAGTTGGCCGATGGACTGGCAGGCGTCGAGCAGGAAGGGGATGCCGGCGGCGCGAGTCAGCCGGCCGACCTCGGCCGCGGGGTTGACCAGACCGCTCTGGGTGGGCACGTGGGTGATGGCGACCAGCTTGACGTCCCCGTCCAGGCGCCGTTCGAGGTCCTTCACCGACAGCTGGCCGTGTTCGTCGTCATCGACGACCTCCACTTGGACGCCGGTGCGGCGGGCCGCCTGGAGGAAGGCGATGACATTGCTGGCGTACTCGGCGCGCGAGGTCAGGATGCGATCGCCGGGCTGGAAACGCATCGCGTAGAAGGCCATGTCCCAGGCCCGCGTGGCGTTTTCGACCACGGCGACCTCCTGCGGCCGGCAGCCGATGAGGCGGGCGATCGACGCGTAGACGGCGTCGATCCGCTCGGCGGCGTCCGCCGCGGCCTCGTAACCGCCGAGCCGCGCCTCGAGTCGCAGGTGGTCGACGACGGCGTCGAGTACCGGGGCCGGGGCAAGTGCCGCGCCGGCGTTGTTGAGATGCACGACATGGGCGCATCCGGGGGTCTCTTGGCGGGCACGGGCTACGTTCAGTGGTGCCGGCATGGGACTCCTGTCCTGTTCACGTGCGTCACGGGTAGGGGTCGGCTGGGAGTCAGGGTAACCGCGCGGCCCGAACGCGCCGGCCGGCGGGCCGGGACCGTGCCTTGCCGGCCCGACGCGTCCGGCCCGACGACCGGGCCAGGCCGTCCCGCCTGCCCGGAGCGGGTAAAAGCGGTTTCTGCCGGGCCCCAGCGGGGCGCCGGTCCTTATCGGAATGACATGTTCCGTAACTGTCCGGAACCTTGCCGTTGACCGGCGGCCACCCTATTCTCGCCGCACGGAAAGCGCTTTCCCTCGTGTGACCGAGCACCACGGCACGCCGTCACAGCACAAGGAGCACCACCCAGGATTCGAGCCGCGTCGGCGGCGAACGACCGAGTGGGAGACGAGGATGAGACGACCAGTCGTCATGCGACTGTACGCGGCCCTGGCCACGCTGGGGGTGGCCGCCGCGGCCGGGATGGTCGTGGCCCTGCCCGAGGAGGCGTCGGCCGCCGCCTCCGGCGCCACGGGGTACGCGACGCAGAACGGCGGGACCACCGGCGGCGCGGGCGGGCAGACCGTGCGGGCCACCACCGGAACCGCGATCCACGCGGCCCTGTGCGCCCGGGCCGACAGCAGCACCCCGATCACCATCCAGGTCGAGGGCACCATCAACCACGCCAACACCGGCAAGGTGTCCGGCGGCAGTTGCAACACCGCCGACGGCGTGATCGAGCTGAAGCAGGTCAGCAACGTGACCATCGTCGGGGTCGGCGGCGGTGCCGTCTTCGACCAGGTGGGCATCCACATCCGCGAGTCCAGCAACATCGTCGTCCAGAACGTGACGGTGAAGAACGTCAAGAAGTCCGGTTCCCCCACGTCCAACGGCGGTGACGCCATCGGCATGGAGAGCGACGTCCGCAACGTCTGGGTCGATCACGCGACGCTGGAGGCATCGGGCGGGGAGGCGGAGGGCTTCGACGCGCTCTTCGACATGAAGGACGACACCCGGTACGTCACGCTGTCGTACAGCGTCCTGCGCAACTCGGGCCGGGGCGGCCTCATCGGGTCGAGCGAGAGCGACCTGTCGAACAGCTACATCACGTTCCACCACAACCTGTACCAGAACATCGACTCCCGCGCTCCGCTGCTGCGCGGCGGCACCGCCCACATGTACAACAACCACTACGTGAGCCTGAACAAGTCCGGGATCAACTCCCGGGCCGGCGCCCGCGCCAAGGTGGACAACAACTACTTCGAGGACTCCAAGGACGTCCTGGGCACCTTCTACACCGACGAGCTGGGCTCCTGGCAGGTCGCCGGCAACATCTACGACAACGTCACCTGGACCAGCCCCGGCACCGACAACCATCCGGCCGGCCCGGACCCGCAGTCCAACACCACCGTCGCCATCCCGTACGCCTACACGCTCGACGCCGCCGGCTGCGTACCGGCCATCGTCAGCCGGACGGCGGGCGCCGACAAGGGGCTGCGCGTCTCCGACGGCGGCTGCACACCGCAGACGCCCACACCCACCCCCACGCCGACGCCCACTTCCACGCCGACCCCGACACCCACGCCGACGCGCACCGGTGGGACCAACCTCAGCATCGGGGCGGGCTCCGACGGCTCCAGCAAGGCCGACGGCACGAGCTACGGCAACGTGCGCGACGGTGACCTGAACACCTACTGGTCGCCGTCCGGTACGACCGGCTCCATCTCCATCAAGTGGGGCTCGCCCACGACCGTCTCCTCGGTCGGCATCAGGGAGACGGCGGGGACCGCGGGGCGCATCGGCTCCTGGCGCGTCCTCGACGGCGACACCGGGGCGGTGCTCACCTCCGGCAGCGGCGCGGGCGCCATCCCCCTGCCCCGGACGACGCTCTCCAAGGTCACCTTCCAGATCACCGGCGCGAGCGGCACCCCCCAGGTCGCCGAGTTCGAGACGTACGCCGGGTAGTGCGAGGTGCGGCTCCCGCCCGCCGGTCGGGGGCCGCACCACCGGCGGGACGGGTGCCGTGGTGAACTCGAGGTCGGATTGCCGCCAGCGCCGGCGCCTTCGGCCGCGCAGCCTGAGTACATGACGACATCGACCCATCAGCCGCTGGCCATCGCCCCCCACGTGCTCGACGAACTCCGCGAACGCGACGACGCCGGCGTGGTTCCCCGCGCCCACGCGCACGACGCGGAAGGAGCGCCGCTGCGCTGCTGTCTGCGCCGCGGCCGGGCCGGCGAGCGGATCTCGCTCGTCTCGTACGCCCCGTTGCGCCGGTGGGCGGCGGAGGTGGGAGCCACCCCGGGGGCTTACGACGAGGTCGGCCCGGTGTTCATCCACACCGACCGGTGCCCGGGGCCCGACCCGGCGTCCGGCCATCCGTTCGCCGAGACCGGGGCACTGCGCGTGGTGCGCCGCTACGACGCCGGAGGCCGGATCGCGGGGGGCGCGGTCGTACAACTGCCCGAGGACCCCGGCCTGGCGCAGACCGTCGTGGAGCGGGCCCTGCGCACGGCGTTCGCCGACTCCCGCGTCGCACTCGTGCACGTACGGGCGGTGGAGTACGGCTGCTTCCATTACGAGGTGCGCAGGCCCTGACCGCGGGGGCGACCGGAGCGCACGGCTACCGGCCGGTGGGCGCCGGTACCAGGCCGTCCGCGACCAGACCGGCGAGGACCGCCTCACCGAGGGCGTGGACGGCGGACCGCGGGCGGACCATGACGGTGAACTCCTTGATCCGGCCGTCGTCGTCGAAGTGCAGGAGGTCGATGCCGTGGATGTCCCTGCCGCCCGCCCGGGCGCGGAAGAGCAGCACCGCGGAGGCGGCGGACGTGTCGTCGGTGCTGGTCCGCGCGGTGCCGGTGTGGTGGCCGAGGTAACGGAAGTCCTCGAACGTGCGCAGCAGGACCTTGAAGAGGCCCAGCACCATCGGCTTGCCCTCGAAGGGGGTGAACTTCACCGGACTGTAGAAGCGGATGTCCTCGGTGAACAGGTCGTCCAGCGCCGTCAGGTCACGACGGTCCACGGCGGTACGGAAACGGTCGGCGGTGGTCATGGCGTGCTGCCTCCATAGTCATGAATGTGACTAGTCATTTTCATGACTATCATGTGCGGGAGGTCCGCGACAGAGGCACGCAAGGAGACAGCCCGATGGCGCTACGGCACGCCGTACTGGCGGCACTGCTCGACGGAGAGCTGAGCGGCTACCAGCTGGCCAAGGCGTTCGACCTCGGTGTGGCCAACTTCTGGTACGCCCAGCCGCAGCAGCTCTACGCCGAGCTGAGCCGGCTGGAGAAGGACGGGCTGATCGTGGGCCGCGAGGTGCTTCAGCAGGCCCGGCCCAACAAGCGCCTGTTCCGGGTGACGGACGCCGGACTCGCGGAACTGGGGGAGTTCACGGCCGCCTCCGCGAAGCCCTCCTTCATCCGCGACGACCTGCTCGTCAAGGTCCAGGCCGCCGACCACGTCGAGACGGAGGAGCTGATCGCGCAGCTCTCCGAACGCGCCGCCTTCGCCCAGGCCAAGATCGACCTCTTCGGCAAGCTGCTGCGCGGCATGCGCGGCGAGCGTACGGAGGAGGAGTTCCTGCGCCACGGCGACCGGGTCGGCCCCTACCTGACGTGCCTGCGCGGTCTGGCCTTCGAAGAGGGCAACCGTGACTGGTGCGAGCGCACCGTCACGGTCCTGCGGGAAAGGCGGCAGGCCCGCGCCCGGCACTGACGCGACGCACCGCCGCCACGTCGCCCCGGGCGACGGCCGGACCGAGGGCCCCGGCGCCGGCGACGACACCGCGGCCCGCGCGGCTTCGCCGACCGGCTCGCCGAACGCCCGGTCGTGCCACAGGGCGCGGGGCGCCGTGCGTGCGCCTCGCACCGGGCCGCCCGGCATCCTCGTCGACGGCGGTGAGCCGGCGGTGTGCCCTCACGTGCCGGCGGCGGCCTCGTCGAGGGCGGTGAGCGCGGCGTCGGCCTCCACCTGACGGGGGCTGCGCAGCGCCGCCAGGGCGTCGCGGGCGGCGAACAGCGTCTCCCTGGCCTCCGGATGTCCCGCGGCGCCGAGCGCCTGACCCAGGTCCAGCCGGGCCTGTCCGGCCCACGCCGGCATCTGCGCGGCTTCGAAGGCGGCGAGGGCCTGCCGCAACGGCGCCTCGGCCTCCTGCCAGCGTTCCAGGGCCGCCAGGTCGTTGCCGATCTGCTGCCGGGCGACCGCGTGGTACAACGCGATGACCTCCTCGGTCCGACCCGGAATCCCCGCGCGGCAGATCCGCTCGCTGCGGCGGTGGATGTCCAGGGCCTCGGCTGCCCGGCCGGTCTGGCGCAGCAGGGTGCCCAGGCTGTTGAGGACCGTCAGCTCGGCGAGCCGGCCCTGTGGCGACTCCTGGGAGGCGAGGCAGCGGGCCGCGTCGCGCAGGCGCTCCTGGGCCTCCTCCGCACGGCCCAGCCGGCTGAGCGCGCCCGCGCCGTAGCCGAGCGCCCAGCCCTCTTGCAGCCCGTCCCCGCAGTCGCGGGCCGCCGCGAGCGCGCCGTCGGCGCTCGTCAGGGCGGCGCGGGGGTCGTGGACGCAGAGGTTGTAGGCCCAGGCGAGGTAGTTGAGGTGAACCGCCTCCTCACGCCGGCTGCCCAGGGAGCGGGCGGCGTCGGCGGACCGCTGGAACACCTCCACCCACTGCTCCCAGTGCTGGTTGAGGTCGGAGAACCAGTGCATCGCCTCCGCCGTGTCCAGCACCTGCCGGTACCGGCCGGCGTCATGGGCCCGGCGCAGTGCGGCGAGCCACTGGGCCCGCTCGGCCTCCAGCCAGGCCCGGGCCTCTTCCCGGCCGGTGGGCGCCGTGTCCGGGTCCGGGTCGCCCGGCGACGCGGCCTGTTCGTGGTCGACGTCGAAGTGCAGCGCGGCGGCGGTGGCCCGGCGCAGCATCCAGTGCGCGGTCCGGTCGAGGGCGGCGTCGCGGACCTCGGGGCCGTCCTCGGCCTCGGCCTGTTCGGCCGCGTAGAGCTTGAGCAGGTCGTGGAAGCGGTACCGCTCGGCGGCGGCGTCGCTCTGCAGCAGACCGGCGTCGGTCAGCTCCTCGGCGCGGGCGACCGCCTCGTCGTGGGACAGGCCGGCCAGGAGCGCGCCGGTCTCCGGGCTGAAGTCAGGGCCGGCGGCGAGCGCGGCGCGGCGCAGCAGGGTCTTCGCGTCCGGGGGGAGCTGACGGTAGGAGAGCGCGAAGGCCGCGCGCACCCGCAGGCTCCCGGCCTGGAGACCGTCCAGCCGCCGGCCCTCGGCGGCGAGGCGGGCGACGAGCTTGCCGAGGCGCTCGTGCGGACGGCCGAGCAGCCGCTGGCCGGCGATCCGGACGGCCAGCGGGAGGTGTCCGCACAGGTCGGCGAGGTCGCGTGCGGCCTGTGCCTCCGCCCGTACCCGGTCGGGGCCGATGATGCGGGTGAGGAGTTCCACCGCTTCCTCGCGCCGCAGCAGGGACAGATCGGTGCGGTGGACGGACTCCAGACCCGCCAGGACGTGGCGGCTGGTGACGAGGGTCAGGGACGGGCCGGTGCCGGGCAGCAGGGGACCGACCTGGGACTCGTCGGCGGCGTTGTCCAGCAGCAGGAGCATGCGCCGGTCGCCGGCCAGGGACCGCCACAGGCCGGCGCGCTCGTCGGTGCCCGCCGGCAGCGCGGCGTCGGCCACCCCCACCGCGCCCAGCAGCCGGGCCAGCGCGTCCCGGGGGGTGGTCGGCTCGGGATCCATGCCGTGCAGGTCCAGGACGAACTGCCCGTCGGGGAAGTGCGGGGCGAGGAGGTGGGCGGCGTGCACCGCGAACGCGGTCTTGCCCAGACCGGGCTGCCCGGAGACCACGCTGACCACCGGCCGGCCCGCTCCGGCGTCCCGCGCGAGGTCCAGCAGACGGGCGAGGGCCGGGCCCCGCGCGGTGAAGTCCTCGATGTCGCGCGGCAGGGCCAGCGTGCCGGACCCGGCCGGGCCGGTGTCCGGCCGGGGGCGCGGCCGGCCGAGGGCCGCGGACTCCTCCAGGCCCGCCGCCTCGCCGTCGTCCAGTCCCAGCGCCTCGGCAAGCGCCCGCACCGTACGGCGCTGCGGCCCCCGGGTACGCCCGCGCTCCATGTCCGCCAGCGCCCTGACACTGACCTGGGCGTCGTGCGCGAGGGCCTCCTGACTCAGTCCGGCACGGGTGCGCAGACGGCGCAGCCGCTGCCCGAAGTCCCCTGTGGATGGCGTGCCGTCGCGCACCGTCGAAGCCCCCGATCGTCCGGCTCGTCCGGATGAGAGCCTCCGGCAGAAGTATGGCCGACGGCACTTCTGCCGGGAGAACCGCCTGGGCGGCGCGGACCGGAAGTGATCGACTGAAGGCCGACGCGGAACGGTCGGCCTGCCGGGGCGAACGCGGACGTGGCACCGCATCCCGGGCGGACCGACCGCCGGGACACGGGGCCCGGCCGGGCCCGGGAACGGCCCGGACCACCCGACGTCGACGCGAAACCGCGCACCACCAGTACGACGACCACGGCCCACGGCACCGCGCCGCGGCCCACACACTCCGGGGGGAACTCTCCATGAACACTCCGCGCAACCGCTCCGTGCTGCTCGCCGTCGCGGGCACGGCTCTGACCCTGTCCCTCACCGCCTGCCAGAGCGACGGGGACACCACGTCGAAGGCCGCGGTGGCCCCCAAGGCCACCGTGGCGTCGTCCACGGCGTCCGCCCAGCAGGCCGGCGACAAGGGCACCAGCACGTCCGAGGGGACGGGATCGACCGGCTCGGCCCGCGCGACGGGAGCGAAGGGCTCCGCGCACTCCACCGGCACCACCGGCACCACCGGCACCAATGGTTCCACCGGTTCCACCGGTTCCACCGGCGAGCAGGCCTCCGCCTCCGCCCCGGTCTGCACCGCGGGAGACGTCTCCGTCACCGCCGCCACGCAGGACGGTCCGCCCTACACGCACATCGTCCTCACGGCGAAGAACACCTCCCGCCACCTGTGCCGGCTGACGGGCTTCCCGCACATCCAGTTCCTGGAGAGCCACAAGCAGGACGTCCCGGCCGTCGCCAAGAGCAAGCCGGCCACGCCGGTCGTGCTCTCGGCGGGAGCCCCGGCCTACGCCCTGGTGAAGCTGTCGGACGGCGGGGTCGACGAGGACAACGAGCCTGTGTCGGCGTTCTCCGTGCAGCTGGAGGGCGACTCCACGGTCATCGCCGTCACCGCGCCGGGCAGCGGCGGCATCGCCGTCGACCCGGCCAAGGCCCTCACCGGCTACTGGACCCCGGAACTGCGCAACGGCGCGGACGACTTCTGAGTCCCCCCCGCCGGGCTGACGCCCGGGCACGGTGACACCTCGCCCGCCGGGTGACCGGCGGCTGAGGGCGTTCGGTGCGGCCGTGGGGGACCGGCGGCACGTCGGGCGAACGGTCGAGCACGCCGCGGAGACCGCGTCCGCCACCCGGTGTGCCCGGACGGCTGGAGTACGCGCACGCGCGTGCGTCCGCCGGCCGTCACCCGCCCCGCCCGCCCGCGCCCCGGGGTCCACGGCGCGGGTACCAGGCGACCACCAGCACACCGACCGCCAGCACCAGTACGGCCAGCACCCGCATCGCGGTGTCGAGGGACGTGGTGAAGTCCGTGACGACGGCGTGCCGGAGGCCGGGCGAGGTCGGGCCCCGGGCGGCCAGCCGCTGTTCGGCGGCGGGAACGGTCGTCGGCGCCCCGGGCCCGCGCAGCGGCGCCGGGAGGCCCGCGGTGAACACCCCGGTCACCACGCTGCCGCCGACTGCCACGCCCAACGCGCTGCCCAGCTCCCGCGCCAGGCTCTGCAGCCCGGAGCCCACCCCGGCCCGGTGGGCCGGCAGCGCGGACATCATGCCGTGCGACAGCAGCGGGGTGGCCAGACCGCACCCGGCCGCGGTGAGCGTCGCCCCGAGCGCGTACAGGGGATACGGGGTGCCCGGGCCGACCAGCGAGACCGTGCCCAGACCGGCCGCCAGCACCGCCAGCCCGGCGCCGAGCGTCACCCGCGGGCCGGCCCGCCGCTCCACGGCCACCGCGCAGCGCGGCGCGAGCAGCAGCGCACCCGCCATCGGCAGCAGCCGCACTCCCGCCCCCAGCGGCGAGTAGCCCTTGGCGTACTGCAGATACTGCCCGTTGACGTAGAACAGGCCGAACATCCCGGCGAACGCCAGCGCCATCCCGACCGCCCCCGCCCGCACCACCGGCACGGTGAACAGCCGCGGGTCCAGCATCGGATGTTCCCGCCGCAGCTCCCAGCCGGTCCAGGCCGTCAGCAGCACCGCCGCCGCACCGAACCCGCCCAGCACCCGCGCGCTGCCCCAGCCGGCCTGCGGACCGGAGACGATCCCCGACAGCAGCGCGAGGAAACCGGCCGTCAGCAGGCCCGCGGACACCACCGACACCGGCCGGCCGTGCCGTGGCGGCGCCGGGGCGAACACCACGACCAGGGCGAGAGCCGTCAGCGACAACGGCACCACGCACCAGAACAGCGCCCGCCACGAGCCGGTCTCCAGCGCCGCGCCGCCGCCGACGTTGCCCAGTACGGCCGCCAGGCCCGTCATCGACGCCCACACCGCCACCAGCCGCGGCCGGCGGTGCGCCGGCGCGCCGCCCACCAGCAGCGCCAGGGTCGTCGGCAGCACCGCGGCGGCGCCCACGCCGCTGACCACGCGGCCCGCGATCACCACGCCCACGACCGGCGCCACGGCGCACAGGACGCACCCGGCGGTGAACAGGCCCAGGCCCGCGGCCAGCACCCGCTCGCGGCCGAGCCGGTCGGCGAGCGCGCCGCCCGGGATCAACAGGCAGGCGAAGAACACCACATAGCCGTCGACCACCCACATCACCGACTCGGCCGACGGGCGCAGCGCGCTGCGCGACAGCGCGGGGACGGCGAGGTTCACCGCGGACACCATGCCCACGACCAAGGTGACGCACAGGCACATCACGGCGACGGTCGGCGGCCCGGGCTCCCGGCTTCCGGGCTCCCGGGTACCGGCTGGAGACCCCTCCGTGCCCCGGCCCGCGGACGCGGCCGGGCCGGACGCCGCCCCGCCGGTGCTCCCGGGGCCGGGCATCACCGTATGCCTCCGGCGCGTCGCAGGTGGCCGTCGTCCCGCGGGTCCGGACCGGCGTGCGGGTCCGGGACGGCGCGGACGAGTTCGGTGCGGAACGCCAGCCGGTCGCCGCGGATGCGCAGGAACTCCAGGTCCACCGGGCGTCCGTCGGGCAGTCTGGTCAGCCGTTCGACGGTGAACAGCGCCGAGCCCGCCGGGATGTCCAGCAGTGCGCACGTGTGCGGGTCACCGCCCACCGCGTGCACGGTGACGCTCGCGGAGCCGAGCCGGCCGCCGGTGGACTGCTCGATGAGCCCGAACAGGTCCCGCCCGGCCAGGTCGGCGGCCAGCAGCGGCTCCCCGATGTCCGCGGCCAGGTAGGTCAGGTCCAGGGACAGCGGGACACCGTCCAGCAGCCGCAGCCGTTCGATGTGGACCACCCGTCCGCCGTCGGGTACGCGCAGCTTGCGCGCCACCTCGCCGGGCGGGCGCACCACGTCCGCGACCCGCACCCGGTTGGTCACCTCGCCGTGCGCGCGCAACGTCTCGGCGAGTCCGGTCAGCCGCTCCAGGGTGTGCTCGTAGGGCCGGCGCACGATCACCGTGCCCACGCCCTGGCGCCGCTCGACCACGCCCTCGTCGCGCAGCACGCCCAGTGCCTCGCGGACGGTGTTGCGCGACACCGCGAAGTCGGCGATCAGCACCCGTTCGTCCGGCAGCACACCCGAGGCGAACGCCCCCGAGGCGATCTGGCGGCGCAGCACCTCGGCGACCTGCCGGGCCCGGTCCGCCCGTGTCCGCCGCCGGGCTTGCGGTGCCGGACCGCGCGCACACCGTCCACCCGGACCCGTGCCGGCGGCCGGGGGAGTGGGCTGGGCGGGCGAGGCGTTCATGGGACCTCCGGTACGGGTCGGGGCCGGACGGCAGGGGAGCACACGCCGGGGCCGGCGGTACCGGCGGTGTCCGGATGCCACGCGCCACGGGAGCCCGCGGCGCCCGTCGACCCTGCCGACCGGGCGGCGACGGGGCCGTGCCCGTACGCCGTCGACCGGTCGGGCCAGACCGCCGTGTCCGGCGGGGGTCCGTGACCACGCGGCGCCGCTCAACCTAGGACGCTGATGTTTCCGGCACGTTAAGCCACCCTTTCTGACCTGCGGAAACACCGCTGACGTGCGGCGCTGCGACAGGCGCGCGGGCGTTGCGCCACCCAGTCGAAGCGACGGTGCGGCAGGAGGGGTCGGTCCGGCCTGCCCATGGCAGCGCGACTGCGTACCGTGACGCCCGCCGTGCGTTTCGGAGACGGGGCGCCCGCCGGCCACGGAGCGGTGACCGCGTGGGGCGGTGACGGTCCGGGCGTGGGCCGAGTGTCCGCGTGTGCCGGGTCGCCGGGGGAGGAGCGCCCCCTCCTGCCGCCGGTGAGCCCGCTCGCCCGTCTCAGGGCGAAGGCTTCTACCGTGCCGGAAGGAGATCGGCGGGCCGGTGCGTCGGGTTCATCGCCTCGACCGCCGTGACCAGGGGGGCCAGCCCGGGGTTCTTCGCGGCTTCGTCGAGCGCTTCCCTGAGGGCGGTGTCGTTGGTCGGCCGGGCCGCTCGCAGCAGCTCCAGGCCCGCGTCGCTGACATCGGCGTAGATGCCGCGGCGGTCGGTCGGACACAGGTAGCGGGAGAGCAGGCCACGGTCCTCCAGGCGGGTGACCAGGCGGGTGGTGGCGCTCTGGCTGAGCACCACCGCGTCGGCGACCTGCTTCATCTGCAGGTGCCCGCCCTCGTCGCCGTGCTGCCGGCTGAGCACGTCGAGCAGTGAGTACTCGCGCACGCTCAGGTCGTGCGCGGACTGCAGGGCACGCTCGATGTGCGCCTCGATCCGGGCGTGCAGGAGATAGAGGGCTGCCCATCCGCTGGCCAGAGCGGTCAGTGAGGGATCCGTGGCGGTCATGGGTCCGGGTCTCCTTCCGGATGAGACTCGGACCCAGGGTAAGCCCTGCGTGGAAATATCGGCTAGGGCCTACATAGGGCTTTTGCAAGTATCCACGCGTCGGTGCGACGGTGAGCTGCGACTCTTCCAGGAGCCACGTCACGCGAGGGCTGCCCGCGTTTGCACTTAGCGAGCGTCTGCAAGTATTGTCGACGCTCGCAAGGCGCACTGGCAATCATCGGCGCGGTGGGCGTCGGCGGCGGAGCCTGCGAGCGGGACCGCGCCTTCGCCGCCGCGCCGGAGGAACTCGCCCGCTGACGCTCCGCCGCGAGGGCCCGGCCCGCGCCCGGGCCGTCCCCGGGCCCACACCGACCACACATCGCACCGATCACCGACTGAAAGAGAGCCACCCCATGACCACCGTCCCCGCCGTGAAGCTGAACAACGGCGTCGAGATCCCCCAGCTCGGCTTCGGCGTCTTCCAGGTTCCCGACGACCAGACCACCGCCGCCGTCGCCAACGCCCTGGAGGCCGGATACCGCAGCATCGACACCGCGGCGATCTACGGCAACGAGAGCGGCGTCGGCCGGGCGCTGGCCGCCTCCGGGCTGCCCCGCGAGGAGCTGTTCATCACCTCCAAGCTGTGGAACGCCGACCAGGGCTACGACGCCACCCTGCGCGCCTTCGACGCCAGCCTCGCCAAGCTGGGCCTGGACCACCTCGACCTCTACCTGATCCACTGGCCCACGCCCGAGCGGGACCTGTACCTGGACTCCTGGCGCGCCATCGAGCGCCTGGCCGGCGAGGGACGGATCCGGGCCGCCGGCGTCTCCAACTTCCAGCCCGCCCACCTGCAGCGGCTGCTGGACAACGGCTCCCTCGTCCCGGCGGTCAACCAGATCGAGTTGCACCCCGGCCTCCAGCAGGCCGAGCTGCGCGCCTTCCACGCCCGGCACGGCATCGCCACCGAGGCGTGGAGCCCGCTCGCCCAGGGCGCTGTCCTGGACGACGCCGCCATCACCGCCGTCGCCGACCGCACCGGCAAGACCCCCGCCCAGGTGGTGCTGCGCTGGCACCTTCAGCTCGGCAACATCGTCATCCCCAAGTCGGTCACCCCGGCCCGCATCCGCCAGAACCTCGACGTGTTCGACTTCCGTCTCACCGACGAGGACATGACCGCGATCGCGGCCACCGACCGCGACCTGCGCACCGGCCCCCACCCGGACCAGTTCAACTGACCCGCGAGCCCGAGCCGGTACACCGGCACCGGTACGGCTCGGCCCCGTACACCCCGCCGCCCCGTCCCGGGCAGTCGCCCGGGGCGGGGCGCCGTCCTCGCCCCGGAAGGACCCGCCGTGGCACCCCCGCACCCCGCACTCGCCCGTCTGGCCCCCGCCCCCGGGCGGCTCACCCTCGGCCTCGAACTCCCCCTCGACAACGACTGGGACCCGTCGCGGCAGCACGCCGACCGCGAGTCCGGCCGCCCCTTCGGCGTCCCGGACCTGACCGGGCACGCCCGGCTCGCCCGGCTCGCCGACCGGCTCGGTTTCGCCGCACTGTGGCTGCGCGACGTCCCGCTCTACGACCCCGTGCAGTTCGGCGACGCCGGATCCGTCTTCGAGACCTTCACCCACCTCGGCCACCTGGCCGCCGTCACGGACGACACCGTCCTCGCCACCGGCGCGGTCGTGCTGCCCCTGCGCGAGCCCCTGCTGGTCGCCAA
Source organism: Streptomyces sp. NPDC104831 (assembly GCF_055583025.1). Lineage (NCBI taxonomy): Bacteria > Bacillati > Actinomycetota > Actinomycetes > Kitasatosporales > Streptomycetaceae > Streptomyces > Streptomyces sp. NPDC104831. Next base: position 219,296 of record NZ_JBVJOT010000006.1, read on the forward strand.
GGCCGCCGCCACCGTGGACGTGCTCGCGGGCGGACGCATGCTGCTCGGGCTCGCGAGCGGCGACCGCCCCGTGGAGTACCCGCTCTTCGGACGGGACTTCCGGCAGCGCGGCACGGCGTTCCGCGAAGGCGTGGAGACCCTGCGCGCCGCCTGGCGCGGAGGCCCGCTGGAACTGCCCCGGGCCGGCCTCGGCGCCGACCGGCGGCTCACCGTCCTGCCCAAGCCCGTCCACCCGGCCGGCATCCCGATCGCCGTCGCCGGCGGTGCGCAGCAGACCCCCGAGTGGATCGCCGAGCACGCCGACGCCTCCCTCAACTATCCGCGCGACCTCGGCGCCCTCGGCCTGAGGACGCGCGAGTGGCAGCGGCTCACCGGGGGCGGCAAGCCGTACCTCACGCCCATGGTGCTGCACCTGCGGGAGGACCCGGACGCCCCGCCGCGCCCCATTCGGCTCGGACTCAGCGTCGGAAGCAAGGGCCTGATCGACCGCCTCGGGGAGATGGCCGACCTCGGTGTCGCCCATGTCTCCTTCAACCTTCGGCCCAACGAGCGGCCGGTGGACGAGGTGCTGCACGAGCTCGCGGAGGACGTCCTGCCGCACTTCCCCCGCCGGGGTCCCGAGCGCGCCCACCACTTGCATTAGCCCGCGTCTGCAATTATTGTTGACGCTTGTAAGGTGCTCCTGCATTGATAGGCGCAGGGCATTCGGCTCCGGCACTCCCGGCGCCAAGGCACCCATCGAAAGGCACCACCATGTCGCTGAAGAACCTCCTTCCCGGCCGTCTCGGCTTCGGCACCGCCCCGCTGGGCAACATGTTCCGCGCGATCCCCGACGAGGAGGCCCGCGCGACCGTGGAGGCCGCCTGGGACCAGGGCATCCGCTACTTCGACACCGCCCCCTTCTACGGCGCCGGCCTCGCCGAGGAGCGCCTGGGCCAGGTCCTCGCCACCAAGCCCCGCGACGAGTACGTGCTGTCCACCAAGGTCGGCCGCGTCATCCTCGACGAGATCGAGACCGACGTCCCCGACTTCGGCGAGAAGGGCGGCCTCTTCGAGCACGGCAACCCCAACA